>CAKVOK010000003.1 GCA_934792465.1 uncultured Clostridia bacterium | reverse complement strand
CTTGAACAATTACAAAATGCCGAAAAAATTAGTATATGAGTGCATTTTGTAATTGTTCAGCAGTCATTAAATAAAATAACACAGTAAAGGAAAGATAAAAAATGCATTTTAACGTAAAAGAAGAAATAATTTCAATAACAGATAAGTGGCACGGAGAACGCTTTGATGACGGCAGACCCAAGGTTGCCGATAAATATCTGAAAGCGTTGAGAGGACTTACTTTGGAAGAAGTTTGGAAACCCATTTTTGTAAAAGGATACGAAAGTCAGTTTGAAGGCAGACTTCAAACACTTCACGATGATGGCAGAAAGCTTATAGGGAGAGCCGTTACCGCAACATTTGCTCCCACAAGACCCGATCTTCACGACACAATGTTTGCTGTCGGAATGCAAGAGGGACGCAAAGGAAATTATAACCAATGGGTTATTGATTCTCTCGTAGAGGGCGACGTGGTTGTTGCAGATATGTATGATAAAATATACAAGGGTACATTTCTTGGCGGTAATCTTACAACCGCAATTAAAACGAAAACAAAAACGGGAGGCGGCGTAATTTGGGGCGGAATACGCGACACTGAACAGATGAAAAAGGTAGATGGCGTTCAGGTTTATTATCGCGGCATCGACCCGACACCCATACGTGATTTTATCATGACCGGCTTTAATACTCCCACACGAATAGGCAACGCAATAGTATTGCCGGGTGATATTGTTTTCGGTGCCGGCGGCGGCGTTTTGTTTATACCGAGTCACTTGGTTGCAGAGGTTGTTGACGGTGCGGCAAAAACGCAAGTGAAAGATATATTCGGGTTTGAAATGATTACCCAGAATAAATTTACTACCGCTCAAATCGACAGAAATACATGGACAGAAGAAATGCTTGATATGCTTATGAAATTTATAAAAACAGACGATAGGGGCAAGGAATACAGAGAACTCGACTGGTCGGAAGAATATAACCTTGCAAGAAACGGTGATCCGAATGATACACAAACAGCCCTGTAATATATACATATCCTCATGCAGCAAAAGCGGCGGAATATACCGATACACATTCTGCAAAAACGGCATCTTGAAATTTATGGAAAAGACCGAACTTGACAGACCTATGTATACAGCTATAAAAAACAACAAGCTTTATGCAGTTCTTCGCCGACCGTTTAAAAACTCGACTGACAGCGGGGTTGTTTCATTTGATATTGCAAAAAACGGAAAGCTTGAAAATCAAAGTATGATTTTTCCCACAAAAGGTGCGGTTGGTTGCCATTTATGCGTCTGTGAGGAAAAAATATATGTTACCAATTATACTTCGGGCAGCGTAATACTTTTGCCCGATAAGCTTGTTATTCATCACGGATGCAGTATAAACACAAATCGGCAGGCATCGGCCCATCCGCATTTTGTCACCGTTTCCCCCGATGATAAATATATTTTGGTTACAGATTTGGGTATGGACAAAATCATAACATATGATAAAGAACTTAACCCTGTATGTGCAATTAACACAAAACACGGGAACGGACCGCGACATTTGACCTTTTCCGAGGACGGCAGATATTTATTTTGTGTAAATGAGCTCTCCTCCACTGTTACAATGTATAAATATAAGGACGGCCGTTTATCGTTTCTTGATGAGCAGGGTACTCTCCCCAAAAGTTTCAGCGGGGAAAGTACCGCTGCTGCAATCAAGTGCATAAAAAACAAAGTATATGCCTCGAATCGAGGACACGACTCAATTGCATGCTTTGAGATAGCCGATGAAACTCTGAAGTTATGCAAAATAGTTTCGTGCGGCGGAAAATCTCCACGAGATTTTGAGATAATAGGTAATTATATTATCTGTACCAATGAAGCTGATAATACAATTACCGTTCTTGATTGCAATTATGAGATTTCATATTCTGCCGAAGCAGAAAGTCCGTTGTGTGCTTCTTACATACAGAACGAATTCATTTAATAATATAAAAACAGGAGATGAAAAAAGTGAGTATAAATTTAAGCGGCAAAAAATTACTGATAACCGGCGGCAGCAGGGGCATAGGAAGAGCTCTGTCAATTGCATTTTCGCAATGTGGTTGTAAAATATTTATTAATTATGCCGGAAATGATGAAAAGGCGCATGAAACAAAGAAAATAATTGAAGATAATGGCGGCAGCTGCACTCTTATTAAAGCCGATCTGCGAAAAGCGGATTGTGCCGAAGTAATCGGAGAACAAGTTTCTGACATAGATATTCTGATATTGAATGCCTCAATACAATACAGACAAAATTGGAAGCATATAACGCTTGATGAGTTTGATGAGCAAATAAATTGTAATTTAAGGGCATCGATGCTTTTAATGCAAAAATACATTCCCGGCATGGTAAAAAAGGGCAATGGACGAGTAATTACCATTGGCAGCGTCCAGGAACGGAAGCCGCATGCGGATATGCTTGTTTATTCTTCCTCTAAATCCGCACTTACATCAATGGCTATGTCGCTGGCTTTGCAGCTATCCGACACCGGTGTAACCGTAAATTCGGTTGCTCCCGGTGTAATATACACAGACAGAAATACAGCAGCACTAAGCAATGCCGCATATGCAAATGAGGTAAAGTCTAAGGTTCCGATGGGTTATTGGGGAACTCCCGAGGACTGTGTTGAGATTATAAAAACTCTTTGCAGCGACGGTGCAAAATACATTACAGGACAGAATATCTTTGTTGATGGCGGAATGGGAATAAAATAGCCATATAAAAATCAGTGTTGTAAGTTAAAACAAAGTATTTATTTTTGCTAAAATGTTAATTTTGCCGAATTGTATTAAATACAGCGTGCAAAGACATAATTCAACTCAATTGTTGATACAACGAAAAACCGTCTGTTTTAGGCGGTTTTTCGTCTTTTTGATATACTTCTGACTTAGTTATTGCGGTGATTTTTGTAAATATTTTACTTTTAAGATTTAGGGACTGTGGCAAAATAACAGCCCCTTCCCGACAGTCTGAAACCCATGTGATACATGGATTTTTTGTTAATGTAGACCAAACTATATTTTTTAACTTTTTTGTTTATCAGGCATATAAAAAAATTTTATATAAATCTTTATTCATATAATTTTCTACAATTATGTTTGTGCCAAGTTTTTTATGCAGCTTTCTTTGATATTTCGCCGATTTTGGCAGACGGCTGATAACAAGAGCACCCATCCCGACACCCGAAAAAATTTCGGCTCTGCCGTCTCCCACCACGAGAATATTTTTACCGTCAAGCTTTAAATCTTCACAAAGTTTCTTCATAACCGTTTCCTTGGGCATCTTTTCAGTCCATGTTGAACCGAGAATATCCTCTACAAGCTCGTTTTTGCCTATTTTATATCCAAGTGCTTCGACTTCCTCATGCATTCCCATACCCTTTTCTACCACGGCGCCGGTTACAAAATAGTTCTTAACTCCATGTTCATTTAAAAACCTCATAAATTCCATAGACCCCGGAACGAGAAAATCTTTCGGATTTTCTTTTGCTTTTTTAAGGTTTTTATCACGGCAGTATCCGTTGAGTACAGCCTCATACAGTTTAAACAATCCGGGTGTTTTTTCGGCAAGCATTTCCCGCATTTCGTCAGTTTCTTCAAACTCGTCAAAAATTTCCTCACCGTTCCAGATTCGTTTTATGATTTCCGAATTTGTATTCATATCACAGCTTATTTTAACAGTGCCTTCTTCAACTGCGCGCCTTATCGCCCATTCCATTTGGGTAAGTGCCGATAAACCTGCGGACTCAACGCAAAATCTGTCAGTTTCCGGCAAAACCTCCGTTCCGCATTGTTCAATAAGTCTTTTTTCGTTTTCCCTGCTGTCAAAGTCTTCGGGAAGGCCGTTTTTAATAACATCATAAAGACAAATGCTCATAACGGGCGGCCATTCACGGATTAAAGAATGTGTTCCGTCTATATCGTGAAAAGCATAGCCGATTTCCATATCCTCAAAGTGATTCATTATTATTTCCGAATTTGTATCGTGTGCTTTTAACATTTTTATTTATCCTCTTTATAATAATCTTTGTTTGCATCAATCAAATTGCAAATGTTTTCAACACTTGTATGCGTTGTAAGTCCGTCCTCCGGAGTATTCATGCAGTAGTCCACCATTTTGTCAACAGTGGTCGAAACAACCTGAAGTCTTGTATCGGACGATGCATAGTAAACAAACATATTGCCGTTCGGGTCTACTATTACACCGTTTGAAAAGATACAGCCGGAAACGTCGCCGTTTCGCTCGGCACCTTTTGGTGCGAGGAAATATCCTGCCGGTTGATGTATAACCTTTGTTGGGTCGTCGAGAGCCGTCATAAAGCAATAAAGCACATATCTCAGTCCTGCGGCATTGTTTCTTACGCCGTGAGCCACGTGCAGCCAGCCCTTTTTTGTCTTTATAGGCGGTGCTCCGGCACCGTTTTTAACTTCCTTTACCGTATGGTAAACCCTTGCATCAATGATTTTTTCCTCTTTTATTTCGGCATTTTCCATGCTGTCCACAAACGCAGCACCTATTCCGCCGCCGCTGCCGACATCTATAAATCCGTCCGACGGTCTTGTATAAAGCAAATATTTGCCGCCGACAAATTCCGGATGAAGTGCAACGTTTCTCTGCTGACTGGGAGAAATCAAATCCGGAAGTCTTTCCCAATTGTCCAAATCCTTTGTTCTTACAATTCCGCACTTTGCAACAGCGGAAGATGTATCGTCTACCGACTTGTCTTTTCTTTCGCTGCAGAACAAGCCGTAAATCCAGCCGTCCTCATGTCGGGTCAGACGCATATCGTATACGTTTGTATCAATCTCCGCCGCTTTCGGCAAAACAATCGGCTTTTTGCGAAATTTAAATCCGTCAACACCGTTTTCGCTTTCGGCAACCGCAAAATATGATTTTCTGTCGTTGCCCTCAACACGCGCAACCAAAACATATTTACCGTTAAGATAAATCGCACCTGCATTCATTATGGCATTTACGCGGATACGCTCCAAAAATTTGGGATTTCTCTCATACGAATAATCAAATCTCCAGTTCAGCGGAATATCCTCACGCATAAGCGCCGGATATTTGTAGCGGTTGAACACACCGTTTATACTGAATTTTGCCGTATTTTTTCTTGAAATAACCTTTTTGTGATTTTCGGTCACTTCTTTAATTCTGTTTTCAAAATATTCTCTGCTCATTTTTCCTCTTTTCTTTTCCCCGTACCGGTCGGCGTGCCGATAAATCTTTCGGCACGCCGCTGTTTCCCTTTAAAATTACTTAATTATCAATGCCGTATTTGCTACCGATTCTCTCGATATTATAAGTATCTTTGTGCAATCGTTTCCGGCACTCAGATAATCCATAATTGCACTTGTGTTGCTTGCTTTAACCTTATTTGTTTCGGAATTGTACATATAAATTTTCGCATTGCTTAAGCTTACTATATCCGTTTCATGCATATCCCTTATACTTGCAAGGTCAACCGCAGGAGATACCAATCTTACCTCAGAACCCTGACGTTCGTAAACATTTGCGTAGTAAATTCTGTTCCAGTCATTGAAACCGCCGAGCGGATTATCTCTCAGCATCGTTTTTCTTGACGCGTCAAATACAACCTTTGCATACTGCTTTGAGCCGCTTACTTCCGATTCCACTATATAATTTTCATGGTCAACATCATACGAAATAACGTCACCCGCCGACGCACCGTCGAGGTCGCTTAAGTTTTCCGCATAAAGTATTGTGCCGTCAAGAAGCTCAACCTTGCTTACCGGTGTTTCTCTGTTGCCCATTACCTGCGTTATCTTATTTACAATGCCGTATTTAACACCGGAAAGATGTCCCGTGTTATACTGGTCATCGTTAAGATATGCAACCACATAATCCGTAATCAAAGTATTTCCCGAAACCTGATAGGTTTCCGCAACTATGTTGTAGTTTTCACCGAAATCCCAATAGTCTTCCGTCACTCTGAACCTTACATCGTCACTGTCTTTGGCATTCAGCGGTACAATAAAGATTGTAGGCTTCATGGAAAGCTGCGCCTTGCCGTTGAAGTTTCTCGAATTTGCATTGAAGTTTATAGATTCGGGGCTGCCTGTGGAATTCGGAGGCAATATAGACGAATACGTTACTCTGAAACTGTCCGCCGTTTCTCTTTCTGACGGAGCAACCGCTCTGTAATCAGTACAGTTCGGAAGTTTGTTGTATGCCGTATCAATGTAATTTACCTTTCCGCTGCCGTCTGTTTTATAGCGTATAAGCTGCGAAACAACGCTGCTCGTTCCGTTGCAGAGCATTTCAAGACCTTGGCTCGGACGTTTTATCGACATTCCGTCTATCCTTAAGCTGTCGGCACATTCCAAATTCAGCATCTTGTTGCTGACGTCAAATAATTTAATTTCCAGCGTACCCTCCATAGTGCTGCTGTTTAAAGCCGCATTTACAAGATACCCAACTCCGCCGGATGCCGTTCCGCTTGTAATTGCCGCAACATTGCCGCGGTAATCCTTATAAAACGTTCCGTTCATTCCCGATGTGAAATCACTTTCGGTGAATGCTCCGTTGACTGTTTTTATACTCTGTCTTACGTTCGGACCGTAATAATTATCACCCACGATAACGAAATAAGAATTTATGTTATCTTCATATCCGTTCAGCGTACCTGTCACGCTATCGGTTGAAAGATATATTTTTGCCCTTTTGCCGTTTTCGCTTTTTATAACCGAAAGAACAGCGAATTTCTCAATATCTCCTATATCGTACGTTCCATCTTCAATATCTTTTATTTCAAGGTCTTCACAGTCGGATAAATCAACGGGAGTTTTGCCTTTTACATCATAGATTATTTTTTCCTTGGTGTCCACAGCGCTTACCAAAATCGTCCGAATATCCGTAATCGCAACCGTTGAATAACCGTTTCCGCTGTCTATGAGCTTAACCGAACCGTATGTAGGAACAAAGCTTTCCTCAACATCCATAAACGAATCCTTATACTGACCGTTTACTATTAATTTCTTATCCTTGTTCAAACGATATTGCTTGCTCTTGTCATTTTCGCCGTCCGTTACCTTATATGTACCGTCCTTATAGCTTACGTAGCTGTCGAATGTTGAAAATTCAACAATCTGATTGCTTTCCGCCAATTTGCAGATATACAGAATTTTCGGTTTATCGTTATCGGATTCCGTATCGTAATAAAATTCAGCCTTATATCCGAGGTAATCCGTCAAATCCGCATCGCACTTATAAGTTTCTCCGCCGATTATGATTTCGTTTGTGTTCAGTCTGCTGCTTGAGCTGTTTTTCGTTGCCTCAATAATGCCGATACCCTTTTCATATTTGAAGTAGGTATCCATGAGCGTACCGCCCTTAACAAGGTCATATTCATCGGGTATTCTCGTATATTGCTTTGTTGAGAGCATTTCAGCCGTTAAAGCTTCGTTTACTATTGATGCGAATTTTTCATAGTTAATTGTGCCCTCAAGATTTATTTCCGTTTTCAGCAAACCGAGTTCTGCCGCAAGCTGCCTGTATCCGTTCGGATATCCTCCGCGTTCCGCCGCAACGGGTGCCCATCCCATAACGGTTAAAACCGTTTTTACCGCCTGGTCGCCCGTTACCGATTCATACGGTTCAAATTCCGTATCGCTGCAGCCTTTCATGAGGTCTGTCAGATAAACGGCAGAAACCGTATCTACATCATCTTTGTCAATATCAACAAATTTAATCGGTTCCGACGCTATGGGAACAGCCTTAAGCCCTACAAGATTAAGCAGGATTTTTGCAAGGTCGATACGGCTTATTATGCCTGCCGGCTGTGCGTTTGCCGGCAAAATGCCGAAAGCCTTGAGTTTTGCCACATTGTCTTCCGTTTCACTTACCGCAGTAAATCCGCTTGAACCGCCGCCGCCTATTGTCGGAGCTTCAACATCGTTTCCCTCTTCAAAGAACTGCCAATCGTCAACATAAATCGTTTCGCCCGCATTTTCTGCCGCAATCCACTGCTTAATTGTTCTTACGTTTTGGTCAACGTTTTCCGGAATTGTCCAGCTGTATTTCAGCTCCGTCCACTGCCCTGCCGGTACTGTTTCGCGGGGTGACCAGTAATAATCCTGGGCATTCCCCGGAACAATCCAGTCCATAGCGAGCCATATTTCCTGAGCCGTATCCGATTTAACCCTTGCTCTCGCCGTATAAGTTTTTCCCGGTTTTACATATACACGCTGTCTTACCGACGCTTGCGACCAGCCCGGGGTAAACTTCAGCACATTATTGCCGCCGTCGTCTATTATACTTATATTGTTCCATGCCTCGGCATCCAAGCCGTAATGGTTTTTCGAATCCGAAAAATCTCCGTTTGTAATCTGACGATAGTTCGGTACATCTTTCATTGTTGTAAAGCTGAATGAATATTCGGTAAGCTCTCTGCCGTCCGCCGACTTTATACCCGATTTGAGTTTTATTGTATATTTTGTACCTAAGGATATATTCATTCTGTTAAGGTATACCGTTGCCGTTTTTTCACCGGTTGAAACAAATGCGCCGTATGCATTTCCCGATACCGATATATTTCCCTGTATTAACGTACTCGTATCCACCGCATCGGAAAACGTAATATCAACCTGCAAGTCTGCCGGTGATACACCCGTCGTTCCGTCCGCAGGCGTTGTTGATATAACGGTAAAGGCATTTGCCTCATCTTCCGCCAGTACCGGAATTTGCGCCATAAGCATAACCGCCGACATCAAAAATGCCAAAAGCTTTTTAATTTTCATGCGTTCTTCTCCTCTCATCCCAATAAATTACTGCGCCTGCAAAAATCTGTCGAATATAACAGCCGCTTCGGCACGTGTCGCAAAAGATTTCGGACTGAATTTGCCGCCGCCCGTACCGTTGATAATACCGATGCCGCTGAGATATGAAACAGCCGTTTTTGCATAATCGAAAATTTCTGCCGAATCGCTGAAGTCCGCAGCATTTCCTGTGATTTTCATTCCGGCATTTTCTGCCATTTTTGCGAGAATTACCGCCATATCTTCACGAGTTATGGACATATTCCCGCCAAACATATTATTGCCCATACCCGAAATGAGGTTCATTTCGTATGCGCTTGCTATATACGGATAGCTCCAGTCGGAAGTGCTTACATCGGCAAAGTCCGCCTTTGCACCGTTTATAAGTCCTCCGCTTGCCAGAACCGCCATTTTTGCAAATTCCGCACGTGTCAGCGTATCGTCCGGCCAATAAGCTTTTTCGCCTTTTCCGTTTATGATACCCTTGTCGTACAATCTTATGATGCTTTCTTTTGCCCAGCTTACGCCGCCCAAGTCTGTAAATACTTCATCGGATTTTTCTTGCGTATTCGGTTTTTCGGCATAAATAACACCGCCGTTTACACTGCCTCTGACCGAACCCGAGCTTGAGCCGCCGCCTCCGCCGCTGCTTCCGCCGCCGTTATTGCTGTCTTTTTCGGCATCTATGGCATCTGACAGCTTTGATTTGATTTCAGATAGGCTGTTGGGCGCAATACCCTGAAGTCTTTCATATATTTTGTCAGCGTTGCCGCTTTCATCCGCTTTTTTTAACAGGGCATCTATACTGTTTGAATCCGTGAAGCTGTCTTTAGATGTTTTAAGAAGCTCTTCTATGCCTTTTGCGCCGCCTATACATTTAAAGCTTTTGCAAATTATATCTTCGGTTACGGTATTAACAAATTCCGTATACGGTTTGTCTTTATTTGCTTCCGCCGTTGATACAACGCTGTTTTGAGCTTCATTTGTAAGCCATGTATTATAAATTTTTTCTGTACCCTTGTTGAAAATTCCGCCGCTTGAAGAAAGAATTTTTTTCATTCCCTCTTCTTTTTTGTCGCTTGACAAAATAACGTTAAGTGACGCACCGTTTAAGGCGTTTTCAACTTCTGTTAAGGTTGCCGCCTCAGCCGATACCGCAAGAAGTTCGTAAATTTTATCCTCGCTTGCCGCAATGCTTGCCTTTACGTATTCGTAAGGAATACTTTTGTTTTCAAATTCCTCATAAATCTCATTTACGGCAATCTTCATTGCAGCGGCATCGCCCCTTGCATCGTTAAATATCTTAACGGTGTCTGCTTCGTTAATTGTTGAGAATGTAAAGCTGTAAGGTGTTGCCGAATAGCCGTTGATTGTTTTCACCGTATTCGGTACATTCACCGTATAAACGGTGTTGCTCTTGAAAAGCTGTTTGTTTACATCTATAATGCATTTTGTAAGGTCGTTGTTTTCCACCTTTGCGGCTGCGCCTATATCCGGTGTTACCGTGATATTTGAAACCGAATCGGGTTCTATCGGCAAATCGAATACAATTTCGATTTTAATATCCTTTCTGCGTATTCCCGCTGCGCCGTTCGCCGGAACGGTCGATACAACAGTCGCATCTTTTTCTTCTACCGCTATTGTCTTGAATCTGATAATTCCGTTTGAAAGAGCTTCTCCGCTCATACTTTTAACGGCTCTCAAATCCAGTGTGTAATCCGCACCGTTGTCGAGAGAATTGAATTCTACCGTACATTTTTTAAGGTCGCTTACGTCGAAATCAATTTTCTTTATCTTGGAATTATTCGAGAATTTTATATCCTTTAACGTACCCTGTCTTACGGGAACATTGAATATTATTTCTTCATTTAATCCTCTCGGACTTACGTTGACAGCTCCGTTTTCAACCGTAGCGGATACGATTTCCGGTGCCGCACTCGGTGCAAGATTTATATCGTAAATGCTCCAGTCGTCCACATACATTTTCTTGCCGCCAACCGCACGGATTGTAACCTCCGTAGCTGCCGCCGCTATGTCTATCTCTCTGTCGAGGAACGTCCATTTGCCTGCTTCGAGGTCATACGATATCGTAGACCATGTGTCCGTTGACGCTATATACGTAGTCATGCTTATTCTCTGTGCTTCGTCGCTCTTAACCCATGCGGACATATAATATTTGCCTGCTTCCGTTATGGAATTTACCGCATTTACCGGCTGGTCGCCCCACCCCGGGCTAAGACACAAAACGCTGTTTGTTTTGCCCTTGAGTTCCGTTTCGGAAACAAAAGACAAAAATCCCGCATTATCGCCGTTTGAGGTATAAAAATCGGCAAGTCTTGAGGTGTTCTCCATATCTCCGTTTTTAACCAGGTTTACAAAGCCTTTTTTTGTTGTAAAGCTCATACTTGACGCTATACCCTCATCGCCGTAAATTGATTTTACATTCGATGAAAAATCAATTGTATACCGTGTTAAAGGTTCGAGATTTTCCGTGAATGAAATTTCTATTTCAAAATCATTCGCACCTTTTTTCACTTCAAAAGAAGCGTTCGGTGTTACAGATATATTGCCGTCAACCGTATCAAAATCTATCGGAAGAGAATATGACGCTTTAACTACCGTTCCCTCGTTCTCTATTCCCTCCGCACCGTTTGACGGAGTTGTTTCAACCACATCGAATGACGGGCGGTCCGCCATTGTCTTAAATGTAACGCTGCCCGTTACGCCGGCGTCTGTTATTGTTCTTACGTTTTCGCCGAAGCTTACCGTGTATTCCGTATTGAAATCAAGCTGAGCGAATACGATTTTTACGGTATCCGTATATTCGTTTCCGCTGTCTGCTACGCTAAATTCCGCCGCCGGTGTTACAACCATACCGCCGTCCGCAAGAACGTCTGCCGTTTTGATATATCTGTCGGTAACGAGAGTTACCGTTACATTAAACGGCGATATTCCCTCCGCACCGTTTGACGGCGTTGAGGATTCTATAGACGCATCTCCCGTTCCCTCTTTGGTATCTACCTGCCAACTCAAAATCGGGAATCCGTTGTTTTTAAGTGTCATTCCGTTATCCTCGGCAAATGCATCGCCCAAGTCTGCCGCTTTGTTTTTCAATGTACCGATACTTACTTTCGTACCCGCATAGTAACCGTCGCCGCTGTCGGGATTTTCAAAAGGCCACGGAGCATCGGCGGAAAAAAAGCTGTTTCTTACTCCGCTCGCCTGTCCTATATCGCTTCGTACCAATGTCAAATCCGAATAACAGTTTTCGATAACCGCACCGTTCGGATTTACAGATGATTTATCCTTTGAAATACCGCCGACAAGACCCGAGTTGTAGTCAACCTCGCCGACAAATGTAATATTCGTTGCATAGCAGTTTCTTACGGCTGTACCGGGGTCTTGCATATGACCGACAAGACCTGCGCCGAATTTAAACTGTCCGCCGCCGAACTGTGTTGTGATTTTCACGTCTTTCGCATAGCACATTTCAACTCTTGAGTTGTTTTCCATCTTGCCGACCAAGCCGCCGTATGCTGTTTGCCACAAGTCGACTGTATAATTTGCGACAACATTTTCAACTCCCACCGAATGGATATATGCATTTCCGCTTATTATACCGAAAATGCCGCTGGCAGTTTCTGCCGGAATATTAACAGTAAAATTTTTAATTACCTTTCCGTTTCCGTCAAAAGTACCTTTAAACGGTTTATCCTTTGTTCCTATGTATGATGACCATACCGCACCGCCGAAATCTATGTCAGCCGTCAGCTGATAGAACTTTCCGGCTCCTCCGTTTCCGTCAGCCGAAATTTCAGCCGCAAGTGCTTTCAGTTCATCGGCAGTTCCGATTAAAATCGGGTCTGCTTCGCTTGTTCCGCTGCCTGCCGCAACAACGCCCGTGCCGAGCGACAGTATCATCATACAAATTACAAGCAAAAAACTTAAAGTTTTTTTCATATTGCTTTTCAATCCTTTCTCTATTTGCTGTTTTTATACGGTGCAGGGAATTTCCAAATACCTTCCGCACTCGCCCACATCCACAAATCACCTGTTTCGGGATGAACAACAAGCGTTTCCACTCCCGAACCTGCACTCGGTCCTGTTTTAACGATTGATGTTGACGCTCCCTCTGCCGTCAAGGTTTGGAACGTTTCTCCTCCGTCACATGAACGCTGAACCGCCGTATCCTGGCGAATCGTATCGTAGCAGCCCGTATATAAAATCTCCGGATGCCTCGGATCTATCGCCATTGTATGGAAAAATCTCGCTCCCGTCTTTTCCGACATATTCGCATTATTGCCGATATTAATCTGTTCGTTGTCTTTAATCTTTATAATCGTCATGCCCGTATTTCTGTGACCCGGAATATAATACAAAATATCGTTTATGCCGTCATATTCCAAATCCCATACGTGCATACCCTCGGCATACATATAGTTTGTTGCCTCATCATATTTAATTCTTGCATCATCAAGTATGCTCTTTGCGAACGGATACCACGTTTCGCCGTTGTCGTAAGAACATACGATGTATTCTTCATGATTTTCTTTGTAAAGTCCCCACAGCTCCTTATTATGATAATAATTCACCGCAAGAACAAAATTGCAGCCCGTCATTTCGTTCCAGGTCTGCGCCCTGTCGTGACTTATATATTCTCCGGCGATTACCGTATCGGGGTCGCTCGGTGATAACCAAAACGACGTTGCACGCCTTGCATAGCCGAGCTTGAGTTCGAGTCCCGGCCCGCCGAAAGTTTCGCCGCCGTCCGTACTTACTCTCAGGGTTCTGCCCTCATACCAGCCGTCTGCAATTGCCGCCACAAGAGTGTTTTCGTCCAATGCAACTGAGCCGTATGCGCAGCCGAATCCACCGCCGTTTTCCGGTTTTATCGGTTTCCACGTATAGCCGCCGTTTGTGCTTAATATTCCGAGCAAATCCTGTGCGCCCGCGAATATCAAATCGGTATTGTACGGATTGAAATTAAATCTTCCGCCCGGAGGTGTTCCGCAGTAGCCGTTGGCGTCCCAGATAAAGGTTTCGCCGCCGTTCGAGCTGGAGGTTATCCAGTCGCCGCCCAAGGACCATACCTTGTTTTCATCAGTCGGATGCCATGCGAACGGATGCTGACGGTTGTGGTTGAAGAAGAAATCCTTTGACTTGTCATCAACACATTCCGTCCATGTTCTGCCGCCGTCATGGCTGAAATATCTGTGGTTATTGTAATGGATATAATCACGGCTGTCCACAAGCATATAATCCGGATTTGCCGGACTTATCGCCAAATCTCTCGTTATATTTCTTACATCTTCCAGCTCATAACCGTGTCTGCTCGGAAATCCTATTGCCGGCACTGCTTCAAAGGTTCTGCCGCCGTCCTCGGAAACCAAAACTCCGCTGTTATTGTTAATATAAACATTGTTCGGTCTTGTTTCTATAACATCAAGCCCCATAATAGGTTCACCCGATATAATCTGTTCGAAGGTTACGCCGCCATCCGTACTTCTGAAAAATCCGTTCTTGTTGCCGACATAAACCGTGCCGTCCAGAGGATTTACTTCAACAACGCTGTCCGACATCTCCGAATTTACAAGAAACCAGCTTTTGCCGCCGTTTGTTGTTTTGTAAAGACCGCCTACCCTGTCTGACTTCGGCTTAACCCACGTCTGATCAAAGCTTTCATTCGGTGCCACAAGATTATACATATTTGACCAATACGCAATCCTGCTGCCGCCCAAAGCCTCGCTGTAGCTTGATTTATCCCATGCAATCTGCTTTCTTGTATCACGCTGACCGTTGAATATATATGAATGAACTTGTTTCCACGTTGTTCCCATATCCTCCGAGAGATAAATTCCGCAAACCGCAGAATTTGAGCAAGAACCTATAGCCAAAACTCTGTTTTTGTTGTTCGGGTCGATTTTAATATCGACGCAGCCTACCGCCATAAATCCCGACGCACTTCTGTGCCACGATTTTCCGCCGTCCGTTGAACGGACGATACTGCCGATATCAACACCGCCGAACAAAAGCTGACCGTCAACATTATCGGCTTCTATAGCCTGCATCCACTGACCGCCCTCGCCGCCTGATTCTCCCATATCTCGCAGCTCCTGCGTAACTGCCGGGATTTGCTGCCATTCGCTGTCGTTGCTGTTGTATCTGTCTATTGATACCGCACTTATATTTTTGTTCCATGTGTATCCCGGACTATTTTCCGCAACTCCGCTATAATCCGCAGAAGTGGTTATATACTCGGCTGCCTCGCCCGAAAGCGGCATACCGCCCGACGATTTCAATGTATCTTTTACGGCAACCCTGTATGCCGTATTCGGTTCAAGCTTGTCGCCGAACAGCACTACATGAAGCTTTGTCGGATTCAGTACATCTTTAAAAGCGTGCTGAACAAGTCCCGAATCGCTTTTGCCGTTCACCGTTATCATACTGCGGCTCACATCACCGATTTTCAAATTAAAATCAAACGTTATCACCGGAACCGTTTCTCTCGAAACTGCGTTTCCTCCGTCAACAGACGAGGATACCAATTTCAAATTCGTATTTTCCTCAGGTTTAAGCTCACATTCCACATCAACGGTTACAGCCTCATCGGGCATTGTAAAGCCGTACTGCGTACCGTTTCTGCGCAGCGGATTTCCGTTTAATTTAACCGACTTCACCCGATATTCATCTTTAGGAGTTACTTCTATCTTTACCTCGCTGCCCGAAAGCGCATAGCTGTCACCTGCCGTGCCTGTTCCCGAAATTTTTGCTTTTGCCGTATCCGGCACGTTCATCGTAATCTTTCTGAAATTTTGTGCTTCAAGATTTTCCGCACTGCCGAAAATTTCTATTTCGGGAATATTGATAGCACCGAGCCAAGGTTTAATACCTTTTATACCTATTCTCAAATATTTTGCCGTAACGGGTTCATCAAAAGGAAATACATAATATGTTCTTTTTCCTCCCCTCGCATCAATAAGCGTTTCGGGACGTTTTTCGGTGCGTATTTTCCCTTTCAGGCTATTCGCACCGTATACCATGCTCCACGTGCCGCTTTCTCCCGTATCGCTGACAAAAATTTCAAGTCCCTCCGGCCACGGTATAACGGATTTATTGAGATATGTTCCCGTACCGTATGTATATACGGTATCGGCATCCATTACCGTGCCAAACTCATAATTCAGTTTGACACGCTCCATCGGACCGGCGATTTTACCTCCGCCGTCATGAGCATAATATATTCTCCGCCGTTTTCGCCGTTTATGTCAAAAATCGGCTCACCGTTGTAATCGCCTATACCCACAGCCGTTACTATATCACCGTCAACAGCTTCGTTTGCCGTTTTTGTTCCGGCGGAAGACGCAACCTTAAAGGTTGCGTTTTCTGCCGAAAGTACATTCACTCCCGAAAGGTCGGGGTCATTTGTTTTTATGAATTTTGCAATCGGAAGTCCGAGTTTTTCAAGCCCTTTGGCAACTGACGAGGCAATCCATTCAGCTCCTGCCGATGTGAAGTGGAGCGGATCTGCATCCGTTCCGATGAAATATCCTGTTTCTCTTATGCCGTCAAGACCCACTTCTGCCATTAAATCAAGACATTCCCTGTTAAAATCTATAAGCGGAACATTTCTTTCCGCTGCAAGCTCACGCATTACATCCGGATAACCCAACAATTTGGATTCCGCAACATAATGAATACCGTCTGCCGCTTTTGTATTCGTTGCCGCATAAAACTCGTCCGGAGGGGTTATAAGAACAGGGGTTGCGCCTTTTTGTCTTGCTCCTGAAATGAACTGGTTAAGATACAGACGGAATTCGTCTTTTGTACCTTTCCCTCTGTCGTTATGGCTCAGCTGAATTAAAACGTAATCGCCTTTTTCAAGTCTTGCCATAAGCTTGCCGAATCTGTTTTCCTCGTTCATCAAAAATTCGTAAGCGCTCATTCCGCTTCTTGACAATGTGTTGTCAACCGTTACGTTTGAAGTGAATTGATTGCCTATCTTCTGACCCCAGCCCTTGAGCGGTGTATTGTTTTCATATGTCTGACAAATCGAGTCGCCTATCGTGCGGATTGTAACCTTTGCGCTGTCCGACAATATATCTCCCGTTTCTTCGACCTTTGCAAGAGGTGCAGCAGTATTTTTCTCAAGCACGAACATTTTAATTTTGTCTGCGTTTTCAACAGGCATATTAAGCACTGCCGCCGTTCCCGAAACCGTTGCCGTTTTGAGGTTTACAAGCTTTCCGTTTTTATAAAGTGCCGCATAAAGCACAGCGTTTTTGCCCTCTGCATTAATATCCAGTTCAACCGTGCCTATCCTTGCCGCCGTTTCAATGCCGTATACCGTGTTGCCTGCCGAATCCAGCAAGCCCATATCCAGTATATCTATAGGTTCACGCTCAACGATTTTGACATTCATGCTTTTGCTTACCGTTATGTCATCTACTCTCGCCGTTGCTGCGAACTGCTCTTCAAGCGTCCCGAAGCCTATCGGTCTTTTTTCCGTAAGTCTGCCGTATTCGTCAATGCTTTCACTGTTGTATATAACCTCTATACCGTCGCATATGGTTTGGTCAAGCTTTATATCGCAATCTATAACGTCAAGCTTCTGATAGCTTAAGTCGATGCTTTCGTTTAGTGCCGCAGCTTCCGTATCTGCATTTACTTTCATCACTTTAACATCATCAACAAGCATTTCGTTCGCTGCGCCTATAGCAAGATTTTGTATGCCGCTTTCAGCCGCTTTTACGAGAACAGCCTTTGTTTTCCATGCGTTGTCAGCCGTTGCGTCACGAAGCTCCGCCGCCAAATCTCTTGCGCCGAGCGACCATGAAATATCGGTTTTTGTATCTGCCTTTACTTTGAAAGATACTCTGTAATATTCGCCCGCCGTTAAATCAACGGGATATTTCAATGTTTGATTTGCCGGGAGCTTAAGCACCGTACTTCCGTCCCTGTGTTCTCTGCCCGTGAGGATTTCCGCGCCGCTTATTCCGAACATATAGTTTGCCTGACGTGCCGAAATACTCATATTTCCGCCGGGAACAAGCTGTCTGTAGCCGTTTGAATTTTCCCACTTAAGCGACGGTCCTATATCATTATTCGGAATGAAGTCGCTGCTCCAATTATAGCCTATTCCGGTTACCGACATTATAAGTCCCGGCCATGTGTATCCGTCCGGCCATTCTGCGCCGTTTGAATTTACATAGCAGTTTTTTGACGGTATCCACCCCAATATACGGCCTATTGTCGTATCGGAATAGCAGTTTTCAATCATGCCGGCATTGTCGGCTCTTCCCAAAAGACCGCCGTCATTGTTATTGATTTTGAGTCCGCCGGACGCAACGGTTTCGCTGTAGCCCTGCGAATAGCAGTTTCTTATTTCAACACCCTCGCCGTATACGAATCCTACCATACCGCCACCGTTTTCAATCTCGCCCAGTTCGCTTGTTCTTGTGAAGCTTGCGCTGAAATCAACATTTTTTACGAAACAGCGTTCAATATCCGCATTGTCCGTTATTTTGCCGACCAAAGCGCCTGCGCTTGATTTCCAGCTGTATTGATTTTTCAAGATAACCTTGACGTTTTCAATGCCCAAATCGTGGATATACGCCTCTCCGCTCACATAAGCGAACAAGCCCGCCGAAATATCCGAGTTCAATTCTATATTGTAATTTCTTATTACATGACCGTTGCCGTCAAAATCTCCCTTGAACGGTATTGTTTCCAGCGCACCGAAATACGTTGCCCATACTTCGCCGCCCAAATCAATATCATTTTCCAGTCTGTAATATATACCCTCTGTATTTGTATTTATCGACGCATATGCCAAATCTGCCTTTGACTTGATAAGGAACGGATTTGCATATGTTCCCTCGCCCTCAATCTCAGCCGATTTCGCCTGCCACGTAAATATCGGATATCCGCTGTTTTCCGCCGTGATATCCCTTACATATGCGCTGCCCAAATCTGCCGCTTTGTTTTTCATGGTATATTCGTCTACCTTTGTTCCGGCATACCAGCCTGCGGAATCGGTCGGGTTTGTTCCCGGCCACGGAGCGTCCGCAACGTAATAGCAATTCGTTGTGTTCTTGCCCATGCCCTTGCCGAATCTTACAAGATACATATCTGTGTAGCAGTTTGTGATTACCGGGTCTACCGATATAACACCGCCGACCAAACCGGCATCGTTATCAATATCGCCTACAAATTCGCTGCCTACGGAATAGCAGTTTGTAACCATTGCCGCTGCCGAATCTATAGTTCCTATAAGACCGCCGCCGAATTTAAATCTGCCGCCGCCGTAATTTGTTTTGATATACGCTTTTCTGCTGTAACATTCCGAAACCCTTGCATTGTCAGTAAGTCTGCCTATGAGAGCGCCGTAAGCCGTTTCCCAGCCATCAATGCTAAGCTCTGCCGAAGAACCTATAGTTCCTGTCTTTTCAATTACGGCATTGCCGCCGACAACTCCGAAAATACCTTTTGCCATATTCGGTACGGCATTAACCTTGTAATTTTTGAATGCATAGCCGTTACCGTTGAAGCTGCCTTTAAACGGAGAGTTTGCCGTTCCTACAGTTTCACTCCATACACTGCCGCCAAAATCTATATCGTTTGTAAGTTCAAAATACTTGCCGTCCGTTTCCGTCATTTCGGAAACAATCGCTAAATGATATACGTTTGAAATCTTATACGGATTAGCCTGTGAGCCATCGCCGACCATTTCGGATATTTCGCCCTTTTCTTCCCACGAAAGCAAGGGATAACCCGAATTGACACGTCCCGTGTCTGCCGCAAAGCCTGCACCCAAAGTCGGTGCCAATGCCTTAAGCTCGGAATCCTCCACTCTTGTTCCGGCATATCCGTACCAATATGCACTGCCCTGGTTGCCCTGACTGCCCGCATACGGCCACGGGAGAGCTCCTGTATATGAATAATATGTATTTGTAATAACGCTGTCCGGTGACGTTGCGTTCAGATATATTGTAATCATTGCGTTGGCATAGCAATTTGTTATTTTATCTTCACCGCTGAGCGTTCCGCCGACAAGTGCCGAATCGTTATTGATTTTGCCGTTGCTCGACCAATTCAGAACATAGCAGTTTTTGATTTCCGCACCGCTGCCTTTCAGCTGACCTGCCAATCCGCCGCCGTATGCAAATCTCTCGCCGCCCTCCGTAAATGTTCCTATCATTTCAATATCTTTTACGAAGCAGCTTGTGATTTTTGCCTTGTCCGTAACTTTTCCGACCATACCGCCGGCTATAACTTCCCAGCCGTCTATGAGCTGTTCGACATAAACGTCTTTAACACCCAAATCGTGTATTTCCGCATTTCCGCCGATAACACCGAACAATCCGCTGCTCATACCACCGAGAGGATTTAATATGAAATTGCTTATTATTTTGCCGTTACCGTCGAATTTTCCCTTGAAAGGACTTGCGTCCGTTCCGATAAATCCGTTCCAAACAGCACCGTTTAAATCAATGTTGTTTTCAAGTCTGAAATAAAGATTTTCCGCCGTACCGAACGCTGCAACATTTTCCAGATCCTCCGATGTTGAAACAAGATATGGGTCTGACGCCGTACCGCTGCCCGAAAGCAATGTTCTGCCCTGTTCCCATTTAAGGATAGGAGCTGCGCCGCTTATCGAAACAAAGGCGCTGCCGAGGTTTGAAATCTTAGACGCAAGGTCGCCTGCCGCCGTTTTTTCGCCTACGTAATCGCCCGCCGGCCAGGGTGCGTTCGCCACGTAATAACAATTTGAAATTGTCCCCTCGTTATATCTGCTCGGATAATCCGTTTTTCCTATTCTGCCGATAGTAGAATCCGAATAGCATTTGTCTATTTTGTTCCATGATAAAAGCATACCTACAATACCTGCATCGTAGTTTGCTTCCGCTTCGTTGAAAATCGAACCTGTTGAATAGCAGCTTTCAACCGTAACGCCGCTGCCCTCCGCAATTGCCGCAATGGCACCGGCAGCCTCAAAGTTGCCGTTTGTACCGTTTCCGTGGCTCAGGCTCAAAGATATTTTCTTTGCGTAACATTCCGAGATTTTCGCATTGTCCGTAAGCTTTCCGGCAATAGCGCCGTAGCCGTCCGGATAGCACCAAGCCGCGGGAATATTTGCGGAAACCTTTTCCACACCCAAGCATGTGATGTGACCGTTGCCGCCGACAACTCCGAACAAGCCGTAATATACACCGGAATTCTCCGTACAGTTGAATTTGTAATTTGTAATAACGTGACCGTTGCCGTCAAATGTGCCTTTGAACGGTTTTGCCTCACTGCCTATGATAGTAGACCAAAGAGCGCCGCCCAAGTTTATGTCTGCCGTCAGATTGTATGTAGTTCCCTCACCGCCGTTTGATGACGCATTAATCGCCGCAGCCGCACTTATCAGTTCCGCCGCTGTACCTATGTTGACTGTTTCCGCAGCCGATACGGTGTTTACGCATACCGTGCTTAAAATCATTACCAGGGTCAAAATCGAGCATATAATTTTTCTCATTTTTTTCTCCTTCCAAAATTTTATATATTTATGCCGTTTAGTTTTCGTAAGGTGCCGGGAATGTCCATATTCCCTCTGCCGATGACCACAGCCACAAGTCGCCCGTTTCCGGATGAACAACAAGAGTTTCCGCTCCCATGCCTGCCGTAGGTCCCGTATGAACCACAGAGCTTGAGTCTGTCGAACACGTGAGCGTTTGGAAAGATTCGCCGCCGTCACACGAACGCTGAACGCCTACCTGAGATTTATAGTTACCGCTGCCGTATGTACCTACGTACAGTATATCGGGATACCTCGGATCTATTGCCATAACGTGCATATAGTAGTCGCCTGCAACTTCCTGAGGATTTACATTTATACCAATATTCACTTGAATATTGTCTTCCGCTTTTATTAGGTTTGTTCCGCAATATACGTTACCCGGAACATAATATAAAATATTATTGATACCGTCATACTCAACGTCCCAGCACATCTGACCCTCGCCTCTTGACCACGGGTTATCCACATTATCGTGTGCCATCTGGTCGTCATTTAATATTTCACAGTAATTATACCATGTATCGCCGTTATCGTAAGACACGGTTATTGTTTCTTCTTCCTCTATGAGAATACCGTATGCCTCCTTGTTATGGTAATAGTTAATTGCCATAACAACATTGCATCCGCTCATCTCTTTCCATGTGGAACTCCTGTCGTGACTCACGTATTCGCCTGCAAAAATTGTCTTAGGATCGCTTGCCGATACCCAAAACGATGTTGAACGTCTGTTCAGACCGTCCTTTAACGGCAAGTTCGGTTCTCCGAAAGATTTTCCGCCGTCGTGGCTTACTTTAAGTACACGTCCGTCGTACCAGCCGTCTGCAATAGCGGCAATAAGAAGATTTTCATCTAATGCAAGCGAACCGTACGAACAACCGAAGCCGCCGCCGTTTTCGGGCTTTACGGGTTCCCATGTATATCCGTTATTCTGACTGTACAAACCGAGCAAGTCCTGTGCCCCCGCAAAAATCAGTTCCGGATTGTATGGATTAAAGTTAAATCTTCCGCCCGGAGGTGTTCCGCAATATCCGTTTGCGTCCCAGATAAAGGTTTCGCCGCCGTCCGAGCTGGAGGTTATCCAGTCGCCGCCCAAAGACCAAACTTTATTTGCGTCTGTGGGATGCCATGCGAACGGATGCTGACGGTTGTGGTTAAAGAAGAAATCTTTAGATTTATCATCTCCGCATTCTGTCCATGTTTTTCCTCCGTCATGCGTAAAATAACGGATATTTTTATATACAAAATAATCACGCTTATCTACAAGCATATAATCGGGGTTTGCCGGGCTTACCGCCAAATCACGGGTAATTATACGAACATCCGCTAAGCTGTCACGTGTCGGGAAGCCTGTTGCTTCAACCCGCTTAAAGGTTTTACCCCCGTCTTCCGATATTAAAACGCCGTGATTATCGTTAATATAAACATTATTCGGTCTTGTTTCTATTACGTCAAGTCCGTAAATCGGTTCGCCGGATAAAATTTGTTCAAAGCTTTTGCCCCCGTCTTCCGAACGGAAGAATCCTCGTTCATTCCCCGCATAAAGCGTTCCGTCAACAGGGTTTACCTCGAGTACGCAGTCGGACATATCGGAGTTTACCAAAAACCATGTTTTGCCGCCGTCCTCCGTCTTATACAGTCCGCCTACTCTGTCAGAGGTGGGTTTTACCCATTTATCCGCCATGTAAGCGTCCTGACTGGAGCTTTCGTTTCCGGCAACTATTTTATACATATTCGACCAGTAAGCAATTTTGCTGCCGCCGATTGTTTCGTCATAGCTTGATTTGTCCCATGCGAGCTGCTTCCTCGTATCACGCTGACCGTTGAAGCCGTAGGACACCACCTGTTCCCAGCTGTCGCCCATATTCTCGGAGAGATATACGCCGGTTACCGGAGAATCCGAACACGAGCCTACCAAAATCACACGGTTTTTATTGTTCGGGTCGATTTTTATATCCACAGCACCGGTAGCCATTATGCCTGCGCCCGCTCTCGTCCACGTCTTGCCGCCGTCTGTCGAACGAACGGGAGTTGCAATATCAACGCCGCCGAACAAAAGCTGACCGTCAACATTATCAACTTCGATTGCCTGCATCCACTGACCGCCTTCGCCGCCGGATACTCCCATATCACGCAGCTTTTGAGATACTGCCGGGATTTGTTTCCACTCGCTGCCTTTTTTGTTCATTACATCGTATTCTTTCGGTTCGTTGCCGATGTTCCATGTGTAAGTTCCGTTTATGCCGGGCTTTGCCGCCGTTTTAATTTCTTTCGCTGCCCAATAATCGCCCGGTACATCCGCAAAACCTGTGTTTTCAACATTAATTTCTGTTTTTTCTTCGTTCTCTGCTTTAACGGGACTCTGTCCCGAAGCGCGGTTGAAAAGTGCCGTTGCCTCCGCACGCGTCACATTTGCATTTTCGCGGAAGGTGCCATCCTCATAGCCCTCTATTATACCCTCATTGATTAATGAAGCAAACATACCTTTTTCATCTGATAAGGATTTTCCGTTCTTCATTATATAAATAATTTTGCCCATATCTATACGCTTTGCCGCTTCATTGCCTGATTTAACCGCTGAATAATCCGCTTCACCGTTCAAACGCTTTGCCATAATAAGAGCTTCTTCAAGAGTTACATCATTTTCCGGACGAAAAGTTCCGTCTTCATAGCCTTGAATATATCCGATACCCGTGTAATTATCCTGTTCATGATAATCAAGCGATGTTGTAAAGGAAATTTTTGCTTCTCCGTCAAGTGCCATGCCCGCTTTTGATTTTACATCCTTTTTCAACGAAATTTCATAGGTTTTCCCCGCTTCAAGCTTATCGGAATACGGTGCTATATGAAGTCTTTTATTGTCTTTTGCGTCTAAAAATGCCTGCTGGATTAACCCGCTGTTTTCTTTGCCGTTTACCAAAATATCATCTTTTGATATAGCCTTCAGCATATTGTTAAATGTAAACGTTACAACAGGCACAACACCTTTTTTTACCTCGCTGCCGTATGCAACAGATGCGCTTTCCATTGTAAGAGGTACGTTCTCACTGTCCTTAATGCCTGCATCTACATTAATGTCTGCCTCGGTTTTCGGCATTTTAAAAGTATAAACTCCGTTTTTGCCCGATACACTTTCGCCGTTTACCGTCACTCCGTTAACCTGCGAAACCTCATCGGGTATCACCGTTAGTGTAATATCACTGCCGATTTTCCCGAATTTTTCGCCCAGTGTATAAGCACCGGCGATTTCAGTTTCCGCACATTCGGGTGCCGTTACGTTTATTGCATTGTAACCTTGCACGTTTTCGGGCTTGCCGTAAAATTCAATTTCAGGGATATTTATTGCACCGAGCCACGGCTTCATTTCACTTATCGCAAAGCGAATGTATTTTGCCGTAACCGCTTTATCAAGCTTGAAATCGTAATAAGTACGCTTGCCGTCTGTCGGGTCCCAAAGAGTTTCGGGTCTTTTTTCCGTCAAAAGCTTTCCCTCGAGCGTATCGGCGGAATAAACCTTTTCCCATATTTTGCCGTCATTGCTCGCATGGATTGAAAAGCCCTCCGCCCACGGAATTACGGCTTTATTGAGATACATACCTCCGCCGTTGCCGTAATACTGACCGCCGGCAAGCGTCTGACCGAACTCGTAGTTCATCTTTATCTGCTCTATGGGCAGGCTCTCGTTTGCTTCCACCGTCATAAGGATAATATAATCGCTGCCCGATTCGCCATTTAAATTGAAAATCGGTATTCCGTTATAACGTCCCGTTGTCGCTCGGGTAATGATGTCGCCGTCTATGGCTTCCGCTCCGTCTATGGTGCCGGCAGATGTCAGCATTTCGAACTTTGCGTTTGAACCTGTTAAAACATTTATTGTTCCGCTGTTTTGTATAAAAGGCGTCACCGCGGATTTTGCCGGTGCGGCAAATCCGGGTATGGCAGCCGCGGCAACCGTTGCTGCCAGAACTGCGGAGAGAATTTTTCTGACATTATTTCTCATATAGCTCCTCCTAATCTTCATAAGGTGCCGGGAATGTCCAGATTCCCTCGCCTGATGACCATAACCAGAGTTCCCCCGTTTTCGGGTGAACTATAATTGTTTCAACTCCGTTGCCGGCGTTCGGGCCGTCGAATACTATCGTGCTCGGATCCATGCGCGGTGTTAAGGTTTGGAATGTTTTCCCTCCGTCACACGAGCGCTGAACGCCTACGTTGCTCTTAAAGCTGCAGGTACCGTATGTTCCTACATAAACAATATCCGGGTATCTTGGGTCTATGGCGATTTTATGCATATAATGGTCGCCTGTTTCCGCCTGAATATTAACGTTTGCACCTAAGTTGTAATGTGTGTTGTTCTCTATCTTTACAAAGTTTGAGCCGTGCATTACGTTACCGGGGATATAATAAACTATATCGTTTACACCGTCGTATTTAAGATCCCAGCAATGTTTTCCCGAGCCTGTGTTATATTCGCTCGACGCATTGAGCTCTACCAGATAATCGTCTATTTTCTGCTCGGAGAAATTGTACCATGTATCGCCGTCATCATAAGATACTACAATAATTTCGTCATTAAGACCCCAAACTTCTTTATTATGATAGTTGTTGCAATCCATAACAAAATCGCATCCTGTCATTTCCTTCCACGTATCACCTCTGTCGTGGCTTACGTATTCTCCGGCAAAAACCGTATAAGGGCTTTTCGGCGAAATATAGAAAGATGTTGCACGTCTTGCAAGACCGTGTTTGAGTTCAAGCCCCGGACCGCCGAAAGTTTTTCCGCCGTCCTTGCTTACTCTCAAGGTACGTCCGGCATACCAGCCGTCTGCTATGGCAGCAACAATTGTATTTTCATCCAACGCAACCGCACCGTATGAACAGCCGAATCCGCCGCCGCTTTCCGGTTCTATCGGTTCCCATGTATAGCCGCCGTTTTTGGTGAACAAGCCGAGCAAGTCCTGCGCTCCGGCAACCATGATTTCCGGATTATAGAAGTTGAACGTAATACGTCCGCCCGGAGGTGTTCCGCAATATCCGTTTGCGTCCCAGATAAAGGTTTCGCCGCCGTCCGAGCTTGATGTTATCCAGTCGCCTCCCAAGGACCATACCTTGTTCGGATCGGTCGGATGCCATGCAAACGGATGCTGACGGTTGTGGTGGAAGAAGAAATCCTTCGATTTATCGTCACCGCTTTCCGTCCATGTTTTACCGCCGTCATGAGTGAAATATCTGTGGTTGTTGTAATGGATATAATCACGGCTGTCCACAAGCATATAATCGGGGTTTGCCGGGCTTACCGCCAAATCTCTCGTTATGTTGCGAACATCTCTCAAATCCGTGCGTGTCGGGAAACCCGTTGCTTCAACTCTTGTAAAGGTTTTGCCGCAGTCTTCCGAAATCAATACGCCGTGATTGTCATTTATATATACATTATTCGGTCTTGTTTCTATTACGTCAAGTCCGTAAATAGGTTCGCCCGACAAAATTTGCTCAAAGGTTTTGCCGCCGTCCGTCGAACGGAAGAATCCTCTTTCATTACCTGCGTAGAGCGTTCCGTCAAGCGGATTTACTTCAAGCACGCAGTCCGACATATCGGAATTTACAAGATTCCAGGTTTTGCCGCCGTCGTCCGTTCTGAAAAGTCCGCCCACTCTGTCCGATTTCGGCTGAACCCATGTCTGGTCAAAGCCCTCGTTCGGAGCTACGATTTTATACATATTCGACCAGTAAGCAACCTTACTTCCGCCGATTGCTTCATCATAACTCGATTTATCCCATGCAAGCTGCTTTCTCGTGTCACGCTGACCGTTGAATATATATGAATGAACGTGCTGCCACGTTTCTCCCATATCCTCGGACAAATAAATTCCGCAGAGCGGCTGATCCGAACACGAACCTATAGCGAGAACTCTGTTTTTGTTATTCGGGTCGATTTTAATATCAACCGTACCCGACGCCAAAAATCCACTGCCTATTCTTTCCCAATTCTTGCCGCCGTCAGTTGAGCGAACCGGTGACGCTATATCGACGCCGCCGAACAAAAGCTGACCGTCAACGTTATCAACTTCTATAGCCTGCATCCACTGACCGCCCTCACCGCCGGATACTCCCATATCACGCAGTTTTTGAGATACTGCCGGGATTTGTTTCCAGATACTGCCTTTTTCATTCATTACATCGTACTTTTTCGGTTCGTTGTTTTCCGTCCAGTCGTATTGACTGTTTATTCCGGGCATTGCCGCCGTTTTTATTTCACGTGCCGCCCAGTAATCGCCCGATACATCCGTAAATCCTGTATTTTCGACTGTTGTTTCCGTTTCTTCCGCAGACGATTTTCCCGATGCACGGTTAAAGAGTGCCGCAGCTTCCGCACGCGTTACGTTTGCGTCCGGACGGAAACTGCCGTCATCATATCCCTTGAAAACACCGCTTTTTACAAGGCTGTCAAACATATCGTCCTTTGTACCCATCGGCTTACCGTTTTGAACAATATAGATAATTTCTGCCATGTCTATACGCTTCGCAGCAGCCTCTGCCGCAGTTATGCCTGAGTAATCGCCGTTTTTATTAATACGCTTTGCCATAATAAGCGCTTCTTTGACTGTTACGTTATTTTCGGGACGGAAACTGCCGTCCTCGTATCCTCTTATATATCCGATACCGTTATAAGGGTCTTTTTCATTATAATCCGAAGCCGTTGTAAACGAAATCTTTGCTTCTCCTTCAAAAGACATTCCCGCAAAAGATTTTATATCGGATTTTAGTGATATTTCATAAGTTTCTCCTGCTTTCAGTTTATCGCTGAACGGCACAACGTGTATTACCGCAGCGTCAAGCGCATCTGTAAAGGCGTGCTGGATAAGACCGCTGTTCTCTTTACCGTTTACCAAAACATCGTCTTTTGTGATTTCAGCTACTCTGCGATTAAATTTAAATGTAACGACAGGAACGGTTCCGTTTGCAACCTCCGTACCGTAAGCTACACTTGCACTTTCCGCATTAAGAGGAACTTTTTCGTATTCCTTCATTTCCGCTTCTACATTGATATTTACTTCTCCGTTCGGCATTATAAACTTATATACACCGTTATTCCCGGGCAATGCTTCACCGTTTAGCGTTACGTTTTTAACATCTGTTATTGTATCCGGCGTAAGTGTTAATGTGATTTCGCTTCCGGAAAGTCCGTATTCGGCTCCGAGCGTAGATTTGCCCGATATTTCAGCCTCTACTTCTTTGGGTGAGGTTACGTTAATTTTACCGTATCCCTCAACGCTTGACGGATTGCCGTAAATTTCGATTTCGGGAATATTTATGGCGCCGAGCCATGGTTCAACCCCCTTTACACCGATACGCAGATATTTTGCCGTAACTTTCTTATCAAGTTTAAAATCGTAATATGTACGCAGTCCTTCGCTCGGATCCCAGATTTCCTCTTTGCGTTTTTCTGTTTTCAGTTCTCCTTCCATCGTTTCCGCCGCAAAAACCTTTTCCCAGTCGTCTTTACCGTTTTGTGAAACAAAAATATCCACGCCTTCAAGCCAAGGAATTGTAGGTTTTCCAAGATACATCATGCCGCCCGTACTCATTCTGAACTGATCAACAAATACGTTGGCATATTCATAATTCATTTTTACTCTTTCCATCGGAAGAACTTCATTTGCCGAAACAGTAAGGAGCATAATGTAATCACTGCCGGTTTCTCCTTTTATATTAAAAATCGGTATGCCGTTATATTCTTTTATACCTGCTTTTGTTGTAATATTGCCGTCCAATGCTCTGTAGCCGTCATCTCCGAGTCCGTTTGATGCTACAATCTCAAAGGAAGCGTTTGTTGCTGTTAACATATTTATTGTGTTTTCCGACGGTATAAAATCCGTTACTTTCTTTGTAAACGTATCTGCGTTTACCGTAAAAGCAGTCGAACTTACGGCAACCGAAACTGCCGCCGCAATCGACAAAAGTCTTTTAATTCTGCTTTTCATAGTTACCTCCTGATTTTTATCCTTTAACAGCACCTTCCGCAAGGCCTGAAACGAAATATTTATTTGCAACCGCAAACACAAATAAAACCGGTATTATCGCAATAACTGTTCCCGCAAGCATCAGATTCCACTGCGACGCCCCCTGACCGGAGTTTTTGAGTGCCATAATACCGACAATGAGCGTTTGCTGTTCGGGAGCAGACATTGTAAACATTGCAGGCATAATATAGCTGTTCCATGACGAATTGAATGTAAGTACTGTTATTGTTGCAAGTATAGGCTTTAGCAACGGTAATATTATTCTTACAAATATGCCTGTAAAAGTACAGCCGTCTATTTTTGCCGATTCGTCCATATCCTTAGGCAGCGAATCAACAAAGCCTTTTATAAGATACATATTTACTATAGGTATACCGAAGCATGTCATTACAAGAAGCCCCATAAGAGATTTATTAAGGTTAAGTAACGAAAGCACCTCAAACTGAGGATAAATCGTTATTGAACCGAGGTTTATAAACATAAGGGATGAAAAAACCACAAACATGGTTTTTTTCAGTTTGAATTCCCCGCGTGCAAAAACATATCCGCTTACCGATGAGGTTATAAGAGTTACTATAACAGAACCCACCGTGAACCAAATACTGTTAAAAAGCATTCTGCCTACATTCAGAGAATCCGAGTTCCATGCAGCTATATAATTATCAAAAGTCCATTCTTTAGGGAATATTCTTTCCGGATTTGCCATAATTTCAACATTTGTTTTAAAAGATGAGGCTATGACATAAACAAGCGGAAAAACAACAAATGCAAGCATAATTGCAAGTATGGTATACATAACGAATTTTTCCGCTATGCTGCTTTTTTCTTCATTCATTATTCATACCCTCCTTAATACAAGTCTGAAATTTTCTTGGTTGCTCTCATATAAATAATACCAACCAAGGCGCATATTACCGACGAAATAATACTCATGGCACAGCCGTAGCCTAAATTCGGCATTCCCGAGGCAAATCCCGGCAAAAAGCTTTTCATTACGTAAGCTTCAGCCGTAAGCGTTGTTCTTGCCGGAGCACCGTTTGTCATAACGATAATATATTCACCCACACGTAATGTTCCGTTAATCGCAAGAAGCAATATTGTTTGGAAAACCTTTGAAATCATAGGAATCGTAATTTTAAAAAACCGTGTGCATCTTCCCGCACCTTCAATATAAGATGCTTCGTAAAGCTCTTTCGGAACGTTTGAAAGTGCCGCTGTAAAATATATAACATTGGTTCCGAAGTTTGCCCAGATACCTCCCAAAATCAACACAAAAAGCGCAGAGTTTGTTTTTCCGAACCAATCTATCGGCTTGCTGATCCAGCCAAGCTTCAGCATCCATGCGTTTATAACACCGAACGGATCAAAAAGATTCGTAAACATAATACCTACTATCGCAAGACTGATAACACAGGGCAAATAAAAGATATTGCGAATTATATTCGAACCCTTTAGTCCTTTGCTGAGTATTGTTGCAAGTATAAGTGCAAGAGGAATCTCAATCAAAAGCTTTGGTATGCCGAATTTAATCGTTACAACCCAACCCTTCCAATAGTCTATTCCTTTAGCAAACAATGTTTTAAAGTTATCTATACCTACAAAACGCGTATTGTTCGGCACTAAATCGTAGTAATAAAAAGATTTAAGCACCGACCAGATAATAGGATAAATTGTAAAAACCAAAAAACCTATTATCGGGAGAGCAAGTAATAAATAACATTGCATTTTATCGGAACTTTTAATTTTTTCAATAATGCTTTTATCTTCTTTGTTATATTTAATATTATTTATTTTTCTCAATATTTTTTCTCCTTTAGCCATAAAATACAAAAAATCATTTCAAAAATTAATATAAGGATATGTATAAATAATGCCGGCCGAACAAACGATTTTTGCGAAATCGGAAATTTCACATCTAAAAACATCATTTACACTGTTTTTAAGTTCATGGCATTGAATTAATTCCTGTTTCATGCGAGCGGCCGGGGGCGGCAGCTCACTTGAAGTGTAAGCTTTTTTTGCGGCGGCGACAGCAAAGCCTGTGCCCTGACAATCAAAAAACCTCAGGAAAATTCGCATATGACGGCATTTTGTAATTGCTCGGCATTCATTAAATAAGCTACATATGTAACAAATTTTACAAAAAACTCTCCGCCGGTATGTTTTTAACAACCGGCGGAGAGTATCATACCAATAAACAGCCGCCTGATATGCGAACATTAAATTTCAAAAACTATCTTGATAATTTCCAATCCGGAATAATGAACGGGCTTGGATCATAATCAGGGTGAAGTTCCTGATATTTTGCAATACCGGCATTAATCTTGTCTTCATATTCTTTTAATCTTTGCTGTATTTCCGCCATATCCGGTTCTTCATTCCAGATATCAAGCCAAATATCGTTAATAGATTTTTCGCCTGTCATTTCACTCTTAACAGAAAGCGGAGGACACTGACTGAATTCCGTAAAGCTTGCAAATGTTTTCCAGTTTTCCATATCATCGGGAAGCTTAACATCTTTAACAAGGCTGTAATCTATAGGCATTGAAAGACCTTTTTTGTAAAGCTCTTTCAGCAGCTCGTCACTTGTGAAATACTCTAAGATAGTAACGATTTTATCCGCACCTATTCTTTCAACAGACTGCTTGTTTATTGCAAACATACCGTCGGCAGAACCGTACTGCATACCCTTGCTGTTGAGATCGTTGAGCGGAAGCGGCGCTACACCCCATTCGATTTTTGCCGGAAACTGATCTTTCAAAACACCGACATCGTAGCTGCCGGCAATTTTCATACCGACATTACCCTGACCGAAACGTGCTCTTGCCGGGTCGTTATCCAAGCCTTCCGTACCCGGAACGCAGCTGCCGTCTTTTTTAATTTTAATCATGGAATCCATAATTTTTGCCTGTCCGCTGAAATCAAATTTTCCGGTTCGAGGATTGTAACCGTCCACAATACCGTTGCTTGCAGATGATGCCATGTTAATATCCGTGCCATACCAGCCGTCCCATTTGCCGGGGAATATTATACCGTACTGCTGTTTTGCAGGGTCTGTAAGCTTTTTTGCATCTTCAACAACCTCATCCCATGTTACCGGAGGCTTCGGATTGCCGTTTTCATCTACTATACCTGCATCTATAAACATCTGTTTATTATAAATAAGACCGTATGTTCCCGACGTCATAGGCAAAATATATGTTTTGCCTTTATACTGATGGCGAGTTTCCATTGCATATTTGCCGAATTTTTCAAGCAGAGCTTCTGTACCCTCAATATCTTCAAGAGGTATAATTTCATTTTTTTGAGCGTGAGCTTCAATTTGATATGTATTATATAAATCGGGAGCCTGACCCGATGTATATGCTACAGTAATCATTTCCTCCATATCGCCTTCTTTTGCAACATATTTCAATTCGATACCTTTTTCTTTGCCTACCGTTTCATTAAATTCTTTAAATTTTTCCTGAAAAAAAGCCTTGTCGTGACCGCTGTTTCTCCATACCGTTACTTTAGTCACTCCGTCATCGGCCGTTTTCTTTTTCTCGCCGCACCCCCCGAAAGCTGCCGAAATCAGTGCTGCCGCCAATACACCCACTAAAATCCTTTTACTTAATTTCATGTTTACACATCCTTTATAAATTTTATTTTCACAGCTATACCATGAATTGTTCCTATATATATTATACACTATATCAGCCCAAATTTAAAGTTGAAAAATCATATGCTTTTTTTCAATTTTATTCACCGTCGCCAAATGTTAAGTCTATATATTCAAAAAGTCCCATATCTTTAAGCTGTTTTACTAAAACACGCATACTTTTTACTCCCATTTTTTTAAGTATCCCCGACACCTGTGTTCTTACGGTTCCCTCTTCAACGAAACGTTCGGCGGCTATTTCTCGGTAAGATTTCCCGTAATATACACCTCTTAAAACGCTTATTTCACTTTGGGAAAGCTTTGTCAGCTGGTTAATCGTATACAGCATCGACTTTTGTTGTTTCATTACGTTTACCGTTTGTCCTATCAATACCTTCGACACTTCGGAATTTAAGGTAATATTATCCCTGTATACGTTTAAAACCTTTGCTATAACCTCGTCGTCATCTGCCGTTTTATATATAAAGTCTTTCGCCCCCAGCGCAAATGCACGGAACACATAATCATCAATCTTGTGAACGGTTATCATAATGATTTTTAAATCAGGTTTTATTTTAAGCAAATCTTCTATTATGTTTATACCCTCATCATTGGAACGCATCTGAATATCAAGCAGCAAGCAGTCGGGCATCGTTTCTTTAACCATGTTTATACATGCACCGCCTTCATGTGCCACACCGCATACAAAAACATTCTTCACTCCGGAAAAAAGTTTTTTGTAATATTCACATATGCTCTCCATATCATCACATATTGCAAGTTTTATCATACAGCCTTCTCCTTAAATCGGTTTATCCGAATGTTTTCGTTACTTTGTATATCGGCAGTGCCACATATACCTCGCTGCCGACATTTTCTTCGCTGCTAATTCTTACGTCTCCGCCGTGGATACCTATAACACGTTTAATAAAATCAAGTCCCAGTCCGTTGCCGACTTTTTGATTCTTTGTTGTATAAAACAGTTTAAATATATTGTGCATATCCTTTTTGGATATTCCGCAGCCGTTATCGGCTACACAAGCAAGCAGCATATCCGGCTCGGTATAAACATTTATTTTGATTTTTCCGTTCTTTCTTCCGGCCTGTTCAATAGCTTCCGCCGCATTTCTTATAATATTCAGGAATGCTTCCGTTATATGCTCTTTACTGCCTAAAACAACTGTTTTTTGCCCTATATATTCCTTTACAACTTCTATATCCGCACAAGCGGCACGCTTCACCGCCTCATCTATACAGCTTTCCAAAACAAAAACATGATAATCCGTAGTTAAAATGTTAAGCATTTTAAGGGTTTTGCTTATATTCTCCACAGAATCCGCCGATTCCTTTTCAATACTTCTGAACGTTCTCACAATCTCGTTGGTATTTGTTTCTTTTATCCCCATGCCCGCAAGCTTCTCAATTCCCAAAAACCTGTTTTTGTATATATGCAAAAGCATAAAAATATTTTCGTTTATAATTCGGCTGTGTTTAACAAACCTTTGTTTGCTGTCCGCTCCATATTTCTCAAACGGTTTAAAATATAAAATAATAAAAAAGTTTATTATCGTTATACAGACAATACTCATTATAATCATGCTTTTTTCGGTATACATGCCAAGCTCTTTTTGAGGAAAATTCGTAAGGTCTGTGTTATAAAACATTGTAGGTTCAAACACACCTTTTATAAACAGCAGTATTACTATTATATATATCAGAAATATACAGGCTATACAGCTTAATCCATATCTTTTTTTAACAAAAATCTTTGTTTTTGCGGTATAAACCCCAAATATAACAACAGGAGCCATCAGATAAGCGAAGGCTGTCAGCATAGAGCTTATTCTTATAAATCTTGCAGTAAGCACTGCCCACCGACCCGCTTTGCCCGGCTCATACGATTTTAAATATAAACTCCAGTCGGTAGACGGAAGATTGGCATAAAACACATATATAACAGGAATCAGCAGCAATAGCTTTATCCACATTTTTTTCGGATATACCAAGTGCAGACATAAAATCGCTGCCGACATAAAAAACGTTACTCCCATATTATGTATTAAAGATGCCCCATATATATCCACCTTGATATTTGACAAAACTCTAAGCATATAATAATCCACATTGTTTAGATATTGGTAAGACGACAGGGCAAGAAAGTAAAAAAACCCCGAAATTATAAGTGCAACACACCCTAAAAAATACATTGACATAATATAAGCAAATTTCATACGATAGCTTATAACAAGACATGCCGAAAAAATTACGAATATCAATAAAATCAAAAACATAGCATTGCCTCCTTAATAATATGTTCAATAATACTATAGCAATACCGCAAAGCGGTTTGCATTCATTAAAGCGATAAAAACAACCTTAAGAGAAAAGCGATAGCTTTTCGTTATTTAATTGTATGTTTTTATTATAGCATAATTTGAACATAATATCAATTTCAAAAATTGGTAAATAGGGTGTTTTTTTATTTAATAACCACCATCCTGCGACAGTTGCCCCGGAACAGTAATTAAATCAATGCCTTGAATCCGGAAACGCTGTTTTTATATAAAAAGCCAACGATTTTTCACAAACAGTTTCGCAAAACCGGCTGTTCGGCAAGTACCGTTTAACAAAGGGGGAATATTCCCCCCCTTTGTTATTTTCCGAATTATTCGCTCACAGCACAAAATTATTCTATTATAACCGTTTCGGCTGATGTCGCAGCATTATCCAAATCACCGAACATAAACACTTTTACAGTGTCGGGGCTTGTTGTAACATCGCCTACAATTGTCTGTACAGGATTGTAAATTCTGTAAATTCCGCTTGCATCAATATCCGCAAATTCTACTTTTGTAACCTTGCCTGCTTTATATGAAACTACAGCAAGCTTAGCTGTTCCTTCGCTGTTTTTGATTATTTTGATTTTTTATGAGCCTAAGAGTGCAGCAAAACAAGGTAAATCCTTGTTTTTGACAGCCGAAGGCATACATATGTATGCCTTCGGCGCCTGCTCACAGAATAACGCAATATTTATTTCAGAAATTCATCCCCAACAATTTCTGCGCCGGTATTTATAGCGTTATATCGGTATTTTTTATTCGGTCTGTGCACTTCGCAGCCAAATCGGCTTTTTAAACTTTATTGTGCCGTAACAAAAGCCCCGATAGGAAGACCCAAATCTTTCATACCTTTAGCTATATTGGATGCTATCCATCTTGCACCCGATTCGCTGAAATGAACTGTATCTGTCGACCACATACCGCTTGCTATCAAAGCCGAATATCCGTTAGCTTTCATGTAATCTATAGTCATTTTGTTAATATCAACAAGAGGTATTCCGAGCTCATCTGCCATTGTTCTCAAAACATCCGGGTAACCGCTGTTATTAATCTTCGGATTTACAACATATTCGCCGCCGCTGAATGTATCTGTTGCAGACGTACTTGTTTCAGGAGATGTTACGAATACGCAAGTTGCACCTTTTTGACGTGCGCCGTATACGAACTGGCTGATAAGAGCTCTGAACTCATGCTTTGTTACCACATACTGATCGTTATGAGTAAGCTGAACAACAACATAATCTCCGGCTTTAAGCTTATTCAAAAGCTGTTCATATCTGCCGTTTGATATGAAGTTAATTGCCGTCATACCGCCCTGTGACAAGCTGTTGTCAACGGTTACGCGGTTAGCATCCAGGCTTTCGCCTATCATCTGTCCCCAGCCTTTGAGTGCGTCTTCCGGTGTATAAGTGGCACATATAGAGTCACCTATTGTATGGAGAGTGATTTTCGCATCGTCTGCCATTCTGTCAAGCGATTTTTCGCTTAACGCAAGCGGAGCTGCCGAACCGTCCTCCAACACAAATACCTTAGCTTTGTCCGCACCGTTTACGGCGAGGTCAACAACGCAGTTTCCGTCTGCCGCAATAGGAACCTTCTTAACACCCGTTAAAGTATTGTTTTTATAAACAGCAGCATAAAGATGTGCCTGTTTGTCGGAATTGAGCGTTACTTTAACAGTACCGATTTTTTCAGCCTTTGATATATCGTAAATTGCATTTCCGTTTGCATCAATCAAACCGATATTTTCAATATTATACGGTTCACGTTTTGCAACCTTTAAGTTCATGCTCTTTGATACGTTTTCGGCACCGAGATTTACGGTAGCCGTAAATTCATCGTCAGCTGTGCCGAAGCCTACCGGTACAGCGTCTGTCAGATAACCGAATCCGTCGATATATCCGTTTTTGGACGAGTAGTTTACTTCAACGCCGTCGCTTATCTTGTTATCAACATAAAGGTCTGATTCCAATACGTCAATCTTATGATAATCAAGACGGAGGTTTGCGTCTATAGAATATTTCTCTTCCGGAACGTCTACCTTGACAACTTCTATATCGTCCAGATATATAGCTGTGTTGCCGCCGATTTCGAGTACTGCGTCGCCGTCTGTTTCGGCTGTGTAGAATACAGCTTTTGTATCAACTGTGTAGCCGAGCTTGTTATTCTTAAGAGTTGCCGCAAAGTCTTTGCCGCCGAATGTAAAGCTGATAGCTTCATCAAGGCCGCTTACGCTTGCGCCGTCAAAAGAAATTCTGTATGTTGCGCCTGCCTCAACAGGTACTGTATAGCTTATTTTCTGACCTGCCGGGAGCTTTAATATATCGCCCGTAGCAAATCCGTTTGCCACACCTGCTTCAACGGTTGCGCCTATAGTTCCGAATATTTTGTTTAATGTTGCCGCATTTGCGTCCATCATGCCGCTTGTAACCATGTTCTGATAATATCCCGGATACTGTTCCCATTTAAGTGTAGGACCATGCTTCAGTGTGCTGTCGTTTCCTCTCGGTGAGAAGTCGTTGCACCATCTGTCTGAGAGCGTCCATACGTCTGTTGTCCACGCACCCCATGTGTATCCCGTATACCATTCCGTTCCGTGTTTTGTTTCATAACAATCTTTCAGATATAGATCGTTTTTCGACTGCATCATCGGACCGTTTGCATAGCAATGCTCGAATGCCGCAAATTTTTCTCCTCTGCCTACAAGGTAAGCATCAAACATAATCGTATGATAATCCGTACCGTTGGCTGCTTTTACTTTGCCATCGCCTATATCGAGCGCATAGCAATGACGCATTTCGCAATTGTCGCCGTTTATAAGACCGATAAGACCTGCGGCACTGTTGAAATGACCCTCGTTTTCTGTGCCTAACGGCGTCCATGAAGATACCACGCCGAACGTTACGTTCTTAACGTAACATCCCGATACATTCGCAGAATCTACCATAAGTCCGGCAAGTGCGCCGAAGTAGTTGCTCCATTCGTATTGTTCGAGTTCAACGCTTACGTTTTCAATACCCATATTGTAAACATGAGAATTTCCGCCTATTACGCCGAACAAACCAAACGGACGAATCGGATCATCAATACCTGTATTATTCTTTGTCGCTATAATTTTGTAATTCTTGATTACGTGACCGTTACCGTTGAAGTCACCCTTGAACGGTTTTTCTTCCGAACCTATAAACGCTGCCCACTGTGCGCCCTGCATATCAATATCGTTTTCAAGTCTGAAATATACGCCGTTTGTATCTTCCGTTGCGGCAAGCTCCTGCAAGTCTGCAACCGTCTTGATTAAATACGGATTGTTGTATGTGCCTGCGCCCGAAAGATTTGCCCATGTTACTTCACGTTTGAATACCGGATAACCGCCGTTTATCGGATTTTCCGCATTGTCTGCTGCGAATGATGATCCGAGCGTTGACGCCATGCCTTTTAATTCGGCTTTTGTTTTCTGTATACCTATATAACCGTCACCGGATGTATTCACACCGTAAACCCAAGGCCACGGAAGATCTCCGTCGTTTCTTGAACCTGCGTAATATGAATTTGAAATTACATCTCCCGGTGCTGTTGCGTTTGTATAACGAACAATTGTAGAATCAGAGTAGCAGTTTATTATCTTATCTGCTCCAAGGCTGATCATACCGGCAATACCGCCCTCATAGTTGATATCGCAGTTTGTATATGTAACGTTTGTTGCATAACAGTTCTGTATAACCGCACCATTACCGTCTATCACGGCAACAATACCGCCGGCACGGCCTACCGATGTATCTTTGTCTACACCTGTAAATGCAAAGTTTCTTGCATAAGTTTCGGTAATTTTTGCTTTGCCTTTCAAAAGACCTGCAACACCGCCGACTTTTGCGTCTACCTTTCGGGTGTTGTTTACTGTTACGTTTTCAATACCCAGGTTTTTGATTTCGCCGTTGCCGCCTATTGCACCGAAGATACCGAAATATCCTTCTTTCAATGCAAAGTTTACATTTTTGATTGCATGACCTTTACCGTCGAATTTGCCCTCGAACGGCGCAGTTTCCTTACCGATAGGAGTAGACCAGTCGCTGCCGTCAAAATCTATATCGTTTTTAAGGACATATGTTTTTCTTGAAGTGTCATCTTCGTCTGCGATAGCCGCAAGCTCCGCAGACGTTGAAATCTCAACAGTTTCGCCTTCCCATTTGAATTTCGGATAACCGCCGTTGTCGCCGGCTGTATCCGCAACAAACATAGAACCGAGCGTTTCTGCCATACCCTTTAATTCATCGGCACTTACCTGCGTACCCACATAGCCGTACCATTTACCCGGTGACTGCTCATTGTATTTGCAAGCCCACGGCCACGGATATGCTTCTATGGAAGTATATGAATTTACAACCTTTGTACATTCTTCGGCATGGAAATAGTCTGCTATCGGACCGTCGGAATAACAGTTTCTGATAGAGTCGAGATTGCTTTCCAAACCGCCTACAAGACCGGAATCCATATTAATATCACCGATAAATGTAACATTTGTGGTGTAGCTGTATTCCAATGCAGCGCCGCTGCCTACCATACGGCCTATAAGACCGCCGCCGTTTCTGAAATATGTTCCGCCGACTTTTGTTTCCCAAGTAACGTTTCTTGCAAAGCATCTTGCGATTTCTGCCGTATCGGTTACATATCCGGCAAGAGCACCGGCTGAAGTGTCGTATGCCTGTGATGTCAAAGCACCGTAGGTGTTTTCGATACCCAAATCGTGGATATATGCGTCACCGCCCACAATACCGAAGATACCGCTGCTTCCGCCGGCAGCAACCTCGAATGTTATGTTGCGGATTACGTGACCGTCACCGTCAAATTCGCCCTTGAACGGATCCGCTTTTGTTCCTATATATGAGTTCCATGTTGCGTCTTCCATGTCGAGGTCGTTCATAAGTCTGTATATCTTGCCCTCAGACTTTGTATCGGCCGCAATATCTTTCAGCTGTTCAACCGTTGAAATCCTAACAACATTTTCTTCGTTCTGCCATGAGAGTATCGGATAGCCGCCGTTTATACCGTCTGTATCGTCTATAAAGCTTTCACCGAGAGTTGACGCCAGAGCTTTAATATCTTCCGAATTATCATGCTTTGTACCTGCATAGCCGTACCATTTATCAGCTGATGTATTATTACCCTTTGCACAAGCCCAAGGCCACGGCATTGTACCTGCAAAGTGAACGTTTACTATATGACCGTTCGGATAAGCTGTTGTACCTGTGTACGGGTCGCCTCCGAGCCAATCTATTGCCGCATAGTTCGGACAATAAATATTTTCAACCAAAACATTGTCACTTCTAACACCGCCGACAACGCCGGAATCCATGTTCATGTCACTGCCGCTTGCTATAGAAATTACGATATTTGTTGTATAACAATCTTTAACAAGCACAGCCGTAGACTGCTGATCCAAAATACCGATAAGTCCGCCAGCTTGCCATATTTTACCTTTTTCTACTGTACTAAGTGTTACATTGTTTGCAAAACATTCGGTTACTTTTGCGTTTCCGCTCAAGCCGCCGGCAAGCAATCCGGCACCTGTAATGTCTGTTCCCGAACACTCTATTGTTGCATTTTTAACTCCGAGCCTTGTGATTACGGCATTGCCCGCAACATTTCCGAAAAGACCGATATATCCCGACGGAGCCTTTGTTACAGTGATTTTATAGTTTGAAATCACATGACCGTTACCGTTGAACTTACCTTTGAACGGAACCGAATCTGTACCTATAGGTGTCCATTCCGCACCGCCCAAGTCTATATCGCGTACAAGCTTGAATGCACGGTTTTCGGTAGATTCAAGAGTCCCTATTGCCTTAAGCTCTGCCGCTGTTTTGATTTCCACTTCGGGAACATTTTGTTCTTCGTCCGGATAATCATATCCCGTTTCCCATTTGAGCATCGGGTAACCGTTCTCATTTTCAACATAGTGTTCACCCAAATCAGCTGCTTTCCCTTTTAATTCATCTGCCGTAACAAGTGTGCCGACTCTTTCGTATGCGCCGAATTCGTTTGTTACCGCATAAGAATTTGTTGTTTTCGAAAGCTGTGAAGCTGTTGTCATAGATACGGATGTATCGGAATAGCAATTCGAAACTTCTTTGTATTCAAGCAATTCACCTACAAGACCGCTGGCATTTGCGGCTGTTTTGTCAACATCGTTAAAGCCTAAGCTGTAGCAATTTGAAATTGATACGCCCTCGCCTCTTACTTTACCGATAAGTCCGCCTGCCATTACAAGTGTATATTTATCTACACCCTTGTCTGTCAAGTTCATATTTTTAACATAACATCTTTTTACCGTTGCATTGCCTGCGGCTTTACCTGCGATTGAACCTGCAACAGTGTTGTAACCCCATTCACCTATGGGAGCTACCGTTACGTTTTCCATACCGAGGTCGAGAATAACCGCATCTCCGCCGATTACGCCGAAAAGACCAAGGTTGAATTCTTCGCCGTACTGAGGAGCTGCCAATGTTATATTGGAAATCTTATGACCGTCGCCGTCGAACACACCTTCGAACGGAACGTTTTTATTACCGATAGGAGCTGACCAGTTAGCATTTTCCATATCAATATCGTTTGTCATTTTGAAATATTTGCCTTTAGCCGAACCATGTGCTGCAATAAGCGTAAGATCCGATGCAGTACCTATTTTATAAGGATTTGCAAATGTACCCGCACCCTGAAGCGCCGGAATGTCATATTCCCATGTCAATACCGGCAAGCCGTCGTTAATCGGCGAAAGTACGTTGTCGCTGCTGTATTTGTCGCCCAATGTCGCAGCAAGTCCTTTAAGTTCTTCTATTGTTATCTTTGAACCCACATAACCGTGGTATTTGTCGGCTGATGTGTTGTTGCCCTTTTCGCAAGCCCACGGCCATGGCAATGCACCCGTATAATAGCAGTTTGTTATGCTGTTTTTCGGGTCTTCCGCAGCTATATAACGAGCTACCGACTTATTGGAATAGCAGTTTGCTATCTTTGCTCCGCCGTTACCTACATAGCCTATAACACCGGAATCGTAGTCTGTCTGTCCCTCATCAATATCAACACCGAGAGAATAACAGTTTTCTACAGATACGCCCGTAGCCGTTTCGTCTATTCTTCCGACTATTGCACCTGCGGCACGCATATTTCCGGTAGAACCGATATTTGACGATGTATAACCATCGGCAAATCCGGCAAATACGTTCTTCGCATAACATTCATGTATCTTTGCATTGTCAAACATCTGACCTGCGATTGCACCGAATGCATTGTGCCAGTCATTTTTATACTGTAAGCCTTTTACGTTTTCAACGCCTAAATTGCAAATCTCGGCATTGCCGCCTATAGCGCCGAAAAGACCGTATGCTACAGTATTTGTTGTATCATGATATTTAATAAAGTAATTACGGATAACGTGTTTGTTGCCGTCGAATGTTCCTTTAAAAGGATTGCTTATCGAACCTATGTAATTTGTCCATTCTTCATTCTCAAGGTTAATATCGGCATCGAGCCGATAAGTTTTGCCCGCACCTACGTTTGCATCCGCATTAATACTGTTTGCCGCCGCAATAAGCTCGGCTTTGGTAGTGATAACAACAGTATTGCTGTCTTCCGCAAGTGCAGGTGAAACGGAGCAAATCAGCATTGCCGCTGCAAGAATAAAGCTAAATACTTTTTTCATAAATTGCCGCTCCTTTCATTAATATACAAAGCTTCTGTCTTCGCCCGCACCTATTCTTGTAAGATAAACCTGGCGGTTAGCCTTGTCTATCGTTACAACGTCAAAGCACTGTTCATCTATTGTGTTTACAGGACGGTTAGGCATTCCGCTTGTTACCGGCGTTCCGTCGCCGTTTGATATTGTCTGTGTAAAGTTGCCTATTTTTGTCATATGATCATAATGCTCGTGTCCCGAGAACCAACCTATGAACTGACCCTTGTAATCTGCATAGTCGCCTGTTTTTTTCATATATCCCTCTACAACTTCACGTGCTTCTGTTCTGTAGCCTACCTTATCTATCATTACCGATGCCTCTTCCTGATTCCATACGGCAATGTGTGTGAATATGATTACGCCGTATTCGTCATCGGGAACTTTAAGTGCCGTATTTTTAAGCCATGCAACCTGTTCCGCAGACATTCTGTAATCGTATGTTTTCGGATTCTGACCGCCGTTTTTCATACTTCCGTCTTCGTTCATATCCAACTCGTAATCCATAACGTTTAAGTTGATGTAACGGATTTTATTTGCCGTGTCATCAAGATAGCAATATGTTGTCGGGTCGCCGTTGTTATTTTTAACGGCACCGGTGTTTTCAATATCTTTTTTGTACCAGTATTCGTACATTTCGGCTTCCGAAATACCGTATTGGTTTCTGCCGCCGAATGCCCATTCATGGTTTCCGGGTGTTTTGATAAGAGGAATACCGGCAAAAAGTGCATCGGCTTCTTCCATATCATCTATAAGACCTTGTTTTCCGTCCGCATCCGAAAGCCATGCGGTAACAAAGTCGCCGCCGCCTATAACCTGATTTATTCCGCAATTGTCACGGAGGTATCTGATAAGACCCGGGCTGTGTTTTGCATTGTGCTGCAAATGAATATCCGTTATCCAGATAAAGCTCGATGTCTGATTGTTTTTCGCCTGGATTTTGTTTATCGACGCAGCTTTGTCTGCAATATGCTGTTCATAATATTTCGGAATATGACGCGCATTGTCAACCTTATACAGATGTATATAAGCGTTTGCTTTTGCCGCCGAAACCGTAGCGCCGTCTTTGTTGCGCAGCTCGATCAGATAAATTCTGTCGGGATATACGCTGTAATATCCGGAATTCATCCATTTGTCGAATTCTACAGTGTGAGCCGTACTGTATTTTCTGCTTGCGACATAACCGCTGCCGCTTTTTGCAGCCTCAATAACCTTAAATTCGTAAGCTGCGCCGGCTTCAAAATAAATTGATTGTTTTTCCGGGTTGGCAATTGTTGTACGGATTTCTTTGTTATTCGTACTTGGGAGATAAATGCCGCCGCTTACGGCAAATGCTCCGTCCTGCCATACAATTGTACTGCTTATATCCGTGAGTGTGGGGTCTGTACTTGCTTCAAGCGCAAACGAAGGTATCGCCAAAACCACAATACACATCAAAAGCAATGCCAAATGCCTTGTTGATTTCATAACTCTCATCCTTTCTTTTTTGGGAATTATTCATAAATTTTTTAATTTCCCTTTTATTATATTATACATTATTTTTAATAAAAATGGAAGTTTAAAAATCATATGCATTTTTGATTTAATAGATTTTTCGGGAGTTTAGCGCCCAAAATTAAAAATTTCCCGAGCTGTATCGCCTAACAGCGGTCTATTTCTTTTCTTGCACATTTTTTAAATGTATTTTTCATTTTTCCGCCATTATAAGATTTAATAAACAGCCCTGTTTTGGCTACGAACCAAAAGGTCAGGGGTTCGAATCCCTTGCAGCGCACCATTAGCGTGTTATTCAAACTGTATATGTTCGCAATAACAGTAAACCTCGACAGTGATTTTTAGTTACTGCCGAGGTTTTTCGTTATATTATTTACTATATGAATATATACCTGAATACTATTGTTTTGACTTCTTCTTTTTTCATGCGATATGTCGGAATTTGATATAGTTTTTCCTTCTTAAGAGTAGCAAAAAAACTTTCCATTCTCGCATTATCATAACAATGTCCGGTGCCGCTCAAACTCTGCATTATTCCGCAGCTTTTTTAATAATTCCCGATACCTGTATATATAATGATAATTTATTAATACCATATTATTTTATTATAAATTGGCTGATTTCTCAATATTTTAGATATAAAAAGGTACGGACAAATTCGTTTTCACAAAATTATCCGTACCTCTTTTAAATTATTTTTCGTTTTTTCTGCACTTAATTGTACTTTGCAGATGATTTAATGCTCCGCCGAAGCTACCGGTTTAAACAAATAGGTCTAAATGCAGTCATTAAGGAAGATTTCAGGCTTACATCAAATTTAAAATTTCCCTTTATTCCGGTTTTGCTCATAGCAGCATTGTCATGTAAAGAGGCAGAAAAACTATACCGTTTTCTTCCTTATAATCTCCGCTGTGCAGAACATACGGAATATGTGTTTGCCCGGCATATTTCGCTTTGAATTTGCACAAAGATTTTGTCGTATAGTGTATATATGTATCGCATCAAAAAAAGAAAAGGGGAATAAAAATGAAAATCGAATATGCAAGAGTACCTACATTATCGCAAAATGAAAACAGACATGTAACGGATTTAATCAGACAAGCAGCCAACCTGCAAGCAGCAACGCGCCCTATTCTTAATTTTTTCATGCTTTTCTTTCATTTTATACAGATAGTATAACATAAATCTTAATTTCATCTCAAGCATATAAAATTAAGATTTATGCAAATATATTAAGTTTTTATTATACCTCATTTTGGGATGTCTTGCAAAAAGTGCGCAACATTTAGGGTTGCCCCTGCATCTTATTGCCGTATATAGCTATACACTTTTCCGTAATATTTTTCAGTTGTGTGCGTTCAAGTGCTGATTTGCACATCATTTCGTTTATCAATGCATTTGAAGCAATCGGTATATATCTGCTGTCCATGCTGTCATGCAGACGACTCAATTCATCTATGCATTTTCCAATGCCCTTTTCACCGTTCATCAGTATATCGTAAAGCCTTACAGTTTCCGTCATAATGCGCATTGTTTCTTCACCGTAAATCAAGAACCGTTTTGTCTCGGATATTCTGCGTGATATTTTCATGCCGATATTTATTTTTTCCAGCTCAATCGGGTTTACCGCTCCGCACCGAGCGGCGATACTTCCTCGTTGCATAATTTCTTTTTTCTCTGCACGTTTCGTGATTTCAAGTGCCTCTTTCAAAAGCTCCGCAGATCTTTCTCCCGACTCTATGATACTCTTGTGGTCTGTGAAATGCCCGTCTGTTTTAATAGGCTTTTCGGGTATGTCGCCGCCCCATGCAAGCAGCTGCGAGAGAACGCTCCCATCGCCCCATGCACGCCACTGCGTACATCTCGAAAAAGCCTTTTCTGCAAGGTCGTATACCGGCTTCATATCCTCCGCATATTCGCCGTAATATCCCTGAAAATATTCATTGATGAGCTTGTCGCAATCTGCATTTATATTCCACGAAAGCTCCGCATAGAGCAAATGCGTAATCGAACGCATACCCATATTCAGCAGCGGAAAATGCATATATGTAATACCCGAAACTCCCATTTTTCTGTAATACGGAATTTCGTTTCTGATGCGCTGTGTAAAAATTATCGGCAAATCCTCAAATTTCGATACGTTATAATATTCACCGATAACCATAGGCAGTGACGGCGTTACGGCTAGCCAACCCCCGAGAAGCTCCGCAAATCTCCTGTTCACAGGGCAGTTTTCATCGTAAATATCATGTTCGTAGCACCTTGTAATCGGATAAAATACCACCATATCCGAAGCCTTAATCAGATTTTCCGGTATCGGATTCTTCGGCGGTTCCATTGTACCCGTGCCGTCGTATGCACAGGTAACAAGCCGCACACGCCGCCCGATTCCGCTTTCGTCCAATGCCGAACGCAGTGCCGAAATGAAATGCAGCGTTATATCCGTTGCATTTCCTATACCTCTGCATTTTTCGCAGCCGCAGACGCTTCCCCACGTATCAAACCCCCATATATCCGCTCTGTCGGCATAACTCCATTCACCGTTCATTTTTTTCACTATCTCGTCCGACAAAAACTTTATAAGTTCATCATTGCTTACGCAAAACTGCGTGCTCAAACAATTTTTTTTCGTTATTTCTTTGCCGTCACGCCTTTTTCCGTACCAATCCCGATGTTCTTTCCAAATGGTTTTGCCGCTGTTCGTCACTCTGTCCGGTGCGAGAAGCTTTTCAAATATATGACCGCCCGTTTTGAACTTTATGCACAATTTTTTCTGCAATGCATTGTGCTTGTATGAATATACACCGAAATTCAGCCTGTTTCTCGCCATCCAAAGCCAAAGCTGCACCGATTCTATACTGTGATTTTCAAAATCAAACCCTCTTCCCTCGTACATATGCGGTGCAAAATCAGTTCTTTCGGTCGGGATATTCGGCTTTTCTTTCGCCGCAGGCACAACCTCACCTATATCCCCGGGGACATACCATGCAAAGCCCTGGAGCTTCAGAAATTCGTATGCGCCGTACAACACGCCCGACCTGCCTTTTCCCGATATACATATACCGTTTTCGCATGGAATAAGGCTGTAATCGTCCTTTGTGCAATTATCATCGCAAATTTCAAGCGTAATGCAAAATGCGTCCGCATTATCCGCCTTTGAACAAATTTTCGATTCAAGCGATATTTTGTTTAAATACCTTTTAATCTCCGCAGCCGCAAAAGATACCGTGCACCTTGCCGCCGCAAAAGAATCCTTTTCAAAGCATACTTCATTTTCGGAATCCGCCCATATTTCTCCGTAGATTTCCGCATTTTCGTAAGGTAAAATTATATTGACCATTTTCCTCCCCCCGCTTTGGCAAACATTACTTTACAAATTCGGAGCTGTCACCGTCCAGATAAACCCTCGCATCACCGCAGAGTCTGAGTATTGTTGCCGGACATTTTTCCGTTATTTCTCCTTTAATTGTACGCTTCACTGCTTCCGCCTTTGTCTTTGCCGGTACAATGCAGAAATGGTGCTGTGCCGCCGCAAGAGTAGGTATCGTGAGCGTAACCGCCTTTTTCGGTACATCGTCTATCGCCGCAAAGCAACCGTCGTTCACCTGCTGCATTCTGCAAACCTCGTCCAGCTCGACTACCTTTACAATCTTTTTATCATCAAACTCCGCAACATGCGGATCGTTAAATGCGATATGTCCGTTCTCACCTATTCCCATGCAGACTATATCTGCCTGGTATTCTTTCAGAAGCTTGCCGTAGCGTTCACACTCCGCCTCGGCATCCGCTGCGGACGCATTGATATAATTCACGGATTTAAACCCGACAAGGTCGAAAATTCTCGTGCGCAGAAATTCGCCGAATCCCTGTGGAGCGCCCTTTCTCAGACCTATGTATTCGTCCATATGAAATGCGTTTATTCTTGAAAAATCTATGCTCTTGTCCGCCGCAAGCGCTTCGAGAAATTCATTCTGCGACGGTGCCGCCGCAAATATCACGTTTAATTCATCTTTATGTCCCAGCATTTCTTTTATACATTCGGCGCAGTCTTTCGCCGCATTCACTCCCATTTCTTTTCTTGTGTCATATACATTTACCTGAAAATTGTACTTCATTTTCAATCATTTCCTTTCAGCTCATAATCATCGGCAGAAACCGATTTCTATAATATTATTATAACATAGCGAAACAGCGGTGTCAAGCAGAAACACAGCAGTTTTGTTTCTGTTTGACAAATCGGAAAAACTGTGTTACAATATATATAGAAACCGATTTCTATAATAGGAGAGTTTATTATGAAAACACTTATAAAAAATGCACGCATCGTAGGCGAAAACTCAATTACAAAAGGCGATATTTCGATAAAAGACGGCAGGATTGAAGCCGTGGGCGATGTTCGTGGCGATTTCGGCAATATAATCGACGCCGAGGGAAGCTACGCCGCCCCCGGATTTATAGATATGCACGTACACGGCGGCGGAGGCATTGAATTTCTTAGCGGTACGCCGGAGGAAATAGCGCACGGCGCACGCTGCCATGCGAAATACGGTACAACAACCATAGTGCCGACCATCAGTGCCGCTCCGCTGAAATCCATGACAGCAGCAATAAAGAATATTGAAGCCGCAAGCAAGCTTTTCGGCAGCATTGCCGGAGTATTTCTGGAAGGTCCTTTCCTTTCGCAGGGGCAGCGGGGCGCACAAGTCGCCGAAAATATCCTCGTCCCCACTCCGGACATATACGAGCCGCTTCTCGATTCATGGGACAAAATTCTGATTGTAGGTGCAGCACCGGAGGTTGACGGTGCTCTCGAACTCGGACGTTATCTCGAAAAAAAAGGCATACTTGCCACAGTGGCACATTCCGATGCTACGTTTGAAGACGTCCGGCGTGCCATAGACTGCGGCTACACCGACATAACGCACATTTATTCCGGCTGTTCGAGTGTAATAAGGAAAAATGCTTTCCGAGTTGCCGGAGTAGTCGAAGCCGGTCTGTATTTCGACGAACTAAGCGTTCAGGTTATCGCAGATTTGAAGCACCTTCCGGTGTCGCTGCTCAAGCTTATTTACAAATGCAAAGGTGCGGACAGAATCTCGCTTATCACAGACGGTCTTTCTTTCTCCGCTTCCGAGCTGAAAGACGGAACGATATACACGCAGGGTACGGGAAACGATGTCTTGTACGAGGACGGCGTTATGAAGCTTACCGACCGCAGTGCATTCGCCGGAAGCGTGGCGACAACCGCCGATTTGGTACGAAATATGTATCGTACCGTGGGAATACCGCTGACGGAGGTAATACGCATGGCTTCGTCAAATCCTGCCGAAAAAATAGGGCTTAAAAACCGCAAAGGGCGGATAAAAGAGGGAATCGACGCAGACATCGTGATATTCGACGATGACATAAAAATCAAACATACAATAATCAACGGGAGCGTGATATAATGCACAAGGTTACTATATACGATGTTGCGAAAAAATGCGCCGTTTCGCCGGCTACGGTGTCACGTGTGCTGAACAACACAGACTACCCCGTGAGCCGTGAACTGAAAGAGCTTGTTACGAAAACCGCACATGATATGAACTATTCGCCAAACCTCTTAAGCCGTGCGCTTAAAACAAAAAATACGAAAGATATAGGCGTAATTGTACCCACCATTTCCAACGCATATTACAGCCAGCTGCTCCAGGGGATTTGCTCCGCAGCTGCCGCCAAGGGCTACAACGTCATGCTGTGTTCCTCGTTCCGTGACCCCGTTACGGAAAACGAAAACCTCAAATTTCTGTTTCAAAAGCAGGTAAACGGAATTATAATCGTAAGCATCGGCAGCGACTCCACACTGCTGAATCACATAATAAAAAATAACGTAAAAGTTGTCGTTTTGGAACAAACCACCGACGCTCCGTGCAGCAAGGTGACGTTCGACTACGAAAGCGGTATGCATCTTGCCGTGCAGCATTTAATCGACAACGGACACAGAAAAATAGGATTTATCGGTGCAAAGCTCGACAGACCGAGCCGGCGGCTTATGCTTGACGGCTACAAACGCTGTCTGTGTGAAAACAATATCCCGATTAACGAAAGCTTCATCCGGCTTGCCGAATGCGAATCTGAAACGAACGAACAATTTGAGTTTTCCAACGGAAAAAAGATGGCGGAAAAATTCCTTTCGCTTGCCGACGTGCCTACGGGGTACGTCTGCATAAACGACATGACGGCAATAGGCGCAATGAATTTATTTGAAGAAAAAGGCATAAAAATACCGGAGGATTTCTCCGTCATAGGCTTCGACAACACGCCGTATGCGGCATTTGCACACCCTCCGCTGACGACCGTGGAGCAGTCTGCGTATTCCATGGGGCAAAAGGCCATGGAAATCCTCACCGAAAATGCGGAAAACGGCAAAACAGCCGATTTTGAATTTACTCCTCAGCTGATTTGCCGTTCTTCGGTTATGAAATTTCGTCCGCACAATGCTGAATTTTGAGCGTAGCTTCCGCTGCGCTCAGCGTATCTGCTGTTGACGGAAGAATTACGTTTTTATCTCCGTTTACACGTTTCACGAAATCCTCCAAAACATTCGAAGCTGCCGTTTCGCCCTCGTATACGGCGGCTTTTGTTTTGCCGCTTTTCCATACGGTTACTCCCGATGAGCCTGCGCTGAATTCCATTACACCCTCCGTACCCCATATTTTAAAATTCCAGTAGCACGGCAAATCGAAGCCTATGCTGTCCGGCACCGCATACGAAACGTCCGCAATAAGTCCGGCACCGCCTTTCATGCGAAGCATGAACTGTGCGCTGTCAAGGAATTTCGGTTCTTTCGCCGCAAACGCATTCCAGCATCTTGCCGCAAGAACTTTGTCCGTTTCGAGATTTGCCATATATTTTATAAGGTCAATCCCGTGTACCGCTATATCGTTTATAACGCCGCCGTGTTTACCATCTTCAAAATACCAGCCGGCACGCAAGCCGTACAGCAGCGGATGCTGACCGCCGAAATATATGTTATTCACTCTGCCTATCTCGCCTTTTTCGATAAGCCTTTTTGCCGTAACCGCATTTGCATTGTATCTCAAATCAAGCATCATTGCGGTTTCAAGCTTCTTTTCCTCCGCAATCCGTTTTATCTCATGTATTTCGTCAAGGGAAATGCAGAGCGGTTTGTCGGATATTATGTGTTTGCCGGCTTTCAGCGCTTCAATCACCATTTTGCCTCTTGCACCGTAATAGTTGCCTATCGCAACGGCGTCAACCTCTTTATCATTTAATATATCCTCATACGATTTATAATTGAACACAACGCCGTGCTCCTCTTCCGCTTCCTTTACGGACGGCGCATATTCCTCCCACGCCCCGGCGATTGCAACATTTTCATTCGTCTTTGCACTCTCATACAATGCGTAAATATGCCCGTGCCTGAATCCGGCAAATGCCAAATTAATCTTTTTCATAATAACTATACCTTTCTGCTATGCTCAATTTTATTGCAAAGCATTTTATAAAATTTTTCATTATCAATAGGCAGCTTAACCGTTTCGCCCGACCATGCCGACATATGTATTGCGTTTGAAATCATCATTTCGTTAATGCCCTCAAGACCGGGTGCTATAAGGTCCTCACCGTATAAAATCGCATTGACGAAATTCTGCGTGATTTTCTTGTGCTGCATCGGTGTGCCGTCCGCTTTCAGCACGCTTTCCCAGTTTTCCGGCCCTGCTGCCACGGATGATGTGAACGTTTTGTTAAATTCACGTTCGTCAACACGGTTTCTGATATATTTTATCTCACCGTTTTCATACAGCAGCTTTCCCATAGTTCCCGTAACTTCAAGCCGACTCGTTCCCGGCGATTCGCCCGTTGACGCTATGAATACGCCCGTTACGCCGTTCGGATAGCGCATATACACGGTAACGTCGTCCTCGACCTCTATATCGTAATATTTTCCGAAATCCGCAAACGCTCTTATCTCGCTCGGCATACCGAACAGCCATTGCCACAAATCCAGATTGTGAGGACACTGATTTATGATTACGCCGCCGCCCTCGCCTTTCCAGGACGAACGCCAGTCGCACGAATTGTGATAGCTCTGCGGACGGTACCAATCCGTCGCAATCCAGTTTATTCTCTTTATATTTCCTATTTCGTTCGTCGAAAGCATATCACGAAGCTTTATATAAAACGGGTCCGTGCGCATACAATACATTATAGAGAATACTTTTTTGCTTTTCCTTGCGGCTTCGTTCATCTCCAGCACTTTTTTCGCATATACTCCGGCAGGCTTTTCAACCAACACGTTAAGTCCCGCTTCAAAAGCGTCTGTCGCTATTACGGGGTGCATATAATGAGGGGTTGCGATTATAACGGCGTCAACCTCTCCCGACGAAAGCAAATCCTTGTAATTTACAAATCTTTTAATTTTATCTCCGTGCTTTTCCCCAAACTTTACAAGCTTCGGTTCGTCTATATCGCAGACCGCCGTCAGTCTTGCGTTTTCAACCTCGTTGTTCAAAAGATATGTATAATGCAGCGTACCTATGCCGCCTATACCTATTATGCCTATTCTTACTTCACTCATGTTTAACTCCTTTCAATCCGACATACTGAAATCTGCCCGTTCCGCTATCGGCATATAATCCGACCATATCATGAGCCTTACCGAATCGCATTCTTCCGGTACGGCACACCATTTTATATTTACCTCTGCGGTTTCTCCGCCGTTCACTTCCGCAGCGGACGTATAAGCATTTATCAGTCTGCCGTTTTCGTCATATACTGCCAGAAATGCCGCAGTACGTGTTTTTATTTCGCTGCAGTTTTTTATATCAAAGCTTATGTTCGCAGTCTGTCCCCGTGAAATTTTTTCAAGCTGATTCCCGCTTTCGTCCGTAATGCTGAGATTCATGCATTTCAAAGCCTTTGACGAGGTTACAAAACTTATCGTTTCCTCTTTGAACGAATTTCCGAAAACGTCTTTTACACCGTTTCCGATATTTATTTTATATACCGTGTTTTTATTAAGCGTGCCGCTCAATGCAATGCGGCACATCTGCGCCGATTTTTCCGTTATTTCGTATTGCTCCGCATTTCCGTTTAAATCGCTCACCGCAATATTGCCGAACGTGTCAGTGCTCATCGGCAAATCAAAATACAGCGTTATCTCACATTCCGACGGCGATACATATCCCTGACCGTCATACGGATATGATGCGGACGTTTCCGCAGCGGTCGCACCGCTATGTACATTCCGCACATCTTCAAACACGTTGTTTTTCAAAACCGCATTTTTCAGTCCGTCGGCAACAAATCCGTTTTCGGATTTATTAACCGTATTTCCCTCAACAAGCGTTTGCACATCTTCTCCGCTTATGCCTACGAAACAGTTGCTCTGCATTGTATTTCGGCGAATTTCGCAGCCATATGCCCGTTCGGTATTCATATTCACGCTGCCGCTTTTTCCGCCCCATATAAACCCGGCTTCGACTTCGTTGTCCGAAATTGTGCCGTAGTAATATATTCCTTCTGCGGCTATCGGTGCAGTACGCACAAGCGTATTTTTCGCAAATACAGAGTTCGCCGCAGCTTCAAGCTTCAGCGCCGTTCCTGCATCTGTAAACGTATTGCCGACAACCGTAATATTTTCGTTTGCCGATGCAAAATACAGTACGGAGGTTTCGTCCGGAACAACGTCCCATTCGCTGTCAACCGTAATGCTTGTGCCGTCCTGCGAAATAATTTTTCTCCGCTGCCCCGCACCTGTACCGTCCGTTATATATACGCCGATATTTTTGCCGTTTTCAAGTGCCGCATACAAATCCTGCGTTTCCGCCGACGTCGGAAATATTATTTTTCTCCCCTCTGCCGTCACGTTTTGCGCCTGCATCCGCAACACCGAATTTACGCTTATCGCCGTGCGTTTGCCGCCGTATACGGCTTCAATCGTATTATCCGCAATGTATATATTATCTGTTCCTGCAATCTTCGCTTCCTGCTCATATGTACTTGCTCCCTCAAATTCGTTGCCCACGATAATTATTTTACCGCAGCCGTCCGTTTCGAACGGCCGAACCCCGAATCTGAATTTGTTATCTTTAATCTGCGCATACTCCGCATTTTTCAACGTGAAGCACGTATTTGTCGCATAAATATCGCAGCCGCTCATTTTAAAATTGCCGCCGTTCACATACACAGCCGAACCCATATTATACGGTTTCTCGGAAACGGCAGCTCCGCTGTACGTTCCGCCGATACTTCCTATCTTCGCATGATGATAATACGCTGCGGCACGTATCATAACGTTTTCAACCGCAACATTATCCTTGCCGCTTATCACATTTCCGTATTCTCCGCAGACATACACCGTCAGATTCTTCACCGAAAGTCCGTTTCCGCCTTTCAAAATGTCCGGCTTGCTGCCCGTCCCCGGAACCCATGTGATACTCGTCAAATCCGCTGCCGCTCCTATTATCTCGGTATTATCGGGTATTTCCAGAGTATCGGATATTTTGTACCTTCCTCTCGGAACGTTGATTATACCGCCTTTTGCCGCCGCAATCGCATTTCTAAAAGCTGCGGTCGAATCATTGCTGCCCGTTGCGTCCGCACCGTAGCTCGCAAGGCTTACGCTCGTCTTTGACGCTGTGGAAGGTTGCGTGGTATTTATATTTATCGGTGCGCTGAAAATACCGTTTTCGCCGTTTTTTATTTTTACGGTATATTCGCCCTCTTCCGCACCGCTTATGTTCGCTTTTACACAGTATTTGCCGTATTCCGCTAAGGTAACGTCGGCAGACCTGCCGTCCTTTTCCATTACAACAATCGGCACTGCGCCCATACACAAATTTCTGCCGATTACGGTAAATCCACCCGACACGGTTTCGCCCTCATCTCCGATTATATAATCTATTTTCGGCAGATTGACGTATTTCGATTCCGACCGCAGTCCGTTCCCGAAAACGCATATTTCATATACGCCGAAAGCTTCGCTCGGCGGTACCGTAACCGCCATACAGCCTTTCGACAGATATTCCGGCGTAAGGCGAACTCCGTTCTGCGTTTCCGCATTTTTGAGTTCTGCCGTACAGCCGTATTCAAAGTTATCGCCGTATATCATAACCGTTTCGCCGGGCTCGGCGCTTTCCGACACGGCAAACACAACAGGCGGTTTATGCACGGCTTCCGCCGTGCACACTCCGCATATACCCATAAACATTACAGCCGCAGTAATCGCAGCCAATACCTTTTTAAACATATAGGCACCTCTGTTTCGTTACTGACCGCTGTATATTATATCGCCGACATTCTCAAACGTATTGTTTCTGAGAATATAATCCTGCGGACAGTTGTTCTGTCTGTTTCTTATATATATTCCCATAGGCGAATTGCTGATGCTGTTGCCCTCCGTAATAATATCCGCAATCGCACCCTGGAAACGTATCGTAGCATTGTTTTTAAGAATATTTCTTCTGAAAATATGACCTCTTGCAATAGGCATATTGTTTATATCGTTCGTACCGTAGGCATGAAGCAGGAACGATTCGTTCGCCCATGCGTTGCCCTGTTCCACGACGTTATCCACAAATTCGGAGAACCAGTTCGGTTCTACACGGTTATTCGTAATCTGACCGCCGGCATTTGCCGATACGGCACGTCTTATAGTGTTTCGTGAAATGATACAGCCGTATCCCGGCGGATAAATCTGAACGCTCGGTCCTACGTCCGTAAAGGTGTTTTTGTCGAAAATATCTCTGCCGTTGAATTTGCCTATGGAGATAACCGAGTTTTCGTCCGGATTAATATCCCATGCTTTATCAAGCTCTATGGTACGTCCGTCGCAGCCGACAAGGTTTCTCGACTGACCGGCTCCCTTGCCGTCCAGGACATATACCGTTACGCCGTGCCATTCTCTGTCGTTGTCACGTCTGTAAAGTCCCATATCCCAAAATTCTATCATATCTTTTGTCTTATTGCCCCATGCAGGCTCGCTCGTGAGAGTCATTCTGCTGCCCTCAACCGATTCCGAACCGCCGAGGAACGCCGTGCCATGCCCGTCGAACGTAAGTGCTTCACGGTCGCCGCCGTAGAAATCCCTGAATGTATTTCCCTTGAAATAGTTGAAATACGAAGCGGCGCTGTTATAATAAAGGCTCATACCCATTCCGTTGGAATAAAGTCCGTTTGTGCGGAACGTGTTGTTCTCCCACATAATCTTTACGATGCCGTATGCCTGATACGGGTTTTTGCCTGCCGCAAATACATTGTTCGTAATTATTCCGTAGGTTGAGCCTCTTAGTTCGAGGGGCTGACCGGAGCAAAGTATGTCGCAGCCGTTTATCTCAAATCTGTCGCCTGTTATAAATACGGCGAATCCCAAATCTCCTACGTCTTTAGTTGCGTGCGCATACGAATACGAACCGCCTGTCTTGTTCAGTCCGACATGGTGATAGTATGCATTTACCCTGAATGTACAGTCAATCAGCTTGAAATTGTTGCGTGCCGCCAAAATATTGTTGTGGTCGCCCTGAACATAAATATCTATATTCTTAATTTCAAAATTATCCGTTGCCGCAAATATGGGATTCGGCATTGCCGAGTCCGGTATAAAATACAGCGATACAAGACCCTTTCCCTCGCCCTCAAGGCTTACACCCTCGGGTATTGCAATCTGCTTGGATATACCGTATCTGCCTGCCGGGAAATATACGCAGCCGCCGTTTCCGGAAGCAAGATTCAGCGCATTCTGAATTACTTCCGTATAGTCATTGTTCTTAACCTTATACTGTGACACATCATATTTCGTTCTGCTCCGGACGGTTTTCGCTTCAATCTCAACGGTATCAAAGCTTACTGGCATACCGCCGCCCAATCCGTTGTTTACTATAATCTCATACGTTCCCGGAGCTGTATTTTCCGGAACCGCAAATCTTATGCCGTATTCGTCCTGTTCCGTTATTGTCGGGTGTATCTCGCCGCTTTCCGATTTCAGCGTTACCGAAGCATTTCCGAACGAAAGCGTTTTACCCATTATCTTTATCCAGCCGCCTGCCGTTGCCTTGTCATACGAATCGCCCATGAACCACCACGGGTCCGCACGGTTCAGCACAATCTCCGAGGACGCACCGGAAGCGTTTTTCACCTTTAGACCGTATATGCCGAATTGATACGTTTCCGGTATTACGAATTTAACCGAATTTTTCGTAATCTGGCTCGGCGTCACAGTCTGCGTATCAACACGCTTTTCGCCGTTTATGCACGATATTTCGACAGCCGTATTCAAATCGAAATTCCAGCCGTAGAGCATTGCGGTTTCGTTCGGATATACCGTTCCCGAATTATGGAACACCTGCGGTATTCCGTCCGCATTTTCTTCCGGCGTGCTGCTCACGTAAAGGTTCTTTTTCAGCAGATTCAGCAAACCCTCACTCTTGCAGCTTTCCGCCGTCTGCTCGCTCTCCGCAGCTGTGTAAATACCGTCGCCCACGGTATAAAGCTTGGCGTCCGAAAGCGTTGCAAAATCCGCTGCCGATATGTATATACACTCCCGGTTCAAAACCTCTGTTTCAAATTCCGCTTTTTTCGTGCCGAATGTATATCCCTTTTCGCCTATTTTGAAAGAAAGCGGTTTCCCCTTGTAATTCATTTTCACGTCTGTGCCGTTTACGCTCATATTTCTGCTCATAATCACCGCCGGAATGTATATTTTTCCGTCAATTTCACGTGCCGTCAGTGAGGGATTGCTGCCGTCGATATAATTCTTTATACCGTTCTTATACAGCAGCGGACTGCCCACCGCAAAGACAACGGAATCTTTCAGCGCTTCGCTGAGGTTTGTTTTTATCACCGTTGCCGCCGTATCCGCCTGCTTTGCTTCCAGCTTTGAAATTTTTATATTATCGAGCATTACGGCTCCGCCGTTTCCCGATACCGTAAAGGACACGCCCGATATACCCGACGAAATTTCCTCAAACGAGCAGTTTCTCAGGAAATATCCCTCTTTCGGCGTTTTCTGCACCGAATCCAGCATAACGGAATATTTTTCTGCGGTTACGTCTATTATAATCTCCGCTTTGTGCCATTTCCCGTCCGTCATAGACGTTGATTTAATCGGGTAATCGCAGATATCTGCCGACGGATTTTCGCCGTTTCCGCTGATACCCGTTTTTGTAATCACAAAATTTGTTTTTTCCTTGCCTGCATAGCCAAGACCTATTTTAAGCTCCGTATCGGCCGCCGCATTGCTCATCAGAATATCCATTTCCACCGCAAGCTTTTTGTTTACCGTGTCAAATGCGAATCTGTGCAATGCCGTAGGCGCAGAGGATTTCGGCTCTGCTCTGCCTATGCGGTTGTCACCCTCTCCGGTTTCTACGGTATAATTTACTCCGCTTATCGCCGAGGGATATTTGCCTATTTCCTTATCCTGATATGTTTCGGCGCACAGCTCCGTTGTTTCCTCGCCTGCCGCCGTTTCCGCCATACACGGTATATATGCGGTACACAGCAGTATAAAGCTAAGTATTAATGCCTTAATTCTCATATCTATCCTCCCGCTTACCTTGCTCTCATATTGCTCGGACCTTTATTCTTATACTTCAGCGTTAAAAAACTTGTGTCCGAATTTTCGTAGCTATTCTTTTCTATAATTATATCGCTTGACATTCCGATAATAATTACAGCACCGTTGCTCTTTATTGTATTTCCCTTTATGATATGTCCTCTCGAAACAGGGTATGTATCCACATCATTGTTTCCGTATATACGTATGCTTGAATACAGCTGACCCCAGCTGTTGCCTACGGCTATCACATTGTCCGTAAACGTAGAGAACCAGCCAACTTCCGCTCTCGGATCGCCGTTCGTCACCGTAGTTACCTGCCCTCCGCTGAGCGTATTCCCGGCACGTTCCATTATATTCCCCGAAACAACACATTCCACATTCGGGGGATAAAGCTGCACGCCCGTTCCCACATCATAAAACTTATTTTCGAGGAATATATCCCTGCCGCTGAACTTACCTATCGAAATTATTGAATCTTCATCCGGTTCTATATCCCATGCTTTTTCAATTTCTATCTCGTTTCCGTCACAGCCGACAAGATTCCTGTATTGACCCACTCCCGTTCCGTTGATTATGTAAACAGTCACTCCGTGCCATTCGCAGTCCGTTTCCCGATATTTAAGACCGGTGTCCCACGAAGCAATTTTGTCTTTGTGTTCCGTACCCCACTGCGGTGCTGTCACAAGAGTCATTGTCGTGCCGCTTGTTTCCGTGACCTTTCCGAGATATGCCGTGCCGTGACCGTCGAATGTTATAGCCTCCCTGTCGCCGCCGTAGGCATTTTCAAACGTATTGTTATACATAAACACATTAAACGATGCCGCCGAATTATAAAGACTGAGCGAGCTTCCGCTGCTGAAAAGTCCCGTCGATTTTATTAGGTTATTTTCAAACACGGTTTTTGACAATCCGTAGTTCTGCATAGGCGTAAGCGTGCCGGAAAGCGTGCAATCCTTTATAATTCCGTATCTTGAATTGTAGCTGTTCAGTGCCGCATTCGTTGCCAGAATATCACACGAATCAATCGAAAAGCTTTCGGCATCACGCAGTATGACGGCGCAGCCGAGATTTATCGGGTCTGATGTCACGGTGCTGCCGCCGTAATCCGAATCTTTCTCACCCTTGTTTATATGCCCGTAATATCCCAAAGCACGTATTATAACATTCGACATATCGAATCCGCCGGACGCATATATGATGTTCTTGTGTGCGCCCTGCATATACACTGACAAATTATTTATATTCAGATTTTTTACCGGTCCCGCTGACGGGCTGTAGATAAGATACGGTGTTACGATTTTACCCTCCGGCACAAAAAGCATGGAAAGGTTTTTGTCCTCGCCGAACATCTCCGTCCCCTCGCCTACCCTAAGCGGCTGTGTAATCATATAGCTTCCGGCAGGTAAAAACACTCTGCCTTTTTTCGATTTCGCCGCATTGAGCGCTTTCTGCACCGCCGAAGTCGAGTCCCGGTTGCCCGTCGGGTCTGCCCCGTAATCCAAAACACTGAATATTTCACTGCTTTTCTTATTCGGCTGTTCTATCGTTATATTATCCGCACGGCTTATGCAGCTTGCGTCGCCGTAGCCGTTGCTTACATATACTTCATATTCTCCGACCGCCGTATTTTCGGGCAGCCGGACCGAAAGCGAATTTTCCTTATACGCTTCGGCGGCAAGCCATGTGTCCGTGCCGTCTGCCGATCTCAGCATTACTCTCGGAGTTTTTCCGTCATACGCCAGGCATTTGCCTTGTATTCTCATATATCCGCCGGGCGACGCCGTTTTTCCTTTATCACCCTGAATCCACCACGGTTTCGGTTTATTGAAGAAATACAAGTCCGATTCCGCCCCGTTTGACGTAATTTTAAACGCATATATTCCCTTGGCAAGTGATGACGGCACATCAAACTTCGCCTCGTAAGACCCCGTCCCCGCAGAAAACGGCGGATAATTCACCTTAACAGTCTGCCATGTCTGCACCGCAGGCGCAGAGTCCGACGGACTCTGTGCGCTGCTGTCTGTTACTCTGCCTATCTTCACCGTAGTAGCGGAATATGCGAACGGACCGCCGAATACCATGGCACATTCGCCCGGCATAGTCGTATCTGCCGAATAATAAATTGTCGGAGGCTCTGCGGCGTATGCGCAGCCTATGTTCACAGATGCCGTTAATATTACCGCCGCCGTTAACACCTTAATAAAGTGTTTCATAATAATCTCCCTGTTATTTATATTGTACCGATTTCAAAGGCATAAGGCTATCCCTCATCCATACGTATGCATATATCTTATATCCGTCCTTGTTTTCCGTCGGATACGGCGTAACAACCATGCTCTTGCCCACTGTATCTTGTTTCATTGCACACGTTGCCCTTCTGATTGAAACAAGCTTTCCGTTCTCACCGTACATAACAAGATACAATGCCGTTACTTTTTCATCCTCTTCCGGATTGTACATAGATGCTCTCGCACGTACACCGCCGTTCGGGCAATCGTTGAGTGCGCCTGCCGCTACTTCTTCAAATGTAACGTCCGTTACCGTAAGCTCTGTCGGCAGCACTACCGCTTCCGTTCTGAATGATGATGTAATTTCATCCGCATATGCCGCACCGTATATATTCGTTACGTTATTCGATATTTTCACCGTATATACCGTATCGTTTTTAAGTCCGTTTACCGGAATTTCATATCTTGTATTTCCGTTTGATATTTTTCTGTCATAAGCTATTTCCGTATCTGCTTCATAAAGCCTGATATTATCCGTGGTTAGTGTAAGCGGATTCATGCTCTCGCTGAAATCTATAACTGCTTTATTTGTATCTATACTTACGTTTTCCGCACCGTTCGACGGCGTTACGCTTGCCGTCCATTCCGCATCGCCTACGGCTTTGAAGCTTATATCATCAAGATATACGCTCTTTTTGTTTGTATCACTTGTATTTATTGCCTGTGCCTTTACGCCTATATAGCTTATACCGTTTGTTTTGTAATCCGATTGTGAATCATCATTACGAAGATTATAAACCTGTTCTTTAGGCAATACTCTTTCCCACGTGCTTGCCGCAGCTTCCTTGCGATAGCAATCCCATGTTCCTGCGTCCGTATCCATAACAAACGCAACATCATACCATTTATCATCTTCAAACGGCTTGTTTATAACCACATCTGCCGTTTGGTCGTAACCGCAGATTGCGTTTTTCTGCAAATAGAATACCGGTCTGTTTTTTGCCACACAATTCGGCAAATATGTATCTTTATCATAGTTACCTATGAAATATTTAATTGAACCTGCCTTATTCGTCATGTTTGCAGAAAACTTCACTCTGTTTTTCAATACCACTTTACCCATTAACGTACCGAAATTAAAGTAATTAACCATGTTTTCCTGACTTGCGACATCGTCAAACGGGATTTCCAAAACCTTGTTATCTCCCTCTTGTACGACCGTACTGTTCAAAACAGCATTGCCGGACTTAGTCTTTCCCGTTGCCCATACCAAATCATCATTTATTCTGTATGCATGACCCTCGTCATAATTTTCAAAATCAACCGAAAAGCCCGTTGTATATTCCGGCTCGATAATGTCCTCCGATTCCGGAGTCACGTCGCTTCCGATATACGGTGCGGTATATATTTTCATATCGTCATGATATATTGCACCTGCCGAATTTTTTCTCGCATTAAGGAAATAACTTACTCTGTTTATACCCTGTGTAAAATCAACCTTGCTCGCTTCTGCCGCACCCGATGCGGAGGAATATCTGATAGGATAGCCCTCCGGCGGAGTAACCGTTACCCAGTCCGTCATATCCTCGCCTTTAATATACAAGCGGAAGCTTTCCGTATCCGTATTTATGCCTACCTTTACGGTATACCATTTGCCGGGCATTAATGTATTCGCTCCGGAAAGGGGCTGTGCCGTTGTCCAACTGCCGCTGATATATGATAACACCTTTGACGGATATATATCCATAAGGTTTACATTTGCCCATGCACCGCCGTTTACTTTCTTTCCCTGCACTATAAGCTGATAATACATATCGTTTACGGAGCAGTTTTCTCCCGGTTCGAATTTAAGCTTTTGTTCTATAATAATATTCCCTGTTTTCGCTCCCAAATCCAAATATCCGCTCGGCCCTTTAACTCCTGCACTCGAAGATACAAAGCTGAATTTTCCGACCTTGTTTCCGTTCTCTTCCGCAACCGCGAAGCTGTCGCCTTCTGCACCGTTTGCAACCGCAGATATTACGTCACCCTCCTGCTTGTTCTCATAATCCACTGTTTTCAGAAGCGTTCCCGCCTGCACTGCGCTGCCCGATACCGTAAGGGCAAATACCAGAATCATTGTAAGTAAAGATTTTCTGCCGTTTTTCAACATTTTACATTTCCCCCTTAAATTCATTTATTACATTCAAACTCAAAGCAATCCTTTATCGGCGAACAATTTTCAAAATTGTCCCATGCATACAATATAACTTTTTCCGCATCCGCCGCCGATGTTTCCATTTTCATTCCGAACGGCTGCGTTCCGCTTTTCAAAGTCATCCTGCGGTATGTTCCCGACGTTACGTATCCCTCACTGTCGTATGCCGCAAGTATCAGGAGAATATCCTTGTCGTTTTCCGTCATATTCTCTGCCGTAAACTCGCACGACACAGTATTTTCTTCCGTCTTTGCAAATGTCGGGTCGCCTATTTTCACCGTAGGCTTTTGAGTTCTGAATATGCTTGTTATGTTTCTTGCGCTCTCGCCCAAGAAGTTTTTGACGTTTTCGCTGATTTCCACCGTATATTCGGTATCGTAATCAAGCTGCTGCGAAAGCTCCATAGTGTATTCTCTGCCAATGAGCGTTCCGCTGAAATCCACCGTATCGCCGTTTTCGTTTCTGAGCGTAATATTTCCGTCCAGAGTGGATTCGTCCATATCGTCCGAAAACGTTATTTTAATATTTTTCAGTTCGGTATTTACATTTTCCGTGCCGTCCGCCGGATATACGCTTTCCGCCTCCGGAGCTTCAAATTCGTACTGTCCGCAGAAAATATCGTCACAGTAAATTATCTTCTCGCCGTCCGAATCCATCGTGCCCGTAGCCTCAAAATAGAAGTTCCTGACTCCGTAGGTATCGTAATCATACGTACCCGAATCACGCATATAATATCCTTCTTCGGGGCTTACACGCTCATAGCTTTGCTCGCCCTGCTCACGCCTGAAAAAGTCATATTTTTTCGTTTCGAGATTAACTACGAAACGCACGTCATACCAGGTATTCGCCTTGAACCTTGTTCCGCCTATCGGCGCAGTTCCGGGCATATTCGAATTCGTTCCGCAGCCCTCCAGACCGGAAAGCCTGAGCTTCCACGGCGAAATCTGCCGCACCGCCGTGCTGCCGCTCTGCTGCGTATTTATCTTTATCTGTATCGCCTGTTTATCCGTGCAGTTGTCCGAGAATTTCACTTTCCAGCCGCATATGAATCCGCCCGTTATCGGGTCATATTCTTTTTTCAGCTGCTGAACAACGTTTTTTTCGTTGCCGTAATACGTTATCATGCCTATCATATTGTTTTCGTTGTCCGGGTCTTTCACTGCCTTAAAGGTTCTGACTCCCGCAATTTCTGCCACAACGTCGCTGTTTTCCTCGAAATTTTCAAAATCGTAATCGTATACATGCCGAGGCTGAGCAAACATATTCGACATAAGCAGAGTTGCAGCCGCTGCCGCAGCCAATATTGTTTTTATTTTCAATTTGCTCCCTCCTTACTGTATCACATAAAATCCCGTTACCGTTCCCTGATACATCTTAAAGAAGAATTTCGCCGGCTTTCCCGAATCCTTCGTCTGCTCCAGAGTTCGTATATCCGCCGGAGAAGCGATCACAAGCTTATCCGCCGCCTTATCATACATTACAACTTTCTTGTTCCTTATGCTTACCATTCTTGTTTCGTCGCTGTCGTTTACCGCATTGTGATAATTGATTCTCACAAACAGGCTTGTTGCGCATACCGCATCGCCCAGAATGGTCTGGAAAGATTTATACTGCTTCGTCTGCATTTCCAGCGTTTCGGACTTATTGTGCTCGTTCGCCAGAAACAGCGGAGCATATACGGAGATTTCGCCTTTGTTGTCCGTATCGTATTGGAATATATCGCCTCGTCTGAAATCCGCCGGCGATTTTATCTTTCCGCTGAATTCATATTCCTTGAAATAGTTTTCCTCGTAATCGGCTTTCTTAGCGTCCGGGCCGAATACTATTCCCTGGCGCACGCCGTCTACATACGCATAGCATTTATACGCTTCATCGCCGTCGCTGTTCAGCACGCTCACAATCTTATCCACAACGGCAATAGGCGATTTCTGTTTATCCACGGAATTGGCAAACGTTTTGTTTATAACCATAATCGTCATCATGCCGACCTCGTCCGCCTCATAGCCTTTGAGGTCGTAATAATTATCATGTGCAAACGCCGTGTAGCTGCCGATTTTTACGTTTTCCGCCGTATATCTCTCGCCCTCGTTTCGACTTATAAAGAACACGGTTGAATTTTCACGGTTTACGGCGAATTTCGTATCGAAATAATGGTATGTACCGTCGTAAAGTGCCTTGTTGTTTATATAATCCAACGAGAAATTCGCATTGTCATATCCCTCTGCCGTTGCGTCTTTCGCACGGTTTATAAGGCTTATCAAGCCCTCTTCATTTACTTCGTATTCGATAAGCTCCTGTACGGAACCGCCCTCGCCTGCCAAAGCCTCCACAACCTTTTCGCCGTTCAGCAGACCCGGTCTGCGGTCAAATTTTATCTTTTTTGCACCTTTATATATTTTTTCGTTGCCGGCAATATCCACAAGCTTAAATTCCGCCGTATCGGACAAACCGCCTTTCGTTGCCGCTTCCAGCAAAAATCCGTATTGCGTACCCAGGTTCGCCATAGGCGTAACGCCGGCAAGCTCATAATTCATATCCATTCTGAATACACCCTTGTCGCCAAGTTCCACCTTGCCGTTCGGGAAATTCTTCGCAATGCCGTACATCTCGCCGTTCACTTCAAATTTTCCGTCCGATTCGTCTACCGCAGTGACTTCGCCGGAAACGGTTTTCGTAGATATGATAATATGTATGTTTTTCGCATTATCGACATCTACGGCACGTATTCTTTTTCCCTGTTTAGTCACTATAGTCTTTTCGGCGTCTGCCGCAGCCATTATGATTGAATCCTGCTTGATTTCGTCAAATTCCGCTTTTTTGCCGTCTTTTTCTATTGTAATTTCCGTATCGTCGCCGGACAAATCGAGCGGAGGCATTTCATATGTATCGTATATGACCTTTTCGTATGCCGATGCCGATTTTACGAAATAATTTACATACGACGTAACGGAAACAACGTCCGTAATTCCGTCATCATCACTGTCAATCAAGACAATTTTTCCCGAATCCGGCCGCAAATCCTCTTTCGTATACTTAGGCTTTGCCGTACCGTTGTATATAAACGCAATGCTGCGTCCGAGAGCCTCCGTTTTGTTTTTGTCGTTGCTGCCGCTGTATACAATCCCGTCCATATCCGCACTTACAATATCCTGTGCGTAAATCGTGACAACATTGTTACTGCCTGCCGTTTTCGCAGCGTAAACGCATACGTTCCCCAAATCTCTGTCATCGGTATAATAAATATCCGCCGTATATCCGAGCAGCGGTTTCAGGTTCATACCGTTCGTATGATACGTGTCGTTTCCCGCCGCAATATAATTTTTGCCTATGCTCGATTCTCCGTACAGTGCCGTTGTGCCGACGTCCGTAATCTGCGCCGTCAGCTTGCGTACTCCAAACATATCGTAAAGCAGAGTTTCGTCTTTTTCTCTCACCTTGACTGCGCCGTTTACCATAATCTTGTCGGCAGGCTTGGCGTTCAGACAATTTTTCACCGCAAGCGCAAATTCCCCTCTTGTAATCGCATTGAAATCGCCTATGCTCACGTTTCCGAATATATTTTTTTCATATGCCACAGCCACATATCCTTTCGGATATCCGCCCTTATATTCCGCATAATAATCATATCCCAGCACAGCCACAAGAAGCTTCGCCGCTTCGTTGTACGTCAGTATATCCTGCGGAAAATATTTTCCGTTCTTATCTCCGCCTATTATACCTGCGCTTGCCAAAAACGATATTTCCGCAAACGCTTCGCTGTTTTCCGGTACGTCGCTGAAATATATCGCCGTATTCGCATTGCCGCCGTCATAGCCTTTCAGGCGTGCCGCCGCCATAGCTGCCCCGGCACGTGTGATTCCTGCCGTTGCATCGAAGCTGCCGTCCGCATTGCCCTCCATAATTCCGAGTGCTTCCAACAGATTTACCGTTTCCTCGTAGTAGGTCGAATCCGTATCGACAAACGCAGCTCCGGCAGGCAATGTGCAAAATATGAAAATAAATATCATAATAATCGGTAAAATTCTTTTCATACAGATTACCATAGCCTTTCTGCCCACAAACTGATTTTTTATACTTTCCTTACCGTGGGCGGATAAGGTATTTTACTGTTTTGCCGTCAGTTCGCCTCAACAGTATCTATTGTATTTCCGAAAATCACGGCAGCCTGCGCCCTTGTACAAAGCTCTTCGGGGCAAAATCTGTTGTCGCCCATTCCGTTTATAATCCTAAGCTTTTTCATTGCCGCCACCGCCTGCACCGCATAGTCCGCAATGCTTTCCGAATCGTCAAACACCGCATTTTCGCCGTCCGCACTTATCGGTATTCCCGACGCTTCCAGCGCTCTGCATATCATGACGGCTGCGTCCTGTCTTGTTATATACATACCGCTTCCGAAATTCTCTTCGTCTATGCCTGTTACTATACCTGCATTGCACGCCGCAGCGACATATTTATAATACCAGTCGTTCCGGCTTACATCGGCGAACGTACATTCCTCCGTATAATCGGTTTTCAGCACGGCAAGGCACAGCATTTTAACAAATTCCTCACGTGTTACGCTGAGTTCCGGATTGAATTTTCCGTTGCCGTCGCCGTTTATTATGCCTTTTTCATACAATTCATCTATCTTATTTATCGCCCAGCCGTATTCTCCCAAATCCGAAAACACATCATTTATATCAGTTTTGGTAATCGGTTCTGCCGGTTTGAGCTGAGGAAGCGGCGTCATACCGGAGCTGAAGCTGCTCTTGCTTCCTCCCCCACCGCCGGAGCTTCCGCCACCGGACGATTCCTTTTCACCGCTATTGTATACGCTGTTGTTGAATGCCGTTATAATCTCGTTTATTGTGCTGAAATTCATAGCTGCCAGTTCTGCGCATACCTTTCCTTTTGCGGAAGGGGTAAGTGACGCATAGCTGCCGCTCAAAAGACCCGGGAAGAGCTGCGAATATCTTTCAAATACGTCGGGAATATCTCCCCAAACCGCCGTATTTACCGCATTTATCGCACATTCCGTTTCAAATTTCAGTTTGAGTGCCTCAGCGTTTTTATACGGTATCAACTTGCGCACAAGCTCGTTTATACTGTCCTTTGCCGAGGTATAATCCGCAATCTCAATATTTATTCCGAAAACGTCCGCCGAATCCGCAAGCACTTTGCCGACCTCCACCGCCGAAACGCACATATTGAGTGTTTTAACGCATATGTATCCGTTGGCGGCAGCTATAACTTCGCCGCCGTTTGTATACTTCTGCGCCGCCGCTTTCTCGCATACGTCCTTCTTATCATTTTCCGTCAGATTGGCATACTGCGCCGTTTTCATACCCATAGCTTCCATGACATCTGCTCTCGAATTGAAACATTCAAACAAATCGTCTGCGCTTGCCGCAAGCCTAAGAAGCCCTTCTTCCTCGCCTGCGCTGACATAGAAAAACGAGGTTTCAAATGCCGGTGATACGTTTTCCGTACCGAGTACAACTCTGTAGCTTCCGGATAAATCCTTTTCTCTCAGTTTGCGAACAAACGTAAATTTTCCGTTTCCGTCCGTCTTTGTCTGTCCGATATAATATGCGGTTTCCGCTATGCTGCCCTCATCGCCGGAGGGAGCCTTGCTGCCCGGATTGTATATAAATACCGTAATTCTGTATTCCCCTACCGGAACTACGCTGCCGCTTATCGTTACTTCGGCATTTTCGATTACGGCTTCGGCTGAAATGCCGTTTTCGTTTTCCGCAAAGCAAACGAATATATTGAATATTAAACACAGTGCCGTCAGCATTGTTAATATTTTTTTCATTATTTCCTCCAAATCATGCCTTATTTATTTTTCAGGAACTCATCAATCTGCTTCTGAAGCTCGTCTATGATTTCCCGGTTTCCGGCAATTTCAAGCTTATTCATATATTCCTTATATGTCTGCTCGTAATTCTCGATTGCGCCGCTTCCGAGCGACGCATATTCGCCTTTCACCGTCAGAACCTGCGAATATTTCGCCTTTATCGGGTCTATATCCGGTGTGAATCCCATAAGCTTTGATTTTACGCCATCTTCGTTTATTTCATGGAATACGTAATCGTTCCAACCCTCAAATTCCGTCTGTGTTTCAAATGCAAGCTGTGTATTGCCTATAATCCATTTCAACATTCCGTAAGGTGCGGTAGAGCCTGCCTGACCTACATATCCTATAGTTTCCGCTCTGTCGTCGGAAATTTTCTTATAATGCTTGCCCTCGATACCGAAAACAAGCAGTCTGTACAAATCCTTGCCCTTGTCGGTGTTCATAAGCTCCATAAATTTAATTGCTTCGTTCGGGTGCTTGCAATTTGAAGAAATTGCCGTGCCGCCTGCGGACGCCGTGGACGGGATATAGAAATAATTCTGAAGCGGTATTACTTCTATCGGCATATTATATTTGTTTGAATCTTTTTCCGCCGAATTTTTGATTGTCTGGTCGAGCCAAACCGTATATCCGTCTTTTCTGCCCTTATCGTTTGTGGAATCCTTTACGCTGAGTATGTCTTTTCTGATATAGCCTTTTTTATACCAGTCCGCAACCTTTGCGTAATATTCCTTAACTTCGGGTGTCTGCCATATATTCACAACTTTCGGGTGCTTATCCTCTACCTTTATCGCATACGGATTCAGAAACTGCTCATATCCCTGCTGCGGATATATAGCCGGTTCAAAGCCAAGTCCCAGCATGCCGTTATCTTTAAGCTTTTTAAGATAATCTTCTATTACGTCGTATCCTGCCGATGTAAATGTTTTGCTCGACCAAAAAACCTCTTTTGCCTTTTCGACATCAAGGTATTTGTCGGCATATTCTTTCGGGGTTCTTATGCCCTGCACCTGCGTCTGCATACTCTGATAAACCGGTATCGAATAGATATTATCGTTTACCGTCGAATAGCTCCATAGCCATTCGGGAAGCTGCTTTTTAAGCTCCGGTGCCTGTTTGTCAATCAAATCGTTCAGCTTCATAAACGATTCGTTTTTAACCTCGCTGTAAAAATCCAGTGTATATGTGCTGATTATATCCATTTCCTCACGGCCGGTACGCATAAGCATATATTTCTGCTTATAATCCGCCGTGGGGATAATTTCAAATTCCACCGAAAGATTCGGAATAACCTTTCCGAGTTCCTCGTTGAATTTTTTCCATACCTCTTCCGAATCGAGCTGTTTCCCCGGTCCGGGCATTACCCATTTCAGTTTTACCGCTCCTCCGTCATTTTCCGCCGCAGTTTTTCCTTTTCCGCAGCCTGCAAGCGTTCCGCAAAGAATCGCAAGCACCGCTGTTAACGCAATAATTCTTTTCATGAAAAATCTCCTTTCGCCTCCCTGCACGGCTAATAATTTATTTTCAAATTTCCTGCCGCAGGACAAAATGACAAGAAATCTTTAAGTACATATTTATCCTTTGATTGCACCTACCGTCAGTCCGCTCGCAAAGTATTTCTGAAAAAACGGGAATACTATGAGCATAGGCCCTGCCGCAAGCATTGCCATAGCATATCTCATACTTTCGGTCGGTATTTCATAATCCTGGAACATACCGCCCTCTTTCGCTATATTGTTTACGAAATCCGCTTCTCTCAATATTTTTTGCAGCATATATTGAAGCGAATAAAGCCTCGGCTCACGCACATATATCAGCGCCGTGTTCCAGTCGTTCCATTTTGCTATTACCACAAAAAATGCGATTGTCGCTATAACGGGCGTTGACAGCGGAAGTATTATCTTAAAATATGTATATATTTCGCTTGCACCGTCTATCTTTGCCGCTTCTACAAGTCCCTCCGGCAGCCCCTGGAAAAACGTTCGTATAATGATTATGTTCCATGCGCTTACAAGCGACGGCAGAATATAAATCCATATCGTATTATCAAGATGCAGATACGTTGAATTTATAATATATGACGGAACAAGACCGCCGCCGAACAGCATCGTAAAGAATATATAAAACGTAAGTATTTTCTTAAACTTGTAATTCGGTCTTGAAAGCGGATATGCCATGAGCGTCATTACGAATACGCCCAAAATCGTTGTCAGTGCCGTGAATATAATCGTAACCTTATACGAATCGAGCAGCTGACCGGGGTTCCTGAAAATCTCTCTGTATGCCGCAAAGTCTATCGCTTTCGGAATTATTCTGTAGCCGAATTGTCTTATGGCGTCCTCGCTCGATATTGATATTGATATTACCAGTATGAACGGAACTATATATGTAATGCAAAGTATTATAAAGAACAAATGCAAAAGCAGCTGTCCCATGCCGAATCTTTTTTCCATGCTTATAACCATTCCTTTCCGTGCCGCAAGGCACAAAACCAAGTTTGCAAGAGAATTGTTCAGAGTGCTGCTTTGCGGCGAGCGGTGCTGTACCTGTGTACCGCCCCGAGCAAAAAGCAGTGCTGTGGGCAATTTTATTTCAAACTTTTCCTCTCAAAACTAAAACAGACTGTTTTCCGGACTTATCTTTTTAACTATAAGGTTCGCCGATACCACGAGAATGAGTCCGACCACGGACTGGAACAGTCCTACCGCTGCGGCAACCTCCATGTTGCCTCCCATAAGTCCTCTGAACGTATAGGTCGAAATAATATCCGTTGTGGGATAAAGCGTACCTACGTCACGCGTTGTCTGATAAAACAATCCGAAATCGCCGTTGAACAGGTTTCCGAATGCCAGTATCGTAGTTATAACCATGATGTTTGTAAGATGCGGAATCGAAATATATCTTGTCTGCTCCCATTTCGTCGCACCGTCTATCTTTGCAGCTTCAAAAAGCGAATCGTCAATTCCCATAAGCGCTGCATAATACACGATTGAGTTCATACCGACAACCTGCCATATATGTACAACCGTAAGGATTATCGGCCATGCCTCCGGCTTGGAATACCAGTCTGTATCGCCCTTGCCGCCGAGCGCCTTTATAAACTGATTTAAAATACCCGATGTGGGATTGAGTATTGAATATACTATAAACGAAATGAGTACCATCGACAGGAATTTCGGCAGTATCATTACGGTATTGTATACCTTAACGCCTATTCGGCTTTTCAGATTATACAGCAGAAGTGCTATCGCAACCGCACAAACCAGTCCGAGCGTCATGAAATCCAGGCTGTACAGCACTGTATTTCTCGTTATTCTCCATGCGTCCTGTGATGTAAAGAAAAATTCAAAATTTTTGATTCCGACCCATTCGCTGTGCCATATACCCGCATTCGGATTGAATCTTTTGAACGCAACTATAATTCCGTACATAGGAAGATAGTTGAATATAAAAAACAATATAATTCCCGGAAGTGCCAGAAGCGACAGTTCCATATTATCTCTGAATGTGTGATTCAGCCTTTTCTTTTTCCCTGTGTATGTTGCCCCTTTTGTTGCCGTTTCCACATTAATACCCCCATTACGTTTTGATACACTATTATTATATACCATAACGCATTGCGGTGTAAAGTGAAAAATCGTTACATTGGTGACTGATGGTGACCAATGTAACGATTTTTCATATTATAGGTACTTTAAAGCTGATTTTCATTCCTGCACCTTCCGCTGCTGTGATTTCCACGTCGTATTCCTCACCGTACAGCAGTTTAATACGCTGCCTTACGTTTTTGATTCCTATTTGCTTTCCGTCTATTTCCTGCTCCGAATAGATATATTCTTTCAGGCGTTTCAAATCCCCGGTATTCATGCCGACGCCGTTGTCCGCAACGCTTACCTCCAGCATTCCGTCCGACCCGTGTATATCTATATCTATCATGCCGCCACTGCCTTTTTCTATTATTCCGTGATTCACCGAATTTTCTATGAGCGGCTGCAAGCACAGCTTCAATATACGCTTTTCCTTGATTTCTTCATCTATATCGAACCGCACTTCAAACAAATCCGTATATCTCGTTTTCAGAATATTAATATATACATTTGCGTATTCCGCTTCTTTTTTTACGGTTACGAATTTCTCATCGCTTTCCAGTCCGAAACGCAGCAGTTTGGAAAGTGCCACAAGTGTTTTCGAGCTTCTCTGCCCCGGTCCGCAGTCGTCCAGTATCATAAGGTTTATCGTATTCAGTGTATTAAACAAAAAATGCGGATTTATCTGAACCTGCAATGCATATGCATACGTTCTGTTCAGCACACCGAGCTGCTTGTTAAATTCCTCCGCAAGCTTTTCGTTCGTCTGAATCGTGGATATTATCTTTGAAACTATGTACAATATTTCTCCGCTGTCTTTTCTGTCCTCCGTCCATGATTCCGGCCGTTCCAATACCTCTATAATATCTTCGATAGGTTTGTATGTGCTGACGGCAAACACTGCCGCCATAACGAATCCTATCAGAACCGCAAACAGCATTATAATAAGCAGCACGCTCCATATCGGAACAAGCTCCTGCTTATAATTTTCAAGTTCCGAAACCGAAATATACGTGACATCGTAATAATCCGACTTCACTTTTGCGACAGCTGCCGTACCGGATTTTGAATTGTCCGTAATATAATTTTCCTTAGTACCTCCCAGTACCTCTTTCAGAAGCGGCATCGAATCGGCAGACTTATATATTTCCGTCTGGCTGCCGCTGTATATTATCTTTCCGTCACCGCTTACCAAATAAATACTCATGGAATCGTCGTAATCGCTGTTGAGGGATTTTATCTTTTCCGGATTAATATTTACGATAACCGCTCCTGCCGTACCGTTGTATGATATTTTATTCATAAAAGTATACACATACGGATACATATCATTCTTTTTTCTGAACCATATTGCCGCCGATTTCCCGTCAAGCTCCGCATATTTTTCTTCCCAGTTTTTGTCCGGGAAATCCTGTATGGATTTTTCCCCGTCGGTCACGAACACTCTGCCCTTTTGCTCCGAATAAATATATATCGAATCTATGTAATTGTATATCACCGAAAACATAGATATTTCGTCCAATACCTTGCTGTTTATATCATATATCAGCTGTTCGGGTTCGGGCGACATTATATAAGTCTGGATATATTTATTATCCGAAATATATTGCAATATAAATTCTACTTCACGGAAAATGGATTCCGTCGTATCGGCAATCCTTTTTGTTTCCGAATAATTCTCCCTCGCCAGACGTTCGTCCATAACGCTGCGCATATTTCGGTATACCAACACATTCACAGCTACGCACAAAACAAGAATAAATATCATGAATTTTACAAAGTTTTTCAGAAGCTGGCTGTTCCGCCCGTATTTGTTTTTGAATTTTGAAATAATCATTCGTTATTCCTCTTTTTTCAGAACATACAACCTGTATTCGGACGGCGTATATCCCGTGTATTTTTTGAATGTCCTTAAAAAATTCCTGTTATTCTTATATCCGACACTCTCGCCTATCTTATATATCTTATCGTTTTTCTCCAAAAGCTCCATTGCCTTTTTCATGCGCAAATCAAGCAGATAATCGGAAAAGCTTATCCCCGTTTTTGCGCTGAAATATCTGCTGAAATACGTAGCATTCAGATATACGTGCTGTGCGGCGTCGTCGCGGGAAATATCGTTCATATAATTATTGTCGATAAATTTAAGGATTTTGTTTATCAGCGCTTCATCGCCCTTTTTTCTTCCGCTTTCCGCTCTCTTAATCAATGTGCCGATAAAATCCTCCGTTGATTTTTCGTCCGTCAAGTCGTATTCGTTTTTAATTTCCTCATATATTTTTTCGGGTTCTTCTCCGCAATCCAATATCTCGGAAAGCTTTCCGAGGTAGCGCCGAAAGCTGTATTCGCCGGCATTCAGGCATATCGCTGCCAGACGGCGCAGCATTATATTCGCCGTATTTCCGTTGCCCGTGTTCATATACGAAGCTATCATTTCAAATTCATTATCTATATTCTTTATAAGCGACATATTTTTATGAGCATTCGCTATATTGTCAAACGAAAGCACCGTTTCCACATTCATATCGAGCGAAAGCAAATCATTTGCCATTTTTCTTATCTCTTCCGAATTTACCCCGTTTCCTATAACCGCAAAAATAATATTGTCGTTGTGCCGTACTATGGGATATACATAGGATTCCGGCATTTCTTTCTTCAATATATTGCCTATCGCCACCGGCAGCTTATCCTTGCCGTAGGTCCACCTGTCGTTTATGAATTTTTCGTAATCGTTTATTGTAATCTTAACGAGCTTTCCCTCCGAATTTTCCGCATCAAACGGGAATTTCAAGTCTTTCATCCTGTTTTTTACTTCATTAATATCAAAATTAATTCCGTAAATAAGTTCCAGAAGAAATTCCTCCTGTTCAAGTAAAACTCCTGTATTCTCGCTTTCCTCCGCAATGCCCTCTTCGTCAAGCGTTTCTTCCAGCCGTGTAAGGACGTCCGCAAGCTCGTCCGGGTCAACAGGCTTCAATATATAATTAAACACATTATATTCTATCGCCTGCCGTGCATATGTAAATTCTCCGTATCCGCTCAATATAACAATCTTGCATTTCGGCTTAAGCTTGCATATATTTTTACACAACTCCATACCGGACATTTTCGGCATCTTTATATCCGTAATAACAACGTCCACGTCGTTTGATTTGATATATTCGAGAGCGTCTGCGCCGTTGGCAAAACCGCCCGTGATTTCAAAATTAAGATTAAGTGACAAAATAAATTTTATAACAACTTCTCTTGCGATTTTCTCGTCATCTACCACAACGGTCTTATACACCGCACCCACCCCCAAAGTCTTGTACCCGTTACGGGCATTAAGTATACTATACCACATATTTATTCAACTGTCAAGCATTTTAACTGCAACAAAATTTCAAATGATATAACCAATCACGCTTATACTATAATTTTCAGCCGTAGGATCAACGTTTTTTAATCCTTTCATAATCCCATTATATAAGTTCCTGATACTTGTTGAATTTAACGGCACTCTAAAAACAATTCTCAAAAACAGAGTTCACAAGACAATTTATCTTAAACAAGGTACGGACAACTTCGTTTTCACAAAATTATCCGTACCTTTTTCAAATTATTTTTCGTTTTTCCTGCACTTGATTGTACTTTGCAGATGATTTAATGCTCCGCCGAAGCTACTGATTCAAACAAATGGGTCTAAAGGCAATGATTAAGCGGAATTTAAAGGTTTTCACAAAATTAATTTATGTAAAAATACATTAATTTTGTGCGTCACAATTCAGCGTTCTCATATGTATCACAATCTTATTTATTCCGCCACTCAGCAGTATGCCGACTAAGTTTCCGCTCCAATCCTTTGCGAGGTCTATAAATTCAAAAGCCCTGCCGTCAACAAAAAACTCCCGGTGTATCTCGTCCGCAACGGCGTACAACACACACCGCAAATGCCCGTATGCGCAGTCGCATTATATATCTGCCCTCTCAAGTTTTGGTTCGGTAATCTTCATAAATGCCGATTTCAAAAACATTTCCTTGCACGCCGGGCATACCATCACATGCGTTTCTTCCGCACCGGCAGGCACTTCAAAATACAGAGAAAAATTTGCTTTTTCATGGCTTCTGTTTATGCTCAGTTCCTGCCGCCAGCTTTCGTTAAATCCGCTTTCAATAATTTCATCTCCGTTTTCATCAAAATGTCTGGGCATAATTCCCCATCCGGTTATGTTTCCGCATTCCGCATCCATGCTTACCCTATAAACTCCCGGTTCTAACTTTCCGCTCCATTTCATGCCTTCAATAGCTTCTCCGGGACGGTATGCCGATTCTATATTCAGGGTATCTCCGCAAAGCGACATTCCGCCGTAAGGCGCATGAAGTCCGAACGAAAGATTCTTGCATAATTCAAGCTTCGGCTTAGTATCGCCGAAATATTTTTCCCTTGTTATCCTGTCAAATTCATATGCGAGCTGTTCTCCTGTCTGTGCAATCGGATAAATATATTCTTTATATTCCGCATCCTCGGTTTTCTCATCTGAACCGAATACAACCGTTTTTGCCGTACAGCCTCTCAGTTTCAGCTTGATTTTGCATCCGTCCTCACATATTTCGCCGAACAATTGATATATTTTTCCGCTTCGTGCATCCCAAAGGCAAGGGTTTTCCGCCGATGGGAAATAAACCGTTCCCTCCCAATCGCTGTACGAATGATTACTTATAAAATAAATATCCGCTTTTTCTTTTTTTATATGAATTGCATAGATATCGTTTTTATGCGGTGAAAGCCGTATATTATCACTGTTCTCGGCTATATAACCGCAAGCTTCTTCAACGTTTTCGACAAACCTTATTTTGTCATTGTTCAAAAAGTTCTTCAGCTGCGCCTCGTCATCACTTGCCGTCGGCTTTATGCCGCCCACGATAACCCTGAAACCGTTTGCCGCCGCTTCTTCAAGCTTTCTCAAAGCATTGCCCGATATGAAATCACAGCCGCAAACCAACACAGACGAATATTTTCTTCCGCCTATATTCATGCATTTATTCTCAAATATACTGCTTTCTACGTCCTCTTCTTCGACATAATCAAAATCATTCTTAAGACTTAGCAGATTTTTACAGGTGTCGTCAAAAATATTCTGCAATGTGTTTATTTTCTCATTTCTGCAATAATGCCAATGTTCCCTTTCGAGAGGACCGAGTCCCGCAAGCGACGGCAAATCCTCATCACATGGTGTTATGTTTGCCCATACTCCGGCTATCGGATATAAAACCGCCGTAGAAGTTATATGCTTTCCTCCGCTTGTCATATACGATATTCTTGATATATACTCATGATATTTTTTTCGCTGTTCGTCCGTTGCACCCCTGAAATCCATAGTATAATACGGCAAGGTATTTATACCGAGCGACATTTGCCAATTCGCTGTTCCTATATATCCGCTGTATGAAGTACCCGACGACGGCTGACTCCAGCCATGACTTTCGCTTGCCGTTCTCGCCTTTCCCGTCAGATGTGCCGCAGAGCTTATTATTTTCGGCAAAACTTCTCCGCAATGCGAGCAGCCTCCGACCGTCGAAAGTCTTATACCCACGCCTCTCCCGGCAAAACCCATAGACAGATTGTCGCTGCCGGGCATAGTCATCTCCTTTGAGGCTTTAAGCAAACTGCCCGAACAAAGCACCTGCGTCGCAAGTATCTCCTCATGCAAAAAATGCCCGGTAAAATACATACCGGTTTCTCTGCACCATTGTGCCGCCGTTCTCACAAAATTTTCGGCGAACAGCTGCGATACCAGCCGCCAATATTTCCACCTTGTTACCTTGTAATCTCCGATATTCAAAAATAGCTGCGGCAGCTTCTCCGAAATATCCTCACCATACATATCTTTATACAAGCCATCGAAATTTTCACACCACGGCAGCGCAGGAGCTGTTTCCGGCGCATAATAATGTCTGAACGGTATTATGGGTTCATCCGTAAAAATCGCTTTGACTTCCTTGCCCAAATATTCCCCCAGATGTTTTTTATACGGTTCATATGCCTTTTTTATAAAAAGTTCCGCAGCACGTTTATCAAGTAAATTCGGATATCCGTATAAAATCTGTTCATTAAAGCGTTCGTCCGGCAGGCGGTGTCTGCGGCTTATATGGCTTATTGTTCCTTTAATAAGCGGAACAACTCTGAAACCGTACATTTTCCCGTTACATTTTTCTTCATTTCCTATTGCTTTGAACTTCTCACTGTCAACCGCAAACACTTTCATATCCGATACTGCATCACCGGGAGATACAGCTTTCATTTCAATTCCGGTTTGTATAAGTCCGCTGTTTTCCTCCATAACGCATATTCCGAATCCCCCGGACGGATATCCCGGCTCATCATATATCCATGTATACATACCTTTTTTACGTAAAATTTCAAAAGTATCACGGCAGACATTAAAATATTCGTCCGTATCATCAAAAAGATGCGGGTCGTCCCAACGGTTCCAATCCGGTTCGACGGTTATACCCGTTTCGCCTTTTTCATTCTTTATATACTCCGCATATTCTTCAAATTTTTCTTTCTTCATCTGCATACCGTGAAGAAAATTCGGCGAAAAATACGACGTCCCGTTTTTGAAAATTTCCGCTTTCGGGGCTTTATCCAAAAAGGCTTTTTCTTCATCTATAATCATAATAATCTCCATTCCGCCCGGCGGTGCGTTTAACTTTCCATGCAGGCTCTTACTATATCATCTACATTTCCTTCGGCAAGTCCGATATTTGTATCTGCCGCTCCGTAATATATCTTTATTCTTCCGTTTTCGTCAGCGAGTGCATTGCAAGTGAATACAACATTCGACACCCTGCCCTTCATCTCGTAATCATGCTCCGGCCACAGTATAAAATCCTTTGTATAGCCCAATATATTCCATGGCTCGTCAGTATCCAGAATACACGCTTTAAGCCTGTAAATAAAACCGTTGCACGTCGTTGATACCGTATGATATATTTCAAGCCAGCCGGCATCCGTCTTTACAGGCACCGCACCCGCACCCATTTTAAATCCGTCCGTGAAAGGCTTTCCCTTGTACATGACCGGTCTTGCATTACCCCAATAACAAAGGTCCGGCGAGAAGCTCATCCACATACTGCACGGCTCAAGCTCGTTTCCGAACGGTCTGTCAAGCCTGAAATATAGATTTTTATATTTTTCCGGGAACAGTGCACCGTTTCTGTTTCCGAGTTCGCTGCCCGTGCATATGCGCTCGAATTTTTCAAAATCCCTTGTTTTCAGTATTCCTATCCTTGCATCATTCTGAAGCAAATCGCTTGCATAAAGAATAATATATTCATCGCCGATTTTCGTTATACGAGGGTCATACGTATTCATCTCAGGATGAAACGGATCGGGCGGTGGCATCCGAACCGGTGCGCCGTCGGGTACAAAATTGTACCCGTCCGCACTTCTTGCAATCCACAGCCTATGTATATCATCGGTTCCCGTCACGTCCATCATGAGTATGTATTGCCCGTTATGGCATATCGCCCCGGGATTGAACGTATACAGCACATCTTTCGGCATTTTATCCGGCGACATAACCGGATTGTTTTCATATTTTTTAAGTATTCCCATTCCTTTTTCCCTTTCACTTTATCGGCATAAACGTTTCCAAATCATTCACAAAAAAAGCTTTCACCGTGCAGCCCGGCACACCGTATAATTCGCATATAAATTCATCTGCCTCCCCCGCCTTTATGCTTACATCGGTTTTCTCAATCGCTTCGAGTTTGCCGTCCTTATATGCCGCAGCAATAAGCAAGCCGTCAACATTCTGCGCTGCCTGAATATTAAGCTTTGCGGCGGCAACTCCCTCGTCATTTTCCGTTGTTATGCTTATAACGTTTTTAGCGGCACTTTTTGTAAACACACGTGCATATTCAACATTTGCAATAAAGTTGTTTTCGTCAGTTTCTCCCGAAGGATAATTTCCCATGTCCGCAAAGCATGCGAAAAATCCCACCTTAACATTTTCGTAATTCAATGTTCTTGTATATTTATCCGTATAATTTACTCCGTCACTGCTGTACGAAAAAGTATAATCATTTCCGATACGCTTTACCTTGAAATACACATATCCGTCACCGCTCGGAACAATCTGCGGATATCCGGAATCATTCTCCGTGTTATGTACTATAATATAATTACTTCCCTTACTTTCACAGAAAAATTGCTGCTTGCTGTTCCAATCCTGCCAAATCATTATGCCTGCCTGCTGCGAATTTGCCGAACCTATATTCGGCTTTATCTTACATACGTAAATAAAATCTTCGTTCACCGCTGTTTTGCCGTAAAACATATTTTCGCTGCTGTTTGCTCCCGGCACATATGCATTTATATTCATACTGCCGCTGCCGACACTGTAATTGCACAAATTTGCATTTACCGGATTCCATTTTGAAGCATCGCCGTCAAACTCATCGCTCCGTTCCGCATCATATCCGAATCCATCAATCTGCGTTTGTATCGGCGTATATGTCTTGACATAATCGAACGACGCCGTAAAATTCCTCTCATCATCTGCACTCGTCGGATACAATCCCGCCCCTCTTTCGGTATAGCATGCGTATATGCCGATTTTCACTGTATTCCATGTTATCTGTTTGGTAAATTTTTTTGTATAATCCTTGCCGTTTCCACTGTAAGAAAATGTTGCGTAATCACCTTTTCTTTCGACCTTAAACCATATATTGCCCTCTGCGTCCGTTACTGCCTGCGGCCAAGATTCCGAATTTCCGTCATGATTTATTATCATGTATCCGTTTCCCTTTCCCACAGCCGCAAAATTCTGCTTTTCGTTCCAATTGTTCCAGATATAAATACCCGCTTCCTGATTATCTGCCGTCAGTGCATTCGGCTTAAATTTAATTATGGATATAAAATCTCCCGCAACTCCGGCATTTGTAACAAGAATATTTTCACTGCTGTTTGCCCCCGGTACATAAGAATTGATTTCAATTTCGCCGTCTTTCAGGTTATAACTTTTCAGCGCATCATTCACCCAAGACCATTCGGATATGCTCCCTTTGTCAAATTCATCACTCATGGATTTCACCGTTTCATATCCGCTGACGCTCTCCTCCGTTACCGCAGCATTTACACTCATAATGAGCATTGCCGCAGCACAAAATATACTGATTGCCTTTTTCATTTTCTCCATCCTCCTATATAAAATCTACACGCTTTCACGCACATTCATTTTATCATTTTAATAATTCAAATTAAAGATAAACATTTTTACATTTATTATTAAATTTTTAACATAGCCTTGAAAATCCGCTCGTTATGTGATATACTTATTTTATGGAATATACAAGCGAAACGGAGATTTTCTATGCTGTACAAACTCAACCTTCGAGATAAAATATTATTAATCTTTATTTTTACAATGATAGTTTTAATCGGTATTCTCGGGATTTTTTACGGTGCGAGCCGCAGTTCCGCATTTCAGCAGCTCTCGAACGAAACCGACACCCAACAAAAAAATGCTGTTTCCATTCTCGAAAACGAATTTCTGCGTATTAACCATTTGCAAGCTGATTTTCTCGACAACAACGACATCAAGCTTCTTACATATTACAAAGATAGCCTCACACTGAACACACAGCTCGAATGTGAAAGCAACATCTCGGAAAAACTCATGTATACAAGACTTTTTACGTCATACATTGATTCAACATATATTATTTTGGATCGTGACGGCACTGCGGACATTCTCTGCAAATCAGCACTCAGTTTCGATGAAATAGACACAGTGCTGGAGCTGTACGGCAAAAACCGTCTGAAAAGCCGCATATTTTATACTTTCAAAGACAACATATACATGATAATGAACAATCGTGCAGACGTTAAAAACGGTCATTATATCACCGTTATAACAAAGATTTCGTCAAAGCAGCTTATAAATCAGATTTCCGGTATGTCAGACCACGAAAATTCCATTTCCGCAATATCGTTTGACGGCGGAAAAGTCGTCTTGTGCAACGAAAGTACCTTTATTTCGAACACCAAAGCCGCTCTCGCATTGAAATCCGACAAACCCGTCATAAACGGCGAACATTACAATGCATACACCATGCCCTCGAAGCTTTACAACTTTTCGGTTCACAAGCTTGTGCCGCAAAGATATGTTACGGACAGATTTTTCATATACAACACGATATACATGACCTTTATCGGCATATGTATTTTGTTCGTAATAGCGTTTTATTTCATAAGCAAATATATGATAACAAAACCGCTCAATACAATGCTCGAATCCTTCAAAGATGCCGAAAAGGGCAATCTTGACCACAAAATATATCACAGTGCACACGATGAATTCAGCTATATATTTGCATATTACAATCAAATGCTCGACAGCCTGAAAATAGCCATAAAGAAAATGAATGAATATGCCCAGCTGAAACAGCTTGCGGAGCTTCGTCAGCTTCAGGCGCAGATTAATCCGCATTTCTTGTTTAACAGTTTCTATACGCAGCGGCGTATGCTCAAACTCGGCGACTACGAAACACTCGATATATTTACCGACCATTTGGGGAAATATTTCGAATATCTTCATCATAACGAAACAGATGAAATTTCTCTTTCAGAAGAGATTACTCATGCTCAAAACTATCTTTCAATACAGGAGCTGCGGTTTAAAACACGTGTTACGGCATCATTTGAACCGCTGCGCCCCGAATACGAGAATGTTCACGTGCCCAGGCTTATAATACAGCCTCTTTTGGAAAACGCTTTCGCTTATTCCGTCGAAAATATGACGGAACACGCTCTGCTTTCCGTTTCCTTTGAATATCCCGAAAACGGAATATTCATAATCGTAAGCGACAACGGAACTGTTTTGAGCGATGAAAAAATTGCCGAGCTTAACGAATATATACACGGTGAAAGCGACGAAATAACCGCATTGAAGAATATTCACCGCCGCCTGTCGCTTCTTTATGCCGAAAACAGCGGAGTATATCTTTCACGTTCAAACGGCGGTTTCTGCGTTACATTAAAAATATTTTTTAAAGATTAAGGAGCATATAATGTACAGATTACTTATAGTAGATGATGAACCTATCATTGCAGACGGTTTGAAAGATACCCTTTTGTCGAATGAAAACTTTACGGAGCTTGATATTCATACGTGCTATTCTTCTCTCGATGCTCTCGGTTTTATGAGCCGAATGAGAATAGACATTGTAATATCGGATATTAAAATGCCCGGAACTTCCGGTATAAAGCTTGCTCAGACGATTTCTCAGCGCTGGCCGCTGTGCCAGGTTATTTTTCTCACGGGATTTAAACAAGCCGATTATGCCATTTCCGCAATCAAATGCAATGTTGCCGACTATATTCTGAAAACCGAAAGCGACGACGCACTTTTTTCCGCCGTAAACAAGGCTGTTCACAACATAAACCAATCTCATTCGCTAAGCGGTTCGGAGAGCATCGGTATATCGGAATTTATACGTTCTGCATTTATTCGTGACATGATGTTTTCGATAACAAAATCCGGCGGCACAAATCTCCGCAGTATTTTCAAAGGCACGGAAATAGTTCCGGATCTGCCCGTAATCACCGTAATAGGCAAAACCGCCGAATACGACCTTGAAACAACGGTTACGCTTATAACTCATGTAGATTCGCTTATCGGCAAATATATTTCAAACCTCTTTTCCCGCTGTTTCTTTCTTAACGGAAATATACCAGTATGGATTTTTCAGGAAAAAGAAAATCTCGACTACAGCCTCGGAAACGAAACGGCATCTGTCCCGTATGTCAAAGACACGCTCGAAATAATCCAGGAACTTTTGTTCAACAAATACGGCAAAAAAATCACCTTTGCCGTTTCAAGCAAATGCACACCGCTTTCTTCATTTCTCGAAAACTACTGTGTTCTCGAAAACCTTCTCGAACGCGGCAGCGTTGTATTTGACGGAGCTATTCTGACTGAACAGTCAATTGATATATCGGACAAGTTCATCGAAAACAGCTATTCAAAATTTTCCGACCTTGTAGCCGAATGGGAGTACCACATACCGCATCTGAAAAAATATCTCTCCTCAGGCTACCGTGATGAATTTTTCAATCTTATAAACAAAATGACTTTGCCGTTTGACAGTACAAAATATATTTCATCTCCCGTCGTTATCGAATTTTATTACACAATTGTAAATGAGCTTATTCATTTTGTAAATATAAACAAGCTGTTTGAACAAATATCCTTTAAAGTAAATCTGCTCGAAATCACGGATATTTCGCATTTTCCCTCATGGCAGGAGGCAAAATCCGCCCTGCTTCATGCTGCGGATATAATATTCGAAACGGCGAACAGCGACGACCGTGAAATTTCGTCACAGATAATACGCCGCCTTAAAGAATATATACAAACACATCTTGACGGCGATCTGTCGCTAAATGCCCTTTCCGATATGGCAGGACTTAATCCTTTTTACCTGTCACGATATTTTAAGCAATTCGAAAAAATGAATATTTCATCATATATAGAAAAAATGAAAATGGAAAAAGCTGCCGTGCTTTTGAAAAATACCGACCTTAAAATACTTGAAATCGCAGAATCTCTCGGCTTTACTACATCATCGTATTTTTCTATACGTTTCCGCAAGCAGTTCAAAATATCTCCGCAGGAATACCGCCTGAAATACAGCCGATAAACAGAAAAGAGAGGGTGCTGCAAAACGAAATTGTTTTGCAGCACCCTCTTTTGGGGCTTTAGAAAAATAGTGCAGAATGGACAAACTGAGCAAAAGCAAGGCTACGTCCTTGCTTTTGGTACCCGAAGGCGTATGTGTATACGTCGAGTGGCGAAGTTTGTTCATAGCATAAAGCAATATTTATTTTAGAAATTCGTTCTCGAACGAATTTCAACATCTGTTTTAATTCATTTTGTACATTTGAGTGTTCTCACTTATACCGGTATATCGGCATTTTCTTGCTTTATGCGGTCTGTGCATTTTGCTATAGTCCCATTCTTTTTTCTACTTACTTTTTATAATAACCGATTCGGTTTCATTGTCCCAGTTGACATCAAGTCCGAGTCCTTCGCTCACTACACGTACCGGCACCATTGTGCGGTCATTCACAAGAACCGCCGGCTGATCCAGAGTTACAATTTCACTTCCGATTGTCGCCTTTTCCGAACCTATTTTGATTTTCACAATCCTGTTTTCTTTTTTGCCGACAACCGTCTGAGTTTCATCATTCCATTCAATATCTGCGCCAATAGCTTCGAAAATTTTTCTCATAGGCACAAGCGTTCTGTCGTTCATCAGAACAGGATTTACATCAAACTCCAGTTTTTTGCCGTCCAGATATACATTTATATTTCCGTTCGGGTCTTTTTCCGGTTTAAATTCCTCTTTCGGTTCATCTTTTATCTCCGGTTCTTTTTCTTCGCCTTTTGTCGGTTCGCTGATCGTCTGTGACGGCACAGCCGTTGATTTCGGGAATGCTTTGGCAAAATACTCTTCAACGGTTCCCGACAATCCTACAACCGCAAGATTATCTATATAAACCTCGTTTCCCGTTCCGCATACCCAACCGTCGATGCAGAACCTTACAAACGAATTCGATTTTATTCCTATCGGCGTATAGCCGCAAACAGCTTCTCCGTCAAGATATACACGCACTTTTGCGCCTTTGTCCTCGTCCATTTTAAATGCAAGTGTAAGTCTGCTCATGGTTCTCTTTTTCAAATCTTTCGTTGTGTCTATCGAATCTGCGCCGACTTTCATTACATAACGTCCGTTATAATCACTAAACCACAGCAACTGACGCTGCTCGCCTCGTTCATCTCCGCCCTTCGCGTCAAAATAGCCGAAAACCGTAATCTCTTTAAGCTTTTTAATGCCTATCTGCATATCCAGCAAAACTGTTTCTTCCGTTGTCTTAAACAGCGTATTCAAATCCCAGTTGCTGTACAAAGCCGTTCTGTCGATAAGCATACTGTTTCCGAAGCTTTCGTCAAACGGATTTTTTTCCACTTTCATTACATTGTTGTCTACCTCCCAGCCGGCATAAAGGTCTGACATATTAATGCCCATTTTATAATCCTTGCCGACTTCATACGATTCGTAATCGTCCGCAATATAAACCCTATCCTCCGCTGCCGATACACCGATTGTTCCCATTACCAGTACCAAAATTGCAAATAATGCCGTAATTTTTCTTTTCATACTTTTTACCTCACTTTATTATATATAATTTGTCAAGCCTGCGCCAACCCGAAAATGCAACAACCTTATCGCCTTGTTTTATATCGTCTTTTGTTGCCTCTTTCACTCTGTCTGCGCTGTTTTTCTTTGTATCTACGATATATACCTTTATATCTTTTCCGAATATATAAAGCCTATTCCATTTCTCTATATCCGACTTCTCATATACTCCGCCGCCGTCTGCCCTTTCTCTGCCCTCAAAATCCGCAAAAGCATTGAATACAAGCGCTTCTTTGTCTATGTCCTGCACAAATCCCGAAAAGCACGTCACCTGTGCGTTTACGTCCTGTGTTATCGGGTCTTTATCCTCCGGTGAAACCGCACGTCTGTTTGATATATTATCTCCGTCCACCGTTGTCGTCGAGGGATAATAGAACATCTTTCCGAACGTCCTGTAATCGCCGTAAGAGGTGCCGTATATATCGTCCTTCACTCTGAACAGCACACGGATATTCGTAATTTGCCCCTGTGAATTTTGCATATATTGTATTATATCGCCGGGTCTAAGCTCGGACATCTTCACACCGTGTATTCCGTTCCCGGCATTCGAGGAATAGTGCGAATTTGCAACATTATCGCACGTTTCGCCGTCGTATGCCGAAAAAGGCCCTACTTTCTTGCCGTCTGTATATCCGGTTATCTCCGTCGTCTGCTCGCCGTCATCGTTCAATATAACCGAAACACTGTCTATAACGGTAGGATTCATAAACGAATCTATAACCGCTCCGTCCTCCGTAACATCGGCACCGGATATATCGCGCACGGTAACCATAATTCTCGCAACACCCAATGAGGAAACATCATACAAAGATACATTATCATAAGTTTTATTTTTTGTAAGCGTTGTTCCCGGCTTTGTCACCGATTGTTTTATATCACACTTGCCGTTGTTTCGCACAATATTAAAACATACGCCGCTGAAGCTCATGCCGTATATTGAATTTTCAAACGTATATTGCAGACCGTCTATCGTACGTGCCTTTTCGTTTTCATATACCGGCATTGGAATCGAAAGCTTATTAACCTTGCCGTCCGTATTCTTCTCAATTTTAACGATGCCGCCTTTAATGCTGCCGTTTTCATAGATTACATTCTTTATTTTTTCCGGCAAATCCTCGTCCGCAATGCTGCTCTCGCTTACGTTTGCCGCCGCAATCACGGAAGAATCCGATTCGTTTTCGACCTTTATATTCACGGAATCCGCAAAGGTAAAAATTTCTTTCTTGCCCGATTCGGTAAGTACTTTCATCTGAGCCTTTTTGTTTTCGCCTTTTCCCATACTGAACAAATATGCGTATTCTCCCATATATACGGTTTGAATCATGGCTATCTGATTTTCCTTGTCAAGATAATACGTCCCGTATATCCCCGGTGACGGCATATCAAGTTCATCATTTGCCGCCGCATTTTTGAGGTAGCTGCCTGCCACCCTGTATTTTTCTCCGTCAGCAATTACCTCGTCATCATCCACGGAAGTTATTTTTCCCTCCGCAAGGTCGCCGCACAGATATGCATTTAAAATTTTTCCGTCAAGACTCCTTGCATATGACAGTATACAATCTGTTTCAAGCTCATCAAAAGTAATTTTTTCACCGCTGCGTCTGTATATATTCAGAACGTCCGCATCATCGTCAAACGAAAGCGTTTTCTTGGCATATTTATCATAGACGCTTTTGTTTGTTTTATCTATATTCGATATATACAGGTTATCATACTCCGTTATTACCGAACATTCATATATGCCGTCCTCATCGCTGTCGCAAAGCTTTATACTGCCGTATGTCCGGTAATTGCCGCCGTCATAATGAAACGTCATCATATTTTCGGAAAAATCCATCTGAGATTTCCCGTTGTATATGACTGCCGTATACGGCGAAATTTTATATTCCTTTTCTCTGCCGTCCGTTTCCGCAGTCAGTATATTATTTTTAAATCCCGTTATATCTTCCGACTTTATAATAATTCCGTTCTCTTTCGTTCTGTATATGTATACAGCCTTTTGACTATCCTCATTATAATACAGATTTACGTTGTCGCCCAGAATTTCATACGGGTCGTCCGTATTCTCGGTTGCATACACCGTATTGTCGAGGCGTATATTCTTCTTTCCGGCAGGTGCCAGCCCGTCTGCCGCCGCATATGACGTTGCCTTTAATACGCCTTTTTTCTTTACCGTATTATAGCTTTCATAAAGCACCGTATTGTTTTTGTCAAAGCTGTATTTTATATTTTCTCCGGATATTTCCGATTTTACGGCAATCGGTGCGTTAATCGCATTATAAAGCATTCTTGCCGTCTGAACACGTGTCAGTGCCGTATCGCCGTACACTTTCACTCCGTCATATAAAGAAATATCGTTTGCAATCTTTCGGTATCCCAAAGGATAACCTCCGTATACCTGTGCCACATCGCCGTATCCCAGTGTTACCGCAAGCATCTTTATAAACTCGTCCGACGTCACGCTGCTGTCCGGTACAAAATCTCCGTTTTCGCCGCCGTTTACAATCCCTGCGGATTCTGCCCTGCCTATGGCGTCATATGCAAAATGATTCGGCGAAACATCAGCAAATCCGCACGTTCCGGAGCAACCCTCGAATTGCCGAAGCTTCATAAGCATTGCAACGCTTTCCGCACGTGTAACATTGCTGTCCGGTTTGAAGCTGCCGTCCGAATATCCCTCTATGATTTTCAGCTGCGCCAAGAGTCCTACAGCTTCATCATCAACATCTGAAAATGCCGATACTCCCGATTTGACAAGCATACACAAAAATATCAGGACAAACGTTTTCAACATAGCGTTTTTACGCATTTCTATCACCTTCTTTTCCTTTCCGCACCTATCATTTTCGCCGCTTCGGCACGTGTTGCATACGCTTTCGGTTCAAACTTTCTTTCGCCCGTACCGTTTACAATGCCATGCTTCTGTGCATAGGCGACATATTTTCGTGCATATGCGCTTATACTGTCCGAATCTTCAAAATCCGGGGTTTCATCTGATATAAATATCGTTTCCGAAAGCTCTGCCGCACGGAGCATTATAACCGTCATATCCTCTCGTGTGATGTTCTCGCCCACTCCGAATACCGTATCCGATATACCGTTTACGATTCCCGACTTTTTCGCACCGTTTATATACGGCGTATACCATGCCGTTTCGTCTGCGTCGGCAAAATAATTTTTGTCCGTACGCTTTTCTATACCGTATGCTATACAAATCATTTTCACAAACTGCTCTCTCGTAACGTTTTCCAACGGAGAAAACGTTCTGTTTCCCGTGCCGTTTACAATACCGTTTTCGTATAAATAATTTATATATTCTATTGCCCAAGGTACACTTCCCATATCCGCAAAGTAGTCCTTATTCGGCGCAACCTTGCTTATATCCGTCGGAAGCTGCATAAGCGAGCCTTTGCCGGAGGACGAACTCGTTCCGCCGCCCGTCGATGTGCCTTTATTCTCATTCTTCAGTTCCGCAACAAATCCGTCCAGCTTCTCTTTAAGCCCGCTATGCGTTTCTGTCTTTCCGCCGCCTATCACGAATCCCGCAAGCTTAAATGCAATTTTTTCTCTCTCGCTTTCGCTCAAATCGTATTTCGGCAATTCAAAATCTTCTTTATATTTTTCAAGAATATTTTTAACCGCACTTCTGCTTTCCGTTGTCGTTTCATTAATAAGGCTTATCCCTATTGCCGAGCGATACACCTTTTCCGCAATATTGCGTTTTTGCGCCGTTATCGTGCTTCGTCTTGAATCGTTTTTCATTATCTCATATATTTTCGCCTTGTCCGATACCTCGTCCGCAAGGTCTTTATCGAATATATCGCTTTTTTCGGTCAGCTGCATGATTTGCGCCGCCGTTTCCGCCGCCGCAAGTTCTTCCAAAGTTACAGCAACGTCCAGTTCATTGCAGAATATGTCTATTCCGCTATAGTTTTCGCCCTGTTTCAAATAAGCAAAAACAGTATCGCTGATTTTTGATTCGTACGATAAATCAAAAATATCGCTGTTTGCTTTAACAATTTCTTTAAGCCTTGCAGAATCCGTTTCGCCCAACGCAGCATTAATTTCTTCCATAATTTTGCCGGTATTCTTTATATATTTAAAATCCTTTTGCAAAATTTCCCCGTCGCCGCATACTTTCAGACTGTACATACCGTTTTCCGCATTCGGTCCCGGCATAAATTCAAGTTTTTCCGAATCTGCTTCATCAATATATATTAAATTGCCGTTTATATCGGTTACAGTAACGGCTGCATGGGCGGCATTGCCATCCACCCATGCATTCACAACTCCGGTATCGCCGAAAACAACGTCCGAAATTCGTACGCCCTTCACTTTTCCCCGTTCTGCGTTTAATATCCGCATACTTTGCAGCGAATCCCACAAAAACGTCTTGATTTCATAATCCTGCGGATTATCTATGTTCACGTCTATACTCGCTTCAATTCGCTTTGTGCCGATAATTTTTTCTGCCGAAGCCGACCCGCATTCAACAAGCTGCTTTGCCGTTCCGCTCTTTTTGTACAGCGCAACAATCAAAACCGCAGATTTTTCTCCGACGAAATCCGTTATATCTGCTTGTGCCGTTACGGTGTATGCACCGCTTGTGAGTTCTTTCCTGTCGAGCTTCGGACCGCTTATTTGCGGGACATATACCCTTATATAATCGTAAGCACCCGCCAAACCGTTCACGCCGCCGTAGCCTCCGACCTGTATTCCCGTGATTGCTCCGTCCAGCTCTCCTTTGCGCATAACAGTCCAGCTTTTCCCGTCTGAAGAACTTGATATTTCAACATTATTTCCTTTTCTCGATACCTTTATATAAAGCTCTTTAATTTGTCTGTTCGCATCCAGAACCGGCCAATCGACATCTCCGCTGCCTATTTTCGTGGTAAACAAATATCCCGCACTGTCGTTGTTTCTCCACTCGCATTGAATTTTCTTATTGCCGCTTATCAGGTTAAGCACAAGATTCTGGTCATGGCTTCGCATAGCTTCATCTATATATATTCTTGTTTCTGCGACAAAATCTCCGTCAATATCCGTTTCCGCAGTATCAAACGCTTCCTGCCTTTCGTTCAGCTCGACCCACATACTTCCGTCGCTTACCGAAAGGAAAGCACCTTTTCTGCCGTTCGGAAGCTTGCCGTCATTAAATTCCTCGCTTTTATATACGTCATACACATATCCGTCATACTTATTTGCCGTGTCCGAATCCACGGGCAGCGCTTTGTATGTACGGAATCCGGCATTGTTTTTGACTTCGTTTCCGTATATATCTTTCGATTCCGCATAAAGCGTATATATCTCGTTCTCCTCCATTTTCGCATCCTGCGGTATGACCGCGGAATATGTCCCGTCCGCATTTTCCTTTCCTTTTCCGAGGTTCATAACAACCTTATTGTTTTTCGATATACTAAATATCGGTATATCCGCAAGCTTATTATTAAACTTAATATTAAGACTCTGCCCCGCTTTTATATTTTCGCGCGGTGTTACGGACGTAATGTAAAGTGCGGATGAATCTTCCTTGTCCTCGGGCAGCACGTTAATTGTCTTTTGATCCGACAGCGGACGTTTTTTATAAACTCTCGCCCAATCGAAGCTTGCCGTAAAGTTTTTGGAATCCTCCTCCGTTGTCGGATATGCGCTGCCTTTCTGCGTATATTGTGCATACATTCCGAAATGCACACTTTCAAAGTCAAACTTCTTTCGGAATTTTTCCGTGTAGTTCACGCCGTCCGAGCTGTACGAGAATATATACTCTCCGTCACTCTTTTCCGCTTTCAGAAAAACATAGCCTTTTGCATTCGGTATAATCTGCGGCCAGCCTGTCGTGTTTCCGTCATGATTTACGATAATATAATTATTACCCTTGCCGACAACAGCGAAATTTTGTTTATTACTCCAGTTATCATACAGATATATACCGACTTCCTGATTATCTTCAACCGTATTCGGTTTAAACTTCACTTCATAAACGAAATCTTCCGTTATACCCTCTTTTGTATACATGATATTTTCACTGCTGTTCGCACCCGGAACATAGGAATGAATATTCAGATGTCCGTCTGAAATATCCGCATTGTGAAGCTGTTCGTTCACCCACACATATTTGTCATTTTCTCCGTTAAACTCGTCGCTTAAATTTTCGGCATAATCATATCCGTCAAGCTCCGGTACGGGTTCCGGCGGATTGTCCGGCTTATCCGCACCGCTTTCATCAAGTATTACTATCGAATATACCTTAAGATGCGGCAGCGTTATTTCGTACTTTCCGCTATTCTCATTGTATACCGCCGTAACTTCCGCATTTTCATCGTCCGGAGAAATTACTCTTGCCGATACCTTAAGTCCTTCTTTCGGCGGAGCAACCTCAAACGTTACATTTTCAGCTTCCGTCACGGTATCATTTACGGCGTCGGCATTACAATTCACAACATCTATATATGTTTTCGTGCCGCCGGCGTTTTTCCATACGTATGTATTTATCGACGGAGCTATGCCGCCGGCATTTATTATATCGTTTGCAGCCGCTCCGAGCACTTCTGTAATTGCGCTTCTCATAGTTTCTCTGTGGGATTTATTCGTATAATATCCGTAGCCTACCGGTTCCGGCGAATATGCAATGCTGCCGCTTTCCGCCGCAATTTCCGTAAAGGTCGGCGAGCTGCTTACCGAATATCTCTCTCCGGCATGACTTCCCGAATTTAAATCTATTCCGAAATATTCGGAAAGCGGATTTTGATTTCTTATTTCAAACTGCCCGTCCTCGCCTTTTCTCATTGCAGCCGAACCCGTAATTACAAGACGTCCGCCGTTCTTCACATAGTTTTTCAAAACCTCAACGGTTTCATCGTCCATAACCTCAACGTTCGGAACAACGATTGTCTTATACAGCTTCGCCGTTGTCTTGTTCAGCTTCCATTCCGGCAGAATTTTAAACGGCACATTTGCGTCTATCATTGCGTGTTCAAATCCGAGAACACCGTGATAGTGATAGTTGCTGCTTTCGCCGTCAGTCAAAAAGTCGTTCGGAAATGCGTCCGCAAGCTGTGTAAGCGGAGAATACACCACGGCAATATCCGCAGCCTCGTATCTCGGCGCAAGGTCTTTTTCATACCTGCTTATGAAGTCATTAAGCCACAGATGGCTTCCCGGCGAACCTGCCGTATCATCCGCTTTTTTTATAACCGAACCGTTGGCAAATGCTTCCGCAAGCCATACCTTTCCGAGTTCCGTTTTGTCGGCATATTCTCTTACGTATACCCACGGTGCGGAATACGGTCCTTTTGCCGTCTGCGAATACGTTTTATAAAGCACACCGAGTCTTCCGCCCTCATCAACACGCCCTATTCCGTTTCCGAGCATCGGCAGCGCATATATCGGTGTTTCCGTTCCGCACATATCGAGCCAGCCGCTTTGTACCCAGCCGTGATTAAACAAGTTTACATCATTGCCCATAACGGCGAATCCGTCTGCTTTGTTCTGCGATTCTTCCTTTGCCGACCTGTAGATATTTTTGAGGTATTCGCTGCCGGCATTTTTCTTAAATATCTTATACGCCGTCCATATCCTATCATTCAGCCATTCCGAATCCGTTGCGGCTTTGCCGCTGTTTTTCATATACTCACGTATATTGAAGCATTCTGTATCCGATATGCCCATATTGTTCAATTCTTCCGCCGAAAAGGTATTTTTCAGATATTTATTAAATTCATACTCGCTCCAATTTCCGTAGCTGTTCGACGGCTTCGAGAAATTGTCCCATACGGAATAATTGTCTACCCACAAACCGTCAAGTCCGAATTTAACCATATTTTTCATGCTTTGTCTGTTATAGCTTTTCCAGAAAGGAGCCGCCGTGTCCTTCGACATATTGGCAAACCCGAAATATGTTTTATCGCCGCCGGACGTTTTAAAATATGAAAGTCCCTGCCTTTGCAGCTTTTCGGTTTCGCTTTCTCCGTCGCCCGTATAAGTATGTTCAAATTCCGTATAAAGCGTTCCGTCAAGTCCTTTAGCACACATTGCATCATAGAATTTCGCATTAAGCGGATATGGCAGTTCTTCTGCTTCCTCCAAATATCCCTCTGCCGAATCTCCGTTCGGATACGTTACGTCCTCATACCCCGATTTATCCAGTGTATAATACGGCTTTGCTATATCCTCACTGTTTATCGTCGAATGTATTCCCGTATACTTCTTTATCGGATATTTTGCAAGTTCTTCCGCATTGTCACGGTAATAATCAAGTCCCCAGATATTTATTGACGGTCTTTTCGCCGCTTTGAGTCCGAGCTTTGAATCCTGTCTGAAATAATTTTTGTAGCTGTCGTTCGGTTCGGTTTCAAAACCCAATGCATATGTTCCGACCGTTCCCGAGCCCTCCATATAACCGAGAAGCTTTTTCCCCGAGCTTTTCTGCCGGCTGATATTATCCTTATATTCTTCATATGACAGACGCTGTGTATAGCTGCCCCAGCCGAAATCAGCCCCGTAATTTCCGTTTGTTGCCGCCGACCCGACTCCTGCGGAATAGCTTTCCACTGCCTGCGTGGGGTATTTATACCACCAATCGTCTTTATCGTATGTACTTATCACGGTTTTCGAATCCGATACTGCAACTCCGATTTTCAGAATATCCTTTATCGCATTCGCATCAATAATCAAATCGCCGTCTTTAAGCTCCGCAGCGCTTCCCACGGAAATCTCCGCACCGTTTACTTTTGCCTCCGATTTACCGCTTTCAAAAACGTAATTCTCCATGCCGTCCGTAATATAGGCTTTGCCGTTCTCAAACCGCACGTCATAGCCCATTGCCTCAAACGTCACACAAACCGGTATTTTCCCTTGCTGTCCGCGGCATACAAGATTTCCGTCTATGTATATATCCGTATCGGCTTCGTCCGCCGATACTACGGACGTGCATATCGAACACGCAAGACAAGCAATAAGCGTTATCAGCGAAATTATGCGTTTTTTCATGCTGCATACTCCTCCGTTTTCTCTATTCATTTAATATCCGCATTTTTATACCATTCATTCACTTCGTTTGTGATTTTTTCTCCTCCGAGTTCTTTCCATTCTTTCACAAAATCATCAAACAGAGATACATCTGCACCGGTAATTATCTTTGTAAATACTTCCTGTTCCTTCTTCTCCAGTATGGATTTGCTCGTCACCATAGTATCCGTAGGATAGCTTACAAATTTATCAAACAGCAGATTATCGTTTTTGACATATCCGTTTACAACGCTGAACGCCGCCTCGTTTCCAATCCACGAATAGTATGAACCCATATATTCCTTATTGTTCTCTTCCGTATATTTTTTTGCGTTATCGACGTCTATTTTAACACGTGCGTCCGTTTCTTCTCCCGCTTCTCCGTTAAATGCCGCCGTGCAGGCTTCCCAATGCTCCGCCTGGCTGTTTGTCGGTGCCGCAGTTATAAACGCATATTTGGAAATCATAAGGTTTCCGTCCTCCGGCGTTGAAAATTCATACTTTCTGTATGCTTTTTCGTCAAATCTGCTGCCGTACAGCATTTCGGCAAAGACATTTGCCATTTTTATAAGTGCTTCCTTATTCTCAACGCCTTTTTTCACAACATAATACATTGAATCCGCTCCGGAATGATTTGTTTGCACCTTTGGTGCAGACCCGTCTTCTGTCGGAATCGGCATTGCAATCCACTTTGCATTCGAATCCGAACGCATATTATCAACCGCCCAGTTCATAGCCCAGCCGACACCGAAGAACGAGCCGCATTTCCCCGCCTTTATATCGTCACCAACTTTGAATCTGTCTTTTACGACAAATTCCTTATCTATGCAATCTTCGCTGTATAATTGCTGTAATATTTTAAGAACGTTCTTAACCTCCGGCTGAATACTTCCGTATTCCAGTTTGCCGTTTTTCTCCAGCCATATCCCCGGATATGCGCCGCAGCCGTTCATAAGTCCCCGCATATCGTTAATGCCGTTGTCGAACAATTCTTTCGACATCGTCACACCGAACGTGTCGTTTTTGCCGTTTTTGTCCGGGTCATTCTTTGCAAACGCTTTTACCGCATTTATGTATTCCTCCGTATTTTTGGGGATGTCAAGTCCAAGATTGTCAAGCCAATCTTTTCTTATATAAAGCATCGCCGCATTCGACGCCGCTTCCTCACCGAGCACCGGCATTGCCATGAGTTTGCCTTTCCTTTTGGCAAGCGACATTGTGACTCCGCTGTCTTCTGCAAATTTTTTCAGGAGGGGCGACGCATATTTTTCAAACGAATCTGTCAAATCCTCTATCATTCCGGCATCTGCCAGTTTATAATAATCCTTAAGAGAAACAGGCAAAATATCCGGTATATCCTTTGATGCTATTATCAAAGAAACCTTTTGGTCGTACTGTGCCTCCGGAGATGTCCACGCATATTTCAGCTTTATACCGAGTTCATTCAAATATAAATCCGCCCATGCATTCTTTTCAATATTTTCTCCCGATTTGAATTTAACATCGCTGCCGAGCGGACGTGCAACACTGAATTCCACCGTTTTTTCGTATTTCCCGAACGGTCCTTCGGCAGAGGCAACGCTTTTTGATGTGTTTTCTTTTTTCCCGCATCCGAAAGATGCCGCCATCACAGCTAAAATACAAATAAGTGCTATTAATTTTTTCATCATTTTCATACCCTTTCCGCCTGCATAATAAATTTTTTCCGATGCATTAATCAAGCCTTTCGCAGGCACTCAAAGACTTGATGCCTATCTATCCTTTCACGCTTCCCAGAACCAATCCCGATGTAAAATATTTCTGCAAAAAAGGATAAACGATTACTATCGGTATCATTGCTACAAACACCTGTGCAGCGTTCAAATTTCTTGCCGAAACTTTCATAAAAAGTTCCATTTCCTTTGCTGACTTGTTCGCAAGCAGCGATTCTTCCACAATTATCGTCTGCAAATAGCTTTGCAGAGGATATTTCGATATATCGTTCATATATATAAGTCCGTCAAACCATGCATTCCAGTGGTCAACCGCAATAAAAAGCAATATAGACGCAAGAGCCGGCTTTGAGAGCGGAACATATATACTCCACAGCGTCCGCCATATTCCGGCACCGTCTATGAACGCCGCTTCTTCAAGCTCTGTCGGTATTCCTCTGTAAAAATTCTGAAGCAGTATAACGTTGTATACCGGAACCGCAGTAGGAAGTATAAGCGCCCATATACTGTTTATAAGTCCCGTTTCCGATACTATCATATATGTCGGAATCAGTCCTCCGCCTATAAGCATCGTAATTACGAGATAATTTGCAAAAAAATTTCTGCGTTTGAATTTGTCTTTATCCTTAGAAAGAGGATATGCGGTAAGTATACACAGCAGCATATTTATCACAACACCCAGAACAAGCCTTTTTGCCGATATTCCCATTGCGTGCAAAAAAGCGCTGTTATCCGCAAGATACTTATACGCCTGTGTATTGAAATCCACCGGCCATATTCCCACCTTGCCCGCACTTATCGCCGCAGTCGAACTGAACGATACTGCAAGCAGGTTCAATACAGGCACTATGCACAAAACGGCGGTTGCCGTAAGAAACATATAATTGAATACTTCAAATATTTTTTCGCCATTTGTTTTGTATTTCATACATTCACCTCTTTATATAACCCTGTATCCCGCAAATTTATCCTCCAGCTTATACGAGCTTAAAACAAGCACGAGCGATACTGCGGATTTAAAAAGTCCTATAGCCGCACCTACGCTGTACTGTGCTTCCTGAAGACCTATTCTGTAAACAAGCGTATCTATAATATCTCCGCTTTCGTATACAATCGGGCTGTACAGATTATATATCTGGTCGAAACCCGCATTCAGCACTCTGCCGAGCGAAAGCACGGTACTAAGCACTATAATAGGCACCATTCCCGGTATTGTTACACTCATTATCTGTCTGAATTTATTCGCTCCGTCCATTTTCGCCGCTTCGTACAGCGTCGGGTCTATCCCCGTTATTGCCGCAAGATATATTATAGTACCCCAGCCGACTTCTTTCCACATTTCGCTCCATATTATTACCGTCGGAAACCATTTGTTATCTGCCAGAAAAAATACAGCTTTTCCTCCGAATGCGGTAATAACCTTATTTACAAGTCCGGTTGCCGGCGAAAGCAAATCTATGAGTATTCCGCCGAGCAATACCCACGACAGAAAATGAGGAAAATATATAAGAGTCTGAATGCATCTTTTTGCGGCAGTGCAGCGCACCTCGTTTATGAGTATCGAAAACAGTATGCATAGTATAATCTGCAAAACGATTTTGCACACGGCTATATAAACCGTATTATACATAACCTGCCCGAAATTCTGCATAGAAAATACATATCTGAAATTCTCAAATCCGACCCACGGACTTTTCAAAAAGCCTATAATCGGCTCATATTTCTGAAATGCTATAACTATACCTGCCATAGGTATATAGCTGTATACAAAAAGTATAATTACGGCAGGCAGCAGCATAAAATAATACGGCAGCTGCGTTTGTTTGCTGTTATTCACCCTAAAACTTCCTCTCTTGCGTCCGTAATAACAACGGTCTGATTTTGTTCGTCCCATTCAACATCTGCGCCCATTGCTTCGCTTATCGCACGCACAGGAACCATCGTCCTATCCTCCACAAGCTTTGCCGGCACATCAATCTCATGCTTTTCGCCATTTACGGTTATAATATTTTCTCCTATAACAAGCGAGATTTTTCTGCCGCTCCTCTCCGCCGTAACCGTTTGTGTATCGTCACTCCAGCCTACCTTTGCACCCATCTTTTCAAACACCGCACGCAGAGGCACAAGCGTCCTGTCATTATCAAGCATGGGAGGGGTGTCAAACGTTACATATTCGCCGTTCACCGTTACGTTAATCCCGTTTTGAACCGTCGGTTTTGCCGTTTTATTCGGCTTTTGCGGAACATCTACGGTTATATCAGCGGTTTCCGTTGCGGATTTTACAATTATTTTATATTCGCCGGGCTGTTTCGTTTTATATTGCATATAGAACGAATGGTCCGGGTTCACCTCTACCGTTTCCGTCACGTCCGGCGTTTCGCTGTTCGGTGCATATACCTCCACGACAACCTCGCCCGTAGTATACTGACCGCCTATGTAAAGCGTTTCTCCCGCATATGCTTTCGGTATCGAAGCCAGCCGAAGGTCTGCCGCCGATACGCATATCGGCAGCATTGCACATATCAGAAAGCTGATTAATTTTTTCATTTTATTCACCTTAATTCCATTCTCACCGAGGTGTAATATTTTACCTCATCAAGTGTTATTCCCACAAAATCTCCGTCACTTGACCATCTGGCTATTTCTTTGTTTCCCTCCGGGGATATTGCCGTTATTTTCGAAATCTGTCTGCCGTACGGCACTTTTATTTTGAAGCTTATATTTTTCGCCGGCGTTACAACATCATCGTCACTTACGTCATAGTTTACTATATCCGCCCAGATTACTTTACTGTCTGCCGTTCTGTAAAGGAACGAGCCGACCGTTTGGTTCAGTGCGCTTCCGTCGTATATTTCGCTTCTTCCTGTTATATCCAGTATTTGTTTAAGCATTTCGTCACGGTTCGCCGTACTGCTGTAATAGTCAAAGCCTATCGGTTCTGCCGTCCATATTATTTTGCCCTTGCCGACATCCTTGGAATAAATCTCGGTATCAAATTCGTTCATGTTGTCGCTGTACTTTACCGACGCTCCCACAGAAGTATCTCTCATAAGCAAATCTTCAAACAAGCCGTTTTCACGTTTTTTGAAATTTCCTTTTGTTCCGCAGCGTGTGCCCGCCGCTCCGGTAAGTATGAGTTTTCCGCCGTTTTTTACATATTCTTCAAGTACGGGAAGCATTTCATCGTCCATTGCTTCCACGCAAGGCAGAATCAGTGTCTTTATTTCCTTAAGACTCTGCGAATTTACTTTCCATTCGGGTATGATTCTGTACGGCACGTTTGCGTCTGTCAATGCGTGTGCAAATCCCCACATACCCTGCATATGATACTGTCTGTTCATATCGCTGCCGGTAATAGGCTGCGACGGTACCGACATCAGCAGCTGATTCTGCGTTGACATCATAATCGCCGTATCGTAATAATCATATCTGCCGCTCAGCAGACTTTCGTTTTCATCCGCAAAATCATTCAGCCAAATATGGCTTTCGTCTGTTCCCACGCAGTTTGCCGCACGTTTTACAAATGTATTGTTTGCGAAAGCTTCGCTTTGCAGCACCTTACCGAGTTCCGTTCTGTCTTTCGCTCCGCCGCCGTTGTAAAACCAGATTACCGGATACGGACCTTTCATCTGTTCACGAGCCGCTTTTTCATACACAGCCATTTTCCCCACGGGCGGAAGCCCTATTCCACGTGAGCCGAATGTGAGATCCCAATTGGTACCCACTTCGCAGCCCACAACATCAAGATAAGAATCTTTCACCCAACCGTGATTTACCTTAGGCATATCATTTGCAAATACCGCAAATCCGTCTTCCTTATCTTTCGTTGCATCTTTCATTATTTTATACAAGCCTTTAAGATGCTCCGCACCTTCATTTGATTTATATATTTTATATGCATTCCATATCGGGTCGTCAATCCATTCGTCCGACTGATATTCTCTCGACGATACGTTTGATGAATCCTCCGCTCCCATTTTTTCCGCCTTTTTCTTCATATACTCTCTTACATCGAATGAAGAAGCATCGGAAACACCCATTTTTTCAAGCTCCGCCTCCGTAAAATTATTCTTCAGATAATCTTTGAACTTATATACGCTGTAATCGCCGAACATCGCCGTAAAAGCAAAATTGTCCCACGGCGAATAATTATCAAACCATGCTCCGTCAAGCTTGTAACGTGCAAAATTCTCCGCCGTTTCTTTTTCATATTCCTGCCAGAACGGTGCCGATATATCCTTATTGAGATTAAACATTCTGAATGCCGCTTTGTCGCCATCGTCATATCCGACGTACTTCGGAAGCTCCGGTGTACCCACTGTCATTTCCGCAAGTCCTTTTGAATTTTCAAATTCCATGGACGGCTCTATATGCAGCACGCCGTTTATATTTTTCCCCATCGACATATCGTATATTTTTGCGTTGAGAGGATACGGAAGTTCGCTTTTTTCGTCATATCCGGCTGCACTCTCGCCGTTCGGATATACGGGATTTTTTATTCCGTCATTCTGTTTGTTATATCCGCCGTCTACCTCGCTGCCGTTTACATCTATATGCGGTCCGAAATAATCAAAACAATTTGCGTTTCCGACCTTTTCCTCCGTCCAGCCCCATGCATTAAATTCCGGCATCGGAATTTTTTTGCCGTCGATTTCATGGTTATAAAAATTCGTAAATTCGCCTTTCGCATCTTTTTTGTATGCAACCGAATAAATCATCGACTGCCCCATAGCTTCGTAATATGAAACAATTTTCTTGTCCTTAAATTCATTATCCGCTCTCTTGTATTGCTCCTCATATGCGTTAAACTGTCCCAAATGTCCCCAGTTAAAATCACCTCCGAAGTTTGAACGTACCGACCTCGCATGAACCTGTATGTTCTCGCTCTCGGACTGCGTAGGGAATTTATACCACCAATATTTATCATTTTCTTTTGAGCTTATAACAGCCGCTTCTTCCTTTTCGTCCCAGCTTACCTTGACTCCGAGAGCTTCACTCACGAATCGCAACGGTATCAGTGTTCTGCCGTCAATAAGTTGCGGTGCTGCGTCAAGACTGACACTTTCTCCGTTAAGAACAGCTTCCGCATTTCCTATCGTCAGCTTTATTTCGTCATTTCCCAATACTGCGGTAACGCTTTGCGTTTTATCGTTCCACGCTACCTCCGCTCCCAAAACCTCAAATATTGCTCTCATCGGCACGAGCGTTCTGCCGTCCCGTATTATCGGGTTCACATCATACGACTGCTTAATTCCGTCTATGTACACTTCGGGAGTTTGCGCCAAGGTATTAAATCCCGATACCGCAAGCGTTATTCCGCATACCGCCGCAATTATTCTTTTATCCATAATCATTTCCTTTCCGATTAAAAAATCTCGCTGCCCTCCGGGCTTGAATTTTGTAAAACCGATTGTTCGGTAGATACTATATATTATATAATTTATTGATATATTTTTCAATGCAAACTTTTTGACATTGTGTAATAACTTTTTAACATTCGTTTTCTTTAAACCGAGTTGTGAACTTTGCAGCTTTGTTCCGGATTAATAATTTCAAGTAATTACAACGCCGTTTTCAGACATTTTTCATCCATCATATTTAGATAAATAATGTCTACTGAACAAATGGTTTTGCGAAACCATTTGTGTGAAACCTTCGGTTTCACACCTAAAAACAGCA
>CAKVOK010000002.1 GCA_934792465.1 uncultured Clostridia bacterium | reverse complement strand
TTGAACAATTACAAAATGCCGAAAAAATTAGTATATGAGTGCATTTTGTAATTGTTCAGCAGTCATTAAATAATTATAAAATGAGCGACAGCAAAACGAAACCGTTTCGCTGTCGCTTTGGCATATTTATTCTATTACAACCATCTGGTGATTTTCCAGCTTCGGTACGGTAAAGCTTACTTCGCCGTCCTTTTGCGTAAATGCTATATCCTCGTTTTGCGGTGCAAGATATACACGCTTCACGCTCTTATCCGTCCGCACGGAAGCATTAACATTATATAACGGCAGTATGTCCTCGATTACTTCCACGCATACTCCCCTCTTAACGGGCGAGGCATAAAGAAGATGCAATACAAGGCGTTCGTTTTGTTCAGTAAGCGTCACAACGCCCTGCGCCGGCAAATCCGTCTTAACGGATTTATCTTTAAGCAGTTCATCAATAACGCAGCATACCGTTTTCTTAAATATAAGGCTTCCCTTATCGGCATAATCCTCAAATATATTCCATGCTATATACGCCGTATTGTCCGTCACCGCTATGCCGCAGCCGCCGTATTCCATTGTACTCGGCGCATGGAAATGCGAGCAGAACGTAAACGTTGTACGGTTGAAATAGGGATTCTCCCTTGAAGCAATTTCCTTTGCGGAAATATTCTCTATTTTCTGTGCCGTCTTATACATTACAAACGCCGTGTTCCCAAACGGAGATACATCGAAATTCGGTCTTAAATACGTAGGATTATACTCGCACTCACCAACATATTTTATTCCCATATCAAAAGCAAATTCATCTCTATCTCTGTACAATCCGGACGTACCGCTGAACAGCAGCTTTCCGCCTTTTTTCAAATACGAATCAAATTTTTCTTTAAGCTTCTCATCTACTCTTATGCAGTCCGGTAAAATTATCAGCTTATATTTTGAAAAATCCTCTTCCGCATCAATAGCATTGAAAAGATATTTTCCTTCCAAAAGTATACGTGTACAGCCTGCGTCGCTCTGCCCTACCTGCGTACTTTGTCCTGTTCCGAATCCCATATCCGCATAATAATTTTCTGCCGATTCCACCGTAAATATCGCAATATCAGCTATATTTTGCGCATTTTCAAGCCACGGTTCCTTTTCCTCTATCTCGCTGTATGCCGCACCGATTATACTGTATGTAGTCATATCCATTTCGCCGCTCGGATGCAGCTGGTCGCCTATCGAGCATTTCGCACCGTTTGAGGTCGAAAGCGCCGCTTCGTATCTCAGTGCATTCGGGTGCTTATATCCGCCGAACTCTCCCCATGTCGTATGGAATTTGCCTGTCATACCGAGAAAATCCATGCCGAGCGTTCTCGCATATGCTGCGGAAAGCGGAAAATGGTCATATCCCCATCCGCCTGTCGGCAGACTCTCCAGCTCCAGATGTGTATTCATATGCGCCAGATCTCGTCTGCCGCGTCTTATATGTCCGCCGTTGTGGAATACCGGTAATCCCGGTTTGAATTTGTCAACGGATTTTCTGACTTCCGACGTGTAATTGGCATATACACGTTCCGCAAGGTCATATATATTTTTTTCATCATACGGGTCTTTTCCCTCGTTTATGAGCGTGTTTATGCAGTTTTGACAATAACACGGCACAACTCCCACAATATCAAGGAATATTCCGTCTGCGTCATAATTTTCGCATACTTCCTCAATCTGCTTCAAAAGATACGGAAGATACGGAGAATTGAAACAAAATCTGTGATATCCCGGCTGTGCCAAATCCTTTACCCATATCGTGCTTTCGTCTTTATTTCTTATCAGCCATTCCGGGTGACGTCTTACCATTTTCTCGTCAAGCCCCGCCGATATATAAACAGGAGTTTTGACGCCGATTTCGTGTGCTGCTTCTATTTCGCTTTTCAACAAATCGAATTTCAGATTCGGATGCATTTCATTTGCCTTGCTCGGGTGGTATGCCCAGCCGTGGTGGCATTTTGAAAACACCGTAATTGAATTTACGTGTCCTGCCTTTAATGCGCCCTGAAACTGTTCTTTCGAAAACTTCTCGCCTATTCCGGGGACTTTTTCGCTTGTATGAAAATCAAGATGTACCTGTCTGTAATTCATTAATTTACCTCCTCAAATTGTTATACCTCAATTTTAACATATTTTTTGATAATAATACATGAACAAATGCTCATAAAATATGGACATTTCGATATAATTATAATTGCAAAAAAGAGAAACACAAAAACATTTTTCGCATTTCTCTTCTCCAATTTATAACTAAATTAAGATGTCCCCCCGCCTCTGTAGGCGGCGGGTTCCGCTTAATTTTTTCAGTGGTGGGATACAATCCCCACTGAAAACGTTGAATGACGGGACTAAAGCCCCTTATTGAATTTTCTTTTTAATAATTCAATCGAATGGTGATTTATATCGTCTATGTACTTTCCTATATATTTTTCCGCACGTTTCAGTTCTTCATAAACCTTATCATGCTGGTGCACGTCGCTGCCTATGGCATAAACATATCCCCTGTCGAGCCACTGCATTATACGGCGTCTTTCCGAAAATACGCAAATATGCGAAATATTCACCTGGAGTTTGACGCCTATTGAAAGCATATTTTCAACAATATAACTGCTGTATCGGCTCGGATGAGCCAATACAATATTGAACTTCTTGTCGTAAAGCATATTTTCAACAGTTTCATACATTCTATCCGTAACGTTTGAATCGTCAAACGGCAACTCAATAAGCATGGTATTGGAATTACCGAGACAAAGTGACTCAAGCTGAAGCATTTCTTCCATGCCCTCGCACACAAGAACTTCTGCACCGAGAATTATATTCGGAATATCGGCAGTCTTATCGATTTTTGCATACGCCGCTTCTCTTTTTCGAAGAAATTCCGGTACATTATATCTGTGAGGATAAAAGTGCGATGTCGCAACAACTGTTTCAAAACCCACACTTTTTGCAGCCGCAAGCAACTGCATACTTTGAGAAAGCGACTGCGACCCATCATCTATACCCGGCAGTATATGAGTATGAAAATCAATTTTTAGGTTTTTTTGCTGTTCTTTTCTTTTTCTTATCATCATCAGATTCTTCCTTATATTTATATCCATATGCATACCCATATCTGTATGAATATCCGTATTTTGAATATCTGTATCTGTATTTTCCGTGAAGACTGAGTTTCGGGTCAATACCGTTAAGTACGAATCCCACTATATTTGCATTAACCTGCTGCAACGCAAGAACCGCATCCTTAATTCCGTCAAGGTCCGAAAACTCACAGCGTACAGAGAAAATATAACCGTTGATAAGGTTTGTCAGCACTGCGGCGTCCGTAACAAGATTCATAGGAGGCGTATCGATTAATATATAATCGTAAGACTCCGAAAGCTTATCGAGCAAAATCTTCATTCTGGGAAGCTCAAGAAGCTCTGCGGCAGCGGCAGTCGTTTTTCCGGCTGTGATAACATCAAGATCCAATTTGTCTAAATGAACTATTTCCGCTTCGTCCGTAATTCCCGCAAGATATTCACTGAGTCCGTTTTCGGTTTTCAGCTCCATATTCTTCTTGACTCTCGGTTTTCTCATGTCGGCATCAATAAGGATAATACGCTTATTGCTCTGAGCAAATGCGATTGCGAGGTTGATTGACGTAATTGTCTTTCCCTCGGAAGCATATGCACTCGTTGTAGCAAAAATCTTACATTTTTTCTCACTCGGCAAATACATTATGTTTGTTCTTGCCATGCGATAGGCTTCCGCCACGGAAAAAGGCGTATTTTCATCGAGAATCATCTTTCTTTCATGTTCTGTGGTTCTTTTCCCGTCAATGCTTCTCGTCTTTCCGCCACCAAAACTTCCAAATCCGTCAATATCGGGAATCGTACCTATAATAGGAATTTCAAAATTTTCCGTTAATATTTCTTTATCATATACAGTTCTGTCCCAAACTGCAAGAAGCACGAAAACAGCCGAAATTACGAACATTCCCACAACCGCACCGAGCGCCATATTTCGTTTGAGAGGCCATTCGGGAACCGTCGGCAGCTTCGCCTTATCGATTACTTCTATTGAACCTACTTTAACAATTCGTTTAAATTCATCGGGCAGACAATCTACAAGTGTATTTACTATATCCATGGACATTTTCGGATTTTCCGAGGTAATGGAAACCTTAAAAGATTCTGTTTGGTTCACTGCTCCGGCAGATAACATACCGAGTATCTGTTTTGCCGTCAAGCCGTCATATTCGGGCTGAAGCCGTCTTGCAACCTCATCAAGCAGCGAATCGCTTTTTATAATTACTATGTAGGTATCAACAAGCGATTTTGCCGCCGTCAAATCCACAGAGCCTATATAACCCTGATTGTTCGTCTTGCCGTTATATACATACAGTTTAGATGTAGCCGTGTATTGCGGTACTAAAAAAAGATTGGTATATCCGAACATAATTGCGGCACACACAAGCCCCGCAATTATAATGCCGACTATTCTTTTTTTAAGTATATTTATAATCTCTCCCAATGAAATTTCCACTGTAGTCTCTCCTTTGTAATCAATATCCGATCTATGCGTCCGAACAAATACATCCGAAGTGCGAACGCAGTATATTTTTAGTATAACACATTTTTTTATGTTTGTCAATGTGTTTTTTGTTTAATATCCGATACTAAGTGTCACAAATCAATACTGCTTTATTGTTCCGGCAGACAACCCTGTCTTTCCATAGCATAGTATACGAGCTGTCCGACTATGCTGCTTCCGCTTTCCGTAAGATTCGCTTTATCCCTTTTTACCGCATCGGGAACAATACCCACAGTCAACTGAACCAAATCCTGTTCGCCGAGTTCTATTCCCGATGAATTGAGAACGCCTTCGTCGCTCAGATAGCGTCTCATATTCAGATAATGATTCCCCCACTGATTAAGGAGGGCCTGTTCCGTGAGTTTAAGGCTTTCTTCCGAAGCCTTCTCACCATAAGAAGTGAAACCTACCATAAAGAAATTACCTTGATTGTATGTGCAGGCATCCAAAATCGCCTGTTGCTGTTCTATCAAAGTATATACATCATCGTCCCAGCCGCCGTTCATACCGACCGAGATAATCGGGAAAAATTCCTGGTATGCAAGAGCATCCTTCGGTGTAACAGGCGTTCCCGGTGCAATAACCGTCTTGTCTCCCTCAGCCTTTCTTTCAAAAAAGTATGCGTTTTTACTCTCGTTGTACGTGAGCAATCCCCAAATACCGCCTATACGCACGGTAGCCTGGTTTTTGCCGTGTTTCAAGAATGTAAGTTCGCTGCCGTCTTCCACGGAAATTGCAATCTCCGTAAGCACAGGCGACGCCGGAATCGTCACTTCATTATCAAGCAATATGCGCAGCGCACCGCAGCGCACCATAACGTCTTTCGTAGTATCTCCGGGAACGTTCATATTTATTACTTTTGCGCTGTATCCGTTGTTATCAAGCATTCTTTGCAGCTCATATGTAAAGCTTGATTTGCCGTTGATATCCGAAATATCGTCACCCCAACAGACAATTTTAATATCGGCATCAATCTTTTCAAAAACCTCTTCGGATTCCTGTTTTACCGACGCCTCCTGCTGCAGCATGGCGGATTCCTTTCTCAGGTTTTGCACTTCCCTTGATTTTTTGATATTATCCATCTGCACACCGGCAAAAATAAGTGCCAGCAGCACAACTATAATAACCACACCCGCAATACTGTTTTTCAAATAACCGTTTATTCGTTTTAAAAGAACACGCTTTGAAAGCTTTTTATTATCCATATTCATACCCCTAAATTTTTGTTATTCCAAACGCTTGTTTTTGTGCCGAAATATTACAATATCATTTTTTCATAATTCTGCAATCCGACACAATATATATTATACCGCATAATATGCGAAAAGTCAACAATTTTTGAATATTTTTTTCTAAAATAAAAGCTTTTTTCTAAAATTTAAGAATAGTCATTTTATATTTATGTTTATGCCGTTTACCTCGACATTTTCTTCTGCACGTATCATAATATATTTCGTACCGTTTATTATCTGCGTGGTAACCAAGTCCTTGCGTTCCGGGTTCACTTTTATCAAAACATCGGGCGTTGTAAGTTCGAATTTCTTCACATCAACTATATTTTGCGGCGGCAACACGGTGTTTTTGCCGAACTCTTCATCGAATTTTTCCGAAAATGCCTGCGTATGCGTTTCGTCCGCTCCGCTGTACTCAAGAACCTTTTCAATTTCCGATTTTGTCATTGTCAGCGGTTCGGGTTCTTTGCTCTGCTTGTGTTCTTCAACCATCTCCGAAATCCTGTCGTGAACGGTTTTTATCATTTCAAAATCGAAATCCTCCGCAATCGTTTCCGCAACACATTCCTCGAAAATATCACGTTGCTTCATCGCCGGTTCGGGCAACGGTGCATTGAAGATTTTATTTGTAAAGTCCGTATGATTATCCGATATATCATGCGTATAATACAATGCGCCGTATATGTTCGTCATTCTGTCGTCGAAAGTCGGAAACAGGAATCCGAGTTCCGGAGAACAAAGTATCGAATCGTATGACAAAGTATGGAACGAATTGTCGTTTGCATGGAACGAAAGAGCCGGTTTTGTGGATTTCACGGGGCATATGCAGCAAATTATATACGAATACACGTCTGTGGAATCCTCGCTGCGGCTGCCGTCTTTGGTATATGTAAAAACATCGTAATTATCATTTATAAGCAATATAACGTAATTCCCCTCCACAGGCGAGGTTTCTATGACTCTGCCGTAAAACTCATTAACGGCGTTTTCGTCTTTGAGTTCCGAATTTCGCAGTGCCGAAAGCAGCTTGTGTTCATCGCTGTTTTGCACCTGCGCCGTGCTGAATTCAATGTTTATCAGGTTTGTACCGAGTCCGCCCGAAAGGCTCTTTTTCATTATTTTCAGTAAAGCCTCGCTTTCTTCGGACGCCGCAAGCGCCAGAGATTGATTGAATTGCGTTATAATTTCCTTGTTCTCGTTTACAAAGCACCCGCAAAGATGGGTAATATTCCCCGTTTCCGGATTCAATCTTCTTCGTATTTCACGTATTTCTTTTATATTCATTTTAATCTCCGTTCCGCCGGTCTTCGCCGGCATAAGTATTTAACTTTTCAATAAGGGGCTTTAGCCCCGTCATTCAACGTTTTCAGTGGGAGATTGTATCCCGCCACTGAAAAAATTAAGCGGAATCCGCCGCCTACAGAGGCGGTGGACATCTTAATTTAGTTATATATAATTTTGCTCAGTCTTGCACGGTTGTAACGCTGTACAAATACAAACTGCATATCGAACATTGCGGCAAGAACCGAGGTGGCGAGAAACGGCACAAACCCGTCCAATGCCTTTGAAAGCAGCAAAGGTACAAAGCTTAGCAAAACCATTATTTCATGACCTGTTTGTGCATTTGCCATATTTCTGTATATCTCGTCATACGAATTTTTTTCAAAAGAAAACATTTCCTTTTTATATGTAGGCACTTTGCCTTTCCAATTCCGCAGCTTTATTATTTTATAAAAACGCATTTCCGCTGCCGAAATCTTAAAAGGCTTCTTTTCAGCCTTTATGTGATTGACCGCATAACCTGTTACAAGCCGCATTGTTATGTGATAAAACGCAGTAAAAAACGTTACCGCAAGCGAAAAACATATACCGCTGCGAAAAATGCCGTACAGCACTGCGAATACCGTACCGAAAACAAGCGAACAGGCATCCGCCGTACAGACAAGCTTTTTCATTCACATCACGCCTTTCCGACAGAATTTTTCCGCTTATATTCGCTCGGCGAAAGACCGGTTTGCTTTTTAAACACGGTTGAGAAATAATGCGGATTGTCGTACATTAATATATAGGAAATCTGCGAAAAATTATAATCGGTTTCGGATATCAGCCGTTTCGCCTCCGCTATTTTCAGCATAGTATAATATCCCGAAACCGTATATCCCGTATTCGCCTTGAAAATCCTCGATATATACGCACGGCTGTAAGTAATTCCGCTGCATATTTCCTCTATTGTTGCGTTTTTATAAAGGTTTGCCGCAAGATTTGAACATATTGCGTTTACAAGCTGATTTTCTATGGATTTCGTTTCGTTTGCTTCCGTGTTTTTATGTTTTAAATCCTCGTGGCGCAGCAGCATTATCAGAAACTGTTCGAGATACATTCGTATGAGCTGCTGTGCTCCTATGGGAGATACGCTTTTTTCATGTATATGATAAAGCGGTTTTTCGGACGGTTCGAAACAAAGCGACGCTTCATTGAGTATTGAGCTGAGATAAAATTTCAGATTTTTCGGAATACTTATAATTTTTTCTCTGAAATTTTTCATTGCGCTGCTCGAACATACAAAAGATATTATAATAACTCTCGACGGCGTTTCGCCGTTTCCGCATACGCTGTGAAATTCGTTCGGCTTGTGAAACACGCAGCAGCCTTGATTCAACAGCATGGTTTCCGCACCTGCGTATATTTTCGAGCTGCCCTGTTCCGCATATACAATTTCCCAAAAATCGTGCTTTTCTCCGGGGAAAAAGTAGTCTTTGTCAATATCCAGCGAAAACAGGGTAACAACTTTTGTTATGTTGATAACGTTAATTATTTTATGTTTTTGATAATTCAGTTTCATCATTTTACCTCAATTAATATTACGTTTAAAAAAATATACGTTTTATATCAAAAATTGTATTTCAATTTCACATAAAATATTGTATCATAGTAGTTGGAAAAAGTCAATAGATTAGGGATATTTTTTTATATCCCCGATTCAAATAATAAATATATTCAGGGTGATAACATGAGAGTAACAATATGCAAAAATTACGATGAGGTTTCAAAAAAAGCGTCCGAAATGGTTGCGGCAAAAATGATATTAAAGCCGCATTGCGTTTTGGGACTCGCAACGGGTTCGACTCCCGTGGGAATGTATAAAAAGCTTGTGGAAATGAACAAAAACGGTGAAATTGATTTTTCAAGCGTAAAGACGATAAATCTTGACGAATATTATCCGATGCAGCCGGACAACGAGCAGAGCTACAGATATTTCATGAACAGCAATTTGTTCGACCATATTAATATTGATAAGAAAAACACGTTCGTTCCGAACGGCACGGCAAAGGATATAGAAAAAGAATGTGCGGAATATGACGCACGCATAGACGAATACGGAATCGATATACAGATTCTGGGCATAGGTCAGAACGGACATATCGGATTCAATGAGCCGGATTCGGCGCTTTGTGCCGCTACGCATATCACGGGCTTGACGGAAAATACAATAGAAGCCAATTCGAGATTTTTCGATTCTGCCGATGAAGTACCGAAAAAGGCAATAACAATGGGTATGGCATCTATCCTGAAAGCGAAAACGATAGTTCTTCTCGCAAGCGGAAAAGCTAAACACGATGCAGTTAAAAGCCTGCTTGACGACAAAATCACGACAGACGTTCCGGCAACCCTGCTCAAAGTCCACAGCGATGTTGTTCTGATTTGCGACGAGGACGCATACAACGGTTAATACATATATTAAAATAAGGACAGGCAGCTCCGAATTTTCGGTGCTGTCTTTCTTTATTGCTGAAAACAGCATTTTTTCCTTGCTTTATGCGGTCTGTGTATTTTTATAAAGCACCCATTTGTGTATTTTTGTCTTTATTACATCAAAACATATTGACAAATCAAATTTTGTATGCTATAATGAGTGTACTAACACATAGTAGTACGCTATAGTATGCAGTAGAAAGGAGATTAAAATGCTTGAATTAATGTTAAACAACAGACGGCCTATCTATGAGCAGCTGACAGAAGGCATAACACGGCTTGTTGTGAGCGGAGTTCTTGAACCGGGTGCAGCCTTGCCGTCTGTCCGAGAACTGGCAACAGAGCTGGCGATAAATCCGAACACGGTGCAAAAAGCGTTTACGGAGCTGGAACGAAGCGGTGTGTCGTATTCCGTAAACGGAAAAGGCAGGTTTGTTACGGACGATGTAAAAGCACTCAAGAAAAAACAGTCGGACGGAATTTTTCATGATATTGCCGAGCTGCTGAAAAAGCTGAAAAAATACGGAATATCCGAGGAAGAAACCGTCGAAAGGATAAAATCTATTTACAGGGGTGAACAGCATGATTAGAACTGAACGGCTTTTAAAAAGACTTGACGGACAAAAAGTTCTGGAAAATCTGAATCTGACCGTTAAACGAGGAAGCATCTACGGACTTATCGGTTCAAACGGTGCCGGAAAATCAACGCTGCTGAATGTATTGGCAGGTGTATACAAGCCGGACGGCGGCACGGCAAAAATATGCGGAGAGGACATTTTTGAAAATGTCGGAGTGAAAGGAAAAACGGCTTACATATCGGACGACCCGTTTTATTTCAACGGAGCGACCGTAGACGAAATGGCTTCGTATCTGAACAGCGTCTACAAAAGCTTCAGCATGGAAAAATACAAATCGGTGGCAGGGGTGTTCCCCATAAACACTTCAAAAAGAATATCAAGCTTTTCAAAAGGTATGAAAAGACAGGTGTCGATTATCCTTGCACTGGCGCAGCAACCGGAGATTCTGCTCTGCGACGAAAGCTTTGACGGACTCGACCCCGTTATCAGAAAGCTTGTAAAAAGACTTTTTGTAAACGAGGTTGCGGAAAACGGCATGACGATTGTAATATCCTCGCACAATCTGCGCGAAATGGAAAATCTTTGCGATACGATAGGCATTTTGCACGACAACAGAATCGTCGTTGAAAAGAGCATTTCGGATATAAAGGAAACTCTGCACCGCTATCAGGCGGCGTATAAGCCTATGATTGACATTGATATGCTAAAGGATAAGCTTGATATATTGACAAGCAGCATGAGAGGCAGTATTCTGGAGCTTACGGTTCGCGGCGACAGAGAAAAAATTTCTGCCGTACTCGAAAGCTATGCACCCCTGCTGATTGACGAAATTGAGCTTACGCTTGAGGATATATTTATTTGCGAAATGGAGGTAAGCGGATATGACTTCTCGAAAATCTTACTTTAATTTAAACCTTTTTAAGGAATCCGTAAAACAGCAGAAATATATTATATTGCTCCATACAATATTTCTTTTTCTGTGCACTACGCTCCCTGCACTAATCCTAAACAACAATATGTCCGAAATAACGCAAAAATCCGACATGGAGACTATAGCAAAACTTCTTTCGGGCTATCATCCTCTGATGATTCCGCTGATAACCGCAGCGGCGATAATCACAGCTATATTCCTGTTCAATTATTTATACAAACAGCAGTCGGTTTTGTTTTACCATTCTATGGAACATAGCAGAGAGAGTCTTTATATTTCGAGGTTTTTATCCGGAGTATTTACGCTCATACTGCCGCTTATACCGCTTGCTGTAATAAACACAGCCGTTTTTGCGGCACTCGGAATAGGCAAAACCATCGGAGCCGGCATAATGCTGAAAGGTATTCTGAGCGTGGCGCTAATGTATATATGCGTATTTGCGGTAAGCTGCTTTGCGGCAAGCGTTTCGGGGAACTTCTTTGCGCAGCTCTGCATAATTGCGTTTGTATTTTTGGTATATGTCATATCGACAGCACTAATACAGGGCAGTATCGGTCTATGGTTTTCTTTTATGAGCATAGAGTTCTATTATAACGAAGTATATATCTTCCCTCCTTTGCTTCTTGCGAGGTATGCATATGATAAAATAAATGTTTCGGAAATTATATACGTAATACTGTATACGATTGCGTTTGCGGCAGCCGGACTTGTACTTTACAAATACAGAAAAAGCGAAAACACAGGAAAATTCTTTGTATACGGAAAGCTTACATCGTTCCTGAAATATTATCTCGCATTTTTCTCGGCACTGTGCTTCGGCCTGATATTTTTGGAAATGTCGCAGCGAAGCGTGATAATAGCTCTGTTCGGATATTTGATAGGCGCATTCCTTGCGTTCGTAATATTGCAGGGCATATTCGGCAAAAACTTCAAGGCAATGTTTGAAAACATGAGAGGCTTTGCAATACTTGCGGTATGCACACTTGCGGTTGTAATTCTGCCGCTTGCGAAACCGCAGATGTTTTACATTATACCGAAAGCCGAAAAAATAAATGAATTTGCGGTGGGTACGAGCGGAAACGGATATTATAACAGCTATAACCTTAAGTCCCCCGAAAATATATCAAGCGTGCTCACACTGATAAGTGCCGAAAAGTCGGGATTCGGCGACTATTCCGTAACCGCTGTTGCAAACCCGAATAATAAGATATGCAGCTTGCAATATTCACTTAATGTTTCCGAATCCGACTACAACAAGTATATGAAATCCATATATGATACAAAGGAATATAAAACTCTTATGCTGAGCAGAATAAATGCCAAAGCTCTCAAAAACAGTTCATGGATTAACATTACAAGAAATACAACCTTTTCCGTAAATACCGAAAGCGGAGTAAACAATTCGGAAGAGGTAAAAGAGCTTTTAAATCTTTTCAGACAGGAATACGGCAAATACACATATGACGATATAGACAAAAGCAGGATATACGCTGTATTAAACATATACGGCAACAACTACAATGTATACGATTGCTACGTCAACACCGTTAATTTTATTAATGAAAAATATTCCGACAACATAGAATACTCAACGGACGGCTTGCTGGAGCTTGATGTCAGAAGGTATGAATCAAACGAAACCCAGATGGATGACGGATCGGAAGACGCAAACATACACGAAATAAAAGCAATATACACAGCGGACAAGGATATGGACGAAATGGCGAAAATCCTTTCCGAAAGCATCGAGAGCGGTTCGACAAACACAAACATCAAGCTTATTTACAATGACGGTCACGAGTCCTATATAGATGTAAATATAGACAATTACAGTCATGATGTGAAAGAATCGATTCTTAAAAGGCAAATGAAGACAGAATAAGAAAGGCGGGAGGAAAATGGAAAACTACTCTGAAATAACAAAACAGGCGATAGAATGTATTAACGAAAATCTTTCGGCGGGACTTGCCGTAAGCGATATATCCTCCCGAATTTTCACGTCCAGAAGCAATCTGCAAAAGATTTTTAAGGCAGATACCGGCATATCGGTAGGAAAATACATTGATTTGCTGATACTGGAGAAAGCGAAAGAATATCTTACATACGAGGATATGACGATAAACGAAATCAGCCGCCGGCTCGGTTTTTGCGACCGCTGCTATTTCAGCCGAAAATTTTTCTCCGTATACAAGATGACGCCGCACAAGTACAGGTGCGCAGCAAGATAAAGCACCGGACTTTATAACACACTGTTTTTCTACACTTTCAAAGAGGGTGTTGCAAAACAATTTCGTTTTGCAGCACCCCATTATTTATTATTTCAAAAATGAAAATACCATTACCGCCGCTCCGAGTATCACGAGAATAATGCCGGTTGCACGGTTCAGCGTCTTGGCGTTCGCACGGTTCGCTATCACGGCAGCGATTCTCGCCCATATCAGCGTAAATATTACACACATCAGCAACACCGCAATATCCGGGCTTTCTCCTATAGCAAAATGCGAAACAGAACCGGTAAGCGCCGTAAATGTCATGATAAATACGCTTGTACCTACGGCGGTTTTCAGCTCATATCCGAGTACGCTCGTCAGAAGCAGAAGCATCATCATTCCTCCGCCCGCACCGACAAATCCGCAGATGAAACCCACTGCAGCACCGCAGAATACGGATTGATATATCCTCCTTTTCGCCGATATGTTGTTCATGGCATCTTTCGTTGTCATAACAGGCTTCAGAATAAATTTTACACCGAGCAAAAACGTCATAAACACGGAAAAATTGCCCATTGTCGCAGACGGGACAAGGCTTGATACATAGCTTCCGGCCACGGTAAACAGAAGCACGCTCACCATCATTATTATTCCGTTTTTTATATCCAGGTTTTTATTTTTTCCGTATGTGTATGCGGAAACCGCACTCGCCAAAACATCGGAAGCAAGTGCTATTCCGACTGCGGTATACGGTTCAATCTTCAAAAACGTAACGAGCATCGGCGTTATAACCGCCGCAGCACTCATGCCGGCAAAGCCCGTTCCGAGTCCTGCACCCATTCCCGCAAAAAAACATATGATTACAGTTATTAAATATTCCATGTCAATCTCCGTTCCCGATTATTTTCATTTCGCCGTTAATATATATTTGTCTTATATTTTCGGCAGCTTCATGCTTGCTGTTTGTATTTATGTACACCGTCTGTCCGTCAATATCCAAAATTGCTGCGGTTTTCAGCCAACTTTCGGCAGCACGCACCCATGCATATCTCGAAAGCGAATTATCCTTATGCTTCGGATAGCCGTGCGCAACGGTGTATTTAATATCGGTATTTTCGCCTTTCAGCTGTTTAAGCGTTCCTTTTGTCCATTCGTCACCGCCGCCACGTATATAGTCGGTTTCGTAGCAGCTGTACATAGTCCCGTCGGATTGTGTTTTTGAAAAGTTGGTTATATATCCGTTCCAGGATTCGAGCAGCATTTTATCATCATGAAAAAGCAATCCGCAGTAGTATAACGCTTCCGACTGCCATATCGTCCATGCGTGACCGGCGCACATTGCCGGTCCTTCGCCGTCGCCCTCCCATATGGTTTCCCACCAGCGGAAGCTCGACCCGTTTATCCTTGCGTCCGGAGTGTACATTGTCCATGCACGGTGGAATATAATAATATCTCTTGCCAATTCGGCATACTTTTTTACAAACTTCATATGAGCACAGTAATACAGCAGTGCAAGCGCCGTGCATGAGATAGAGCCGTCCTCACGTTCTTCGTCCGTCAAGTCGGAAATACCGCCCTCTGTCGGAAAGCTGTATCCCCTATTAAACAAAAATTCCGCCGATTCGGCAGCAGCCTTTTCAAATATTTCGGCACGGCTGTCGCCCAGCTTTTTCAGCAGCAATGCCGCATCAACAAGCGGAATCATAGGGCAGCATACGGTTGTATAATCCGAACCGTTGAAAATCATGCCGTTTTTCATATAATTATCTACAAGCTCTTTCAATGTGCATACCGCAAAATCAAGAATTTCTTTATCATTATACACACGATATGCTTCAATCAAAATCGAAACCCCGAAAAACTGCTCCTGTATCCTGTTCGATTCATGAATATGATACGGCGCATATTCGCCGAGCGCATACGGCACAATTGTACGTCTTGGGACAAAGCTTTTGTTTTTCGCCATGATAATGTCAAGCTCTTCTTTGGCAACAGAATCAAACTTGAAGTTTTTGCGCAGTCGCATATTAATCAGCATTTCCCACAGGAAACATCCGCCCTCGCAGAGATTGTCGTCCGGGTGATACGGCTTTTTAATCGATTCGCAGCTTTTGTCAAAAAGCTCATTGAAGTTTCCGCCGTTCCAAACAACGGTATTCAGACCCGGCTTGCCCTTAAAAATCGGCGTTACTGTATAAAATCCGAATTTGTCAAGCTTGATTTTAGAACAAACATCTATATTTGAGATTTCGCCGTCCGGTGATTTTATTTCCAGGCTGTCGGCACAGCCGAATATTTTTACTTCGGCGCAGCCGTCGAAACCGCCGTTTAAAACGTTGGTAACAACCGGCATTCCGTATTCGCCGCTTATAATCTCAAACGCTTCTTTGAGCGTATCTGCGCATTTTAATACGATTTCGATATTTTTTCTTTCGTTTCCTCCGTATACCCTGTCGAAGCTTGCGAGAAATTGCAGATTTAATATGAAATGACCGCAGCAGAACGGCGAATATTTGATTTTCCAGCCGTCGCACGGTGTCTTTGCGATTGCCGCAACATACCTCCCATTCGGGCGTGTGAATATAAAATACATATATTCTCCGTCGGCAGAAGTATACGGAGAGGTCGGCAGCAGCTGATTTTTAAAATCACAATCTTTTTTGCCGATAAAATTCAGATTTAGGTTTATACCGAATTCCGAAATATTGCCGTTCTCCGTTTCGGATAATATTCTGAGGCTATCCGCTTCGAGTATGTATTTTGTTGAAATTCCGTTTTCGGCATCTGTGCAGAAAATAGTGTTTTCTTCGGCGTAAACCGCCGTATATTCTCCGGTTCTCGAACTATAAGGTTCAAATGCTTCATGCGGCATTGATTTTATATCATCTGTTTTGAAAGTAAAACACGGCATACCGAAATTTCCGTTCTTGTCCGCAAGATTTGTTGTGTCGCCGTTCAGATACAATTTACGTATGATACCGTTCTCTGTTTCTATAGCTGAATTTCTATTTTGAATTTTCATAATTATATTCCCTTTCCGAAAATTTTGACCGTATACTTAATTATGCCACAAAGCGGCGGCGTTGTCAATATAATATCATAAAAAAATCGGTTTCTTTTCAAAAACCGACTTTTTTAATATATGTTTTTCAATCCGCCACGCTCAATCTTCCGGCAAATATCCTTTTCAGCGTTTTTATAACCGGCTTATCCGCATCCGCATTCATGATAATTCTTTCCGGTGCTATATTCATCAATCTGCCTATCAAAATATCGTCTGCTTTCAGCGGAGAAATTTCCATGCCGTCAAAAAATTCCGCATCGTCCTCATCATTAATATCCCTGCCGTTTTCGTCCGTAATCACATATCCGTTATCCGTTTGCGTAACGATAACAGTGTCGTATCTGCTGTCTTGTATGCTCACGTAATATTCAAGCAAATTCAGAAAATCCTCGCATGCCTTGTTCGCAATATAATCCTCCAGCGCCATCGCCGTACCCGTATACAGCAGATGATTATATTCATGAAGTCTGAAATTCAAAAGCCCCTCAACATTAATCCGCCCATAGTTCAGCAGCGCCTCTTTAAGCTCCTTTTTAAGTACACGAAGTCTGGAATATCTGTTAAACATATCATTTTTGAAGCATTTCGCCGCACCCTCGATTTCGTCCCTGCCGGAGCAGTGCAGTCTCAATATTTCGTAAACCTTATCCGTTTCGAGATTATCTATTATAAATCGCCCTGTCACGTCCGCTATCACGTCCGATGTATTTTTCTTTGCGTCAACCGATATGATGTCGTCCAGCACGCATTGCGCCGGAATACCCATTTCCCGAAGTCCCGACGATATTTCTTCAAACAGCTTTGTTTCGTCATGAAAAGTATCTACTATATACTGATTCACATTTTCCACCTTTCTTATTCTTCAATAACCGGCAGCAGTGAGCCTATGTCAATCGGTACGTTCTTGCCGAGGGAATATATATCCACACCCGAATTTTTGCAGAATCCGCATATTTTATCATAATCGGGATGCGTTGTTATATCTCCGGTAAAGGTTATGAGATTTTCGGCAAGCTTGCCGCCCGCACCGCCTATGAATCCGTAATTCTGCCCCGGCAGCTCAATATAACCGGTTCTTATTTTCAACACATTCATATTATTACCCTTTAAGGTTTCGTATATACCGTTATCCGAAGTAATAAGCGAATTTTCATCAACAACAAGTATGCTGCACTTGCTGTAGCCCTGGCGGACATTTATTATTTCGCCGCTCCACAAATCCAAAATTTTTTTATCCGTATATTTTTTATTGCATATCATTCTTTTTCCCATTATTGCTACATTATATGCAATATCCGACGGGTAGGTGCCGGTGTTTCCGCCCGCACCGCATATGCATGGCAGATATTTTCCGTAATGCTCTGCCGCCGATTTATGCACGGCAAATCTATCTCCGCCCATATGCACAATCTGCATATCCGGATGCATTTTCACTCCGCTTACTTCAAAATTTATTTCAGCGGACGGAATTATTTTTATATTCAGTTTTTCAAGTTCGTTTCTTATATCCTGCGGAATATTCGCCGCCGCTATGACTGTGGCAGCCTTTTCCGGCAGATTCGGATTTTTTACAAATTTCATAAGTTTCCCCCTATGCAAAATATAAAAAAGTATTGCATTTTATTTAATTTTGGTATATAATATATTTATTACATACGAAAGGAATTTCAATATGAATAAAAAGAGAAAACAGCTTGTTGCCGTAATACTCCTCGCCGTATTCGGCGGAACTATGGTTTTGGGCGGTATCGCCACGCTTTTTTTGTATCTGGTAACTGCTTAACAATTACAAAACGGAGTGCAGCAAAACACCGCTGCACTCCGCTAAAATTTTTTAATGATTTACGCCGCAAGCCTCACAGTGACCCGTACATTTTTTCGGAAGCTCACTTACATCTCTTCCGGTTCTTTCATAATAATTATGAATTGCAGCATTTATAGCTTCTTCCGCAAGCACCGAACAATGTATTTTCTGCGGCGGCAGTCCGCCGAGTTCATCTATTACCTGCTTGTTTGTAACCTCGAGTGCTTCTTTTATGGTCTTGCCTTTAACAAGGTCTGTCGCAACGCTGCTCGTTGCAATGGCAGCACCGCAGCCGAAAGTTTTAAACTTAATATCTTTTATTACATCGTCCTCAATCACCATATACATTTTCATGATGTCGCCGCATTTTGCGTTGCCGACTTCACCTATTGCATTGGCATTTTCTATCTCTCCTACATTATGAGGATTTTGAAAATGTTCCATAACTTTTTCAGTATACATATATCATCTCTCCCGTTCTGCCGTTCCGCACCGGCATTTTCAACAGCTTAATCGGCGGAATTTATTACGATAAGCGTTGTTTATTTTTCTCCGTGATACAGCGGTGACATATCTCTGAGCAGTCCGACAATTCTGACAAGCTCTTTAACGACATAATCAACCTGTTCTTTTGTATTTTCATCGCCAAGCGAAAGCCTTAACGAACCGTGCGCAATTTCATGCGGAAGTCCTATAGAAAGCAATACGTGCGACGGGTCAAGCGAACCCGAAGTACAAGCCGAACCGCTCGAAGCGCATATGCCTGCCAAATCCAGGTGAAGCAGAAGCGCTTCGCCCTCGATGAACTCAAACGAGAAGTTTGCGTTCGTCGGCAGCCTTTTTTCTCTGTCACCGTTAAGTCTTGTATGAGGTATCTTTTCAAGAACCTGTTCTATGAGATAATCTCTCAAAGATTTCATTTTTTCGATATGCCCGTCCATGGTATCGCAGGCAAGTTTCAATGCCGCCGCCATTCCTACTATTCCGGCAACGTTTTCCGTACCTGCTCTGCGGTGGCGTTCCTGTGCGCCGCCGAGCATGAAATTCTGCGGCAAAACGCCTTTTCTGATATACAAAGCCCCTACGCCCTTAGGACCGTAGAATTTATGTGCCGACATAGAAAGCAAATCTACGTTCAAATCCTGTGTGTCTACGGGTATTGCGCCTACTGCCTGCACAGCGTCCGTATGGAACGTGATTTTGTGAGCCTTCGCTATTTCTCCGATTTCCTTTATAGGCTGAATTGTTCCTATTTCGTTGTTGGCGAACATAACAGTAATAAGTATTGTTGTGTCTTTAATCGCCTTTTCGATATCCTGCGGTGAAATAAGCCCCTTTTCGTTCGGTTTTATATAAGTAACTTCAAAGCCTTCTTTTTCAAGCTGCTGACACGTATGAAGCACGGCATGATGCTCAAAAGCCGTTGTTATTATATGATTGCCTTTCGATTTCCTTGCATACGCCATACCTCGGATTGCCCAGTTGTCCGCTTCGCTTCCGCAGCCCGTGAAATATATCTCTTCCGGCTTAGCATTAAGGCACTGTGCAACCTCCGCTCTTGCGGCTTCAAGATGCTTTTTCGCTTCTCTGCCCACGCTGTATATACCCGACGGGTTTCCGTATATTTCCGTAAACATAGGCATCATTTTTTCCGCTATTTCCGGCTTTACATACGTTGTTGCCGCATGGTCCATGTATATTGTACCTTTCATTCCGTTTCTTCCCTTCGTTTATCATATATATGCCAAATTTACAATTTGTCGTTAAAACTTCATTTTTTCAACAAATATATTATACACCTATTTAGTGTACATTTCAAGTATTATTTTATACATATTTCAAAAAAATTTTTATTTTTTTTGTATGCTTTGCATAGAAACGGCGGTTTTGTTCATATGTTTTTACGGGAGTTTGACACCAAAAATCAAAAATAATCTCCGAAAGCCGCATGGAGCTAAATTTTTTTGAAAAATTTTTAATTTTTCTATTGCACATCGTCTCAGATATATAAAAAATAATATTTTTTGTGGATATTCCACAACAAGCCACATTTTACGTGTTTTTTCGCATGAAAATAATGCCTATCGAACAAACGATTTTGCAAAACCGCCTGTCGGCAGGCATTATTTATAGAATTGAAATTTTTTCGGGGATTTCCGTTTTCACTCCGTCTTTATCCATTACGCAGCGTATATTCCCGTAAGGTGTCGGAACGGATATATCCGCATATTCCAAACCGTAAAGCTTCGGCGACAGCGATATTTTTTCAAATCCCGCTTCAATTATTTTAAATCCGAGCAGCTTGGACGGTAGCTGATACGTAGGAGTTGCGCCCCATGCATGGCTGTAGTCGTAGCCGTAGCCCGGCATATCTATCCAGCCTTCTTTCAAGCCTTTGTCACATTCCTCGACAAGCTTTCCGTATCTCAAAATTTGGTTTATCCCGTATTTTTCAAACAACCCTGCGGAATACACCGCTTCAAGCACAAAATGCATGAAATACGGCTGCACCGTAATTAACGATTTGTTCTCCAAAACCGCCGTCATTATTCTTTTTTCTTCCGATTTCGGGCATAACCCGTACAGCACCGCAAGCGTATTTGAATGCATACTGTAATAGCGTTTTTCGGAATTTTTCGGAAGCCAATCGTTGGCTTCCGACGGCGTATTCAGTCCGTCAAAATACAATCCTCTTTCAGAATCGTACAATGCGGCATTAAATTCCGCATAAAGCTTTTCCGCACGTTCATTGTATATATCTGCCGTGCCGTCACCCAATACTTTAAATATCTGCTCCGCCGTAAGAAGCGCCTTGTAATAAAACGCATTCATAACGGTCTGCCCCAATGCTTTCGGAGGGTGGTGCAGACTGTAGCCGTCCTCATATATCCAGTCGACAAACATAAAATTCGGTGGATTTTCGACAAGGCCGTTATCACCCACATATCCGAGGAATCTTTCAAGCAAAAGCTTAACTGACGGTGCCGTTTTCCCAAGCAGCTCCGTATCGCCGCTGAACATATAATAATCATATATCATCTGAACCCAAATAAGGCTGTATGTCGTATGAAACATTTTTCCGCCCGTAATTTTAAGGTACTCCGCCGTTCTCAGTATATCGAGCCTCGTCAGCCGTGTATCACCGAATGTAAAATAATTTACAAGGCTTTCAATAAAATAATCTCCGGTACAACCCAAATTTTCCTGATGACTCGGGCTGTCAAGCTCAATGCTTTGTCTGCATATCGAAAGAGTATGCTTCCCAACTTCATATATCTTGTTCAGCACCTCATCCGAGCATTTAAATCTGCCTTCGTTCGTTATCGGGTAATGCTCGAACATCAATGCCGCTTCTGTAATTATTACATCTGCATTGCCTATATTTTCGACATTCAGCGTATATCCCCCGATACTGTGCATTCTCAACGACTTATATTTAATGTCGGAATCGGCGGTTATGCTTTCGCTGCCCATCGGCTGTTCCGGCACTTCAAAGAAATTCACCGTAATATTATATTTATCCTTTGCCGATACGTTCAGCAGCGCATATCCCGAATATATTTTATCGAACGTCACGGTCACGGATCTGCTTTCTTTCGCCACGACCGTCACTGCCGAAAACTCATCGGGCATGATTTTTTCTTCCGCAAGCTTCGGCAGCGGCGAATGCCGTATTTCCGGGAACGGCGCAACAAAACTTGAGTTTGTCCATTCTTCCTCACGTTTCGTAAAATCAACATTGTTGATACTTTCATAATACGTATTTCGGCGTGAAAGCCATGTTTCGTCCGCCGAAAATATTTCGTGTGTGCCGTCCTCAAGCTCCGCATCACATTCAAGTGCAAATCTTCCGAGTCCGAGCGACGTTTCTGCCATAACCGCCGGTAAAAGCCTTACCTCCGCCGCAAATGACAAATTTTTATCATTTATTTCTATTTCATATATATCCGAATATGTATAAGGCAATGATTTCTCATATCCGTAGTCACCGCCCCGGCATATCGGTCCTGTTCCCATCGGTTCACCGTTTATGTTAAGCACGTATTTCGTATCCGCACATACTTCCAACTTTATTTTTAATATCTTTTTATCAAATTTATAATTGTGTTTAAATTCCGCCGCACAAAATTCAAATCCCGTTTTGTCCGAAAACATCGTCTGATACGACTTCATATACCGGCAATATTTTGCTTTATTCAGCCAAATGCATTTCATAAGCCGATCACCTCATATACAATTATAGCATATATTGTCTTAGAATGCAATCATTTTTACTTCGCATAATACACATTAATATCTTTAATTTCATAATTCGGTTTGCTTTTATTTATTACAATCTCTGTTTTTTCCGTTCTCACGGTTGGAAATCTGCATATATGCTTATGTCCCACGGTCTTTCCAAAATATACAGGTATTGCTTTGCTGCCGTAGCATGGATACGGATAAACATATATTTCAAAGCTTTCGATTTTCTCGCCGTCGTTCATCGTTTCTTCCAATATTACATGATTAACAAGCGTATTTTCTTTTAAATCAATTGTATAAACATCATCGTTTTTCACTGTCTGTTCAAGGCCGGCAATGCTTTTTCCGAACATACCCTTGATTTTTTCGCCGAATTCGATAAGCCGAGCCGAATCTTTTTCCGGAAGCAGTCCGTGCCTGTCCGGTGCAATATTCAAAAGCAAATTCGCACCCCTGCCGACCGAATAATAATACAAGCCCAGAAGCTCGTCAAGGCTTTTCAGCGTATGTTCGTCATTTTCGCTGTAAAACCAGTTTTCACGACGTATTCTGCAATCACATTCCGCCGGCAGAAATTTTTCTTCGTTCAGCCTGTCTTTTTCCTCCGCAAGTACGGAAAAATCGAGCAAATCCACCATGTTATTGTTCGGCATAGGCGCAAGCCCCGATTCGTTTCCGACCCACCGTGTATCGGGATCCCACATATTGAATATAAGAATATTCGGCTGTCTTTTCCTTATTTCTTTGATTGTTCTTTTCGTGTCATATTCATGATTTTCGCTGCCGCAGCCGTCGAACCACAAATAATCTATTGTTCCGTAATTTTCAAGCAATTCCGCAATCTGGTTTATAAAATAATCATCATATTCTTTTGCATTCATCTTTACAGACCCGAACTGTGCCGGTGAATAATACAAGCCGACCTTCACGTCATATTTTCTGCACGCATTTACAAATTCGCGGACAACATCGCCTTTTCCGTCTTTCCACGGCGTATTTGCCACGGAATAGTCCGTATATTTCGACGGCCAATTTGCGAATCCGTCATGGTGCTTGCACACAAGAATTGCATATTTCGCCCCTGCCGATTTCACTGTTCTAATCCACTGCTCGCAGTCGAGTTTATCCGGATTGAATGCCGCTGCGGACATTTCCTGCATATCCCAATCCTTGTGCCCCTCATAAAACGTACGTATTCCGAAATGGAAAAACGCACCGAATTCCCAATCCATAAACTTAAGCTGTTTTTCGTATTTCATTATTTATCCTCCGATTTTTTGAGCGGTATAACCATATTCCAAGTTTTTGTGCAATTTGCGAAACCCATTCCGTCTTTTCCGTCCGACGTTGCAAAAAATACATATGACGGGACGCCGTTTTCAAAAAGCATAAACGGACGTTCGAGATTTCCCATTTCACGCACTCTCCCGTCGCTCCACAATATTTTTCGGCTGTAAAAAAGGATATTTTTCTTGAAATTCCATTGCACTCCGTCCGCCGAGCTTGCATACACGCCGCCCATAGGCTCACCGCAAATTTCCCCCGACATATCCTTTGCCATCATATTATAGCCGTCGTTATCTCTCCATATAAACGGGTCTTCAAGCTCAAAGCCGCCGAACAGCGGCACATCACTTATACGCTTATATTCACCGCAGGCACTTTGCGCCTGTGCCGCTCCGAACTGCATTTTGCCGTGCAACTCTCCTATATACGGCGGCTCTTTATAGCTGCGGCTCTTATAAATAAGCAGTATATCTCCGTTTTCCTTTATACACGGTGCCGGGTTTGAAACAAGAAAATTATCAAAGCTTCCCGGTCTTGTATTCAAAATCGGCGAATCAAAACGTTTCCACGGTCCGAAAACGCTGTCCGAAACAGCTACGCCTATACGCTTTGATGCACGTGAAGCAATCACACGAGGGTCGCTGCACGAAACCTCCCCCTCAGCATCATCAAACGGATATGTCATTCCCGTATAGTAAAGCACATATTTCCCGTTTATTTTCATAATATGCGGATTGTGCGTGCTGCGCCCGTCCCAAAACTGTGCGCCCCTCATAGGCAGAACTACTTCTTCAAATTTATATGTTCCGTCCGCCGTGTCGCACGAAGCACGCACGACCTCGCTTTTCAGCAGCCAGCCGGGGTGCATCGGCAGCGTTTTCGGCCAGCGTGACGCAAACATATGGTATCTGCTGTCCTCACCTTTAACAACGCTGCCACACCACACCCAATAATCTTGCATCTCAAATCCTCCGCCGTACGGCGCAGGCAGCATTAAATCAGATAATTTACATTTCATAATAATCTCCGTTCCGTCGAATACCGTTCGACGGTATTATTTAATTCCTTTTTTGTTGGACTTTTGTTTCCACTCATTTTCTGTACTTGAGTATTCTAATTTTTACCCTTATTTCCGTATTATTTTGCTTTATGCGGTCTGTGCATTTTTATAAAGTCCAATCACCAGCATATATCAATATTGTAAAGTACTTTCAGCAAAAGCTCCGTATAGAAATAATCGCCGTAGGTTGTATATGATTTCTGCCCGTTCTGATATTTCAGAATGCCGGGAACATTCACGTTTCTGTTCACATATTCCGCACTAAGCGCTTCCAGCGTTTTCACTGCGAAAGAAAGCATATCCGTGCTGCCGCCGAGTTCATACAGCGTAAGCATTCCGCACGCCGATATTGCCGCAGCGGACGTATCTACATTATATATTTTATTCCTTGCGTCTGTTTCGTCCCAATCGGCAGGTTCTGTGCCGCACTTCTTTGCCGGCATATCTTTCGGCAGTCTGAAGTCCCAGACAGGCACATATTTATCCTTTTCGAGCCGGCCTATATAAGCCTTGGCTATTTTCTCCGAAAGCCGAGCGTATTCCTCTTCGTATCTGCCGATAAGAGCGAAGCCGTAAATCGCCCATGCCGTTCCTCTCGCCCACCAGCTGCCGTTTGCATATCCGCAGCCGTTGTTTTCTCTCAAAACCTTGCCTGTTTTTCTGTCGAAATCAAACGAATGTGCAACCGAAAAATCGTCACGTATAAAATATTTTTTCGTAGTATCTGCATGTGCCTTTGCGACGTCACGGTAATACGTATGACCCGTTTCTTTAAATGCCCACATCAGCAGTGCTATATTCATCATGCAATCTATAATCGCTCTGCCTGTTCTGCCGTCGTCATTCATACGTCCCCATGCGTCAATATACCGTCCGTTTATATCGAAACGTTTTGCAAGCTCATCTGCTGCACGAAGTGCGTCGTTTCTGTGCGACATATCACCCGTAAGCTTATGCATTGCCACGCTGTACGGACTGTATAAAAAACCTATATCGTGCATACTTTCAAGCGGCGTATCAAACATCTTCGCATGATAATATTTTTCAAAAGCATTTGCCCATTTCAAATATTTTTCCGACTTTTCAACCTGATAATACATAGGCGCAAGACCCGTTACAAACGATGTTGTCCAGTTCCACATACTGCTAAGTTCCGAACCTTTTTCGGCATACATTCCGTCCTCGCATGCCGCCGGCTCATACGGCATTTCGTCTTTCATACTATCCGCATGGATTTCAAATTTTTTAATCAATTCTCCGTATATATTTGTCAACTCTATAGGATTTTCAACGGCAAGCGCAGTACGCAGTCCCTCGACCTGGTGAACGGCCTCCTCTGCAAGTGTGCCGTCCTCATATATTCCTATATTCAGCGTGACCGCACCTTTTTTGTCGGTGCATCTTCTGACATATTCATACAATGTCTTGTTTGAATATCTCAAAGGAGGCATTTTGCCCTCGCCGTACATCCAGAAGCAATCCAGCCACGTAAGTACGTGCCACTGTTTTTCCCGGCTGTCATATTCCCATGGGAAATGCGTCAAATCATTCGTTTCTCCGGGCAAATACTCCTCTTCCTCAAAAACATATCCCATATGATTTGCACCTGTACACATAGCAACCGCAGCTTCGGGGTTTCCCGCCTTAACGGCAGCAAACCATTCTTCCCTGTCAAATCTGCCGTTATCCCAGTCATGCGTTCTTAAAAACGATTTTTCAGACGATTTGTAATTGCCGTCAAACCACCAGCCGCTGAGTTTATCGCCGAATTTTTCCGCATAATATCTTACAATCGGAATATATCTTTTCATAAATTCTTTTTTGTCCGCCGACAAATCCCAGCCGAACGCCTTTCTCATTTCCTCGCTTTGCGCATCCGTTTCTGTCGGCAGATATGCGATAAACCGTATGCCCTGCACATTAAGTTCCTCCGCAATATCCGAAATAAGGTCACGATTTGCGCAATGTCCCGGCGCAAGCTTCTCTATATACGGATTTTCCGACCAATAAAATCCCGTGTTTTGTCCTATCGGGAATATAACCCAGCTTGCGCCCATTCTCTTTATACTTTTCACAAATTCTTTTACATTAAAATTCTCCGCCATTTCGTTCGGCGACAGCTTTTTTGTACCGTCTGCCGAAAGTATATGCGAAAGATAATGAACCATAACACCGTATTTTCCGCTCATCCATTCCGCCTTGCTCATTGCCGTACCATTCCTTTCCGCTGCACGGGACTCATATTTCCGTCCCATATAAATATACGCTTTCCATCTGTAATATAAATCTTTTTGTATTCATGCGCCTTTACAGACACTGTTCGTTTTTCTGCTGATGTAATTCGTCCCTTTTTGTCATATTCCACATAATAAACATCTGCATTTTTTGTCCCTGCGTTTCCGTTCAGCAGTGTTACATCTCCGCCGTTTTCCTCTGCTATCTGTAATCCTCCCGTAAGCTGTGCGGAAATCATAATTTTCGCCTCGTTATTCCCGTCAAGCTTCACACGCAGTTTTGATATATTGCCGTCCGCTATTACGCTGCATTCATTCTCGCTCGAAAATGCGACCTCCTCATTTCCGTATGTATAATACACAGCATTTTCATCACTTGTCACAACGGCTTTTTCCTCTGTCTTTTTTATCGGAATATTCACCGCTCCGTTTGTAATACCGCTTGCTTTAACTTTCATTTCAACGCAATCTTCAAGCAGAGTATATGTCCATGCAACGCTTGCTGAGCTGTTCGGTATACTTTCCGAAATTTCAAAGCTTTTTCCGTTTTCAAGCCACTCAAGCTCTGCCTTGCCTTTCCCGTTGAATATAAATCCGCCGTTTTCGTTTTCGCCGTATACGCAAGTCGCCCTTATATCATCGGCATTTCTCACATTCGGATAGTTTTTATGCTTTTCGGAAGCAACAACCGTTCCCGTAGGCTCGCTCCAAAGCATTGTGATTCCTCCGCCCATATACGACTTTTCCGGCATGGAAATGCTTTCCGGGAACGCATAAAAGACATTGAAATATATACCCTTATGCTTTACTGCAATAATACCCGGTTCTTCCCAAATTCCGCTTTCATATTCGCACGGAAGCGGTTCCGCTGTGCAATTATCACGATTTTTCAATACTTCATACCATTGCGGACTTCCGTTTGAGGAATATCCTCTCGTCCCATTTTCGTATGAAGTCCAATATCGGTTTATAAGGCGCATTGCCCATTCGTCATTGTTGACATAATACGGAAATGTTCCTGCTCCGCCGAATCCTTTTTTCGGCATATTCTGAACCTCAAATCTGCGTTTTGCAAGCGGAAATTCATCGGCTATAGCCGGATATGCCATATGGTCTATACATTCTGCCGCTGCGTCTGTTCTGGTCGTAAAGCAGTTCGGGCCGTATGCATCCGTATATTCCGGCTGTGTTACCCAAAACAGAGAGGCAAATTCAACATTCTTTTTTATCGATTCACTAAGCATAGCAAGAATTTCTCCGTCTGCGTTTTCCGAAGCCTTATGCTCCTTGTACATTGTATATATGAGTTGTCGGTTAAGATTGTGATACGAGCCGTCGCACCCGTTGTTTTCAATATAATAGCCTGCCGAGCTTTGACCCTGCCAGCCGAGATGCGAGCCGTTCGCAAGCCCTCTTATATGCCGCTTGGCGAAATCCAAATGACGGTTTTCGCCCACCGACCTCGATACCGCTTCAACAGCCGTCACAGTGAACATCCATTGATTATTCACTCTCATTCCTCTGTAATTTCCCTGTTTGTCGCAAAGTGCGGAAATACCCAAATCTATGGTATTTTTTGTCTGCTCATCGAGATAATCCCTTATATATGCATAGCATTTGGAAATCCAGCTGAAATAAAAATTCCCGTGCGTTGTCGGATAATTCGCCGCATCGTTTCCCTCACGTATGATAAAATCCTCCGAAAGCGCCGCAAGACTGCCGAGAATCGACAATGCACTTCTGTTTATCAGCGCTTCGTTTTCGTAGAAATAATTAAGCTCCGCATTTGTTGCGGCAAGTGCGCCGAATGCCGTTGAACCCCATGCATTATAGTTTCCCGTTTCCCACGAAACCATATTACCCGAATTATATTCCGCCGTTGTCAAAAATCTGCCGAGATACGGGCTTGACGGATCTGTTACCTGGCGTTTTATTTGGTCGCCGACAGGAGATACAAGACCGTATGAGCCGAACATAAGGCTTTCCGCAACAGGGTTTTCGATATTCGGCAGCTGCTGCGGTTTTTGCGGTGCTGATACGTTCAAATTTTTCTCTCTGAGCAGCCGTAACGCTTCTTTCCGCATATTTTTCTGCACTGCCCCCTGCACGATTATGCCGTCGGCATCTTCCCAGCCGCCTTTAAGCGTCCTTGCCATTTCCGCTGTGGGACACATAAGCGACGGTATTCTGTCCACTATGATTCCGTCACGGAAATATTCGTCCAATTCTATGCGATACACTTCATCTGCCGAAATATTGCTTATTTCACAATTTGTTCTTGCGAATGTTTTTCCCGAAACAGTGCCCGAAGTACCTTTCGGCGTTCCGTCCTCAGCGTATATTTTAAAGCTGCTGCCTGCCGTTGAAGATACTATCATGCTGTCCGCTTTTTCCGCAACATAAACATAACTGCTTTTCAGCGTTGTTTCTGTAATGCCGAGAATCGTTTCTCCTCTTACGCCCCAGCTTTCGGCATTCGATATGCCTATGCCGAGAATATCCTTTTCCCGTCCGCTTATGAACTGAATCTGCCATATTCCCTCCATATACGGAAGCGATACTTCCCGAATTTCCGTACCTGTTTCCGAATATGTAAAATCATATATGTATGCGAGCCGTCCGTTCGGGTCGTATATTTTCGCATAGCATGACGGAACAAACGGAAGTGCTTCGCTTTTCGGAATCTGCGTCTTTCTCGAAAAATGAAAAACCGTATCTCCGCTTAATTCCGCAAGCATGGCGAATCCGCCTATACCTGCCTGCGAAAATACCTTTGCTTCCTGATACACCGAAAAATTTTCCGATACATCGCAGCTTTTAAATTCGTATACGCTGATTTCAAGCTTTCTTTCAAGCAAATCGCAAAGTTCGCTCAAATCAACCTTAAAATCCGTATTATAAGCAAACAAACCTTTTGCCCTCGATATTTCTATCCTATTTTCCGCAGCCGAAACGGTGACGTTTTCCTCTTTGCCGTTCGCATACACCTTTATTGAGCCGATACTGCTTTGAAGTATCGGTTCGGAAAATTCAAAATACAGCTTTTCCTGCGGCGAATATCCGCTATTTGCCGAGGTTCCCGTCACCGTAAAATCTGCCGTATAATCAAAGCTTTGCGGAATTATTTCCGTTCCGTTGCGAAACAGCTTGTATTCCATATCTTTTTTTGTACGGATACCTATATATCCGCCGCCCGATGTCAGCTTCGACACGCTTTCCGCTTCCTCGCCGCCCGAATATGCTTTAAGCGTTACCGCTTCGTCCGTATATACCTTCGTTTCGTACATGCCGAGCTTGCCGTCATACACAGTAAGCGGTTCCGTGACATATGCGGCAGCCTGCATTGTAATAACGGCGAGCATTATAATAAATACAATTATTTTCTTCATATGCTCACCCCTCTTTTGCTGCCGCATATATCCTTACATTTGAATTTGCACAATCCTTGAACACACCCTCAAATCCCTGCTTTTGCATAGGTTTAAACATACCTTCAAAAAATGCACATTGAGTAAGTATGCCGTTTTCGTCATAGAGTCCGGCAATAATATATGCTTTTGCACTGCTTTCGGATGGATTTTCGGCATATGCCCGATATTTTATATCGTTTCCGATATGCTCATATGATGAATCAATATTAAATTCGGGAAAGCTTTCGGCTACCGCTTCAAATTCCGCAGTCATCTTATTCCCGGCAATGTCTTTAAATCCGTCCTCAAAGCTTATTTTATACTTTTCGCCGTAAGAAACATTTTTAAGAACTATATCCAGCTGTGCTTTCTTAAAATTCTGTGTTACAAAAAATCCGCTTTTCTCATTATTAACACTTATTTTGTCCAATACGGTTTTGTCCGCCGGAGCTGATAAATACACAGATATTTTTTTATCGGAAACTCTTATTTTTTTTGTATATTCCGATACCGAAAACGTATTCGGCACAACCCATGCATATATATTATCCAGGGAATATTTTTCATTCTTTGTCGGTAACCATGAAATCATTGAAATCTCCGATATATTGCTTTGAAAATCATACTCCTTGCTGAAATTCTCTCCAACGCCGAACACAAATTTTTGCGTACCTATATCTGCTGTCAGCCTGTATTCGGTATTTTCTCCGTGACGCACGTATACCGTATCTTTCATAAGCATACGCAGCTTATCGGAATCTCCCTCCGGGAATGCAAAAAGCTGCGTCATCTGTTTTCCGGTGCCGTCGGACACATTCATATGAATATTGTTTCCGTCCCTTCTTTCATATACCGTTTCATCATATCCAAGCACAAGCTTTGTGCCGGGATATTTTTCAGGACTGTATTCAGGGAACACAAATGCAAATTTTCTCGATGCATTGCCCGTTAATTCTCCGGATTTGTAAGCGGTAAAGCAAAGTCTTGTACTTCCGTTTTCAAATATAAAATCATAATTTTTCAATCCGCTGTTCGTACTTGATGTTATAATACTTTCCGTATCCGAAATATACGTTTCGGCATTGTCGGTAATCCCCTCAAAATCATGATACATCAGGCAGTTATCGTTTGCCGAAACGCCGACCGTGAGCCATATTGCCGCCGAAACCGCAGCAAAAAACTTCTTCATTATTTTCTCCTTTCGGTTTATTCAAATCGGTTAATTGTAAAATATTATAATGCAATTATCTATTTTATTCAAACACCGCCGTATCGGACATCATTTTCCCGCCGATCACAGAATCAATAACATACGCTTTCACGCTGCATATATCGTTTCCGATATATGTGCCGTATGTAAAACTGTTTTCTCCGGCAATAAATTTCCCCTCCAGAACAGCTTTTGTGAGCGGATTTCCGTCGGCATCACAACATTCTACAACAAATGCGCCTGTTTTTTCCGATGTAAAGTCATTTGCCGCCGATATACGAAACGTTACATATTTCCCGTTTGCCTCGGCAACGGATATAAGCCGTTCTCCGGTGCCCGAAAATCCCGAAAAACATTCAACTCCGTTCATATATACTCTCGCTTCTTTTTCGGTCGTAAACGCAAATATTTTTGTTTCACCCAACGCCGTCCCCGTTATGTCTTTAAGCTCGGAATCAAATATTATTTCATATTTTGTAAGATAATCAAGCTTTTCGTTAAATTTCAGCGTAAGCAGAACATATCCGCCGTCCTCGGCAACATATTTCTGATTTATCGAATATTTGCTTTTATCAAGTGTTGTGCCGCCTGCCGTCACACTTATTTTATCTTCATTTTTAATGTACGAAGAAATTTTCGCCGTAAATCCGCTTTCCACGTTCACGTTTTCATCGCCGTTCAGACTCGGCTCGGTTATTTCGAGCGGAACACCGGCAGATATGGCATAAACCTTTATATTATCGACTGAAAATATATGTCCTTTTTCTATTTTGAATCCCAACATGTCTATTTGCGTAACCGTATCGGACATCATAGAATTTGAATTAAACTCGCTGCCGTCGAAAATAAAATCGAACATTTTGTTTTCCATATCAAAAACATATATTGATTCTATTTTTCGGTTCAAGTCCGCTTTTTTGCCTATATTGCCCTTGTTATTGCATCTGTATAAGGGTGCTTCGCCATTCTTTGCCGACCAGAACATCTGAATAACATTTTTCCCGCCGCCTTGAATATATGTATGCTCATATGCATTCGCATCGGCAAGCGTTATATATTCCGAGAACGAAACAACAAGCTTGGTATTCGGATAATCCGCAAGCGTATACGGTTTGTCAAAAACAAAGTTTACTGTTTTTGTGCCGTTTCCCGACAACTCCGATGAAGTATATCCCGTGAATTTAAGTGCATTCGAGCCGCCCTCCTTCACGAAATCTATACTTTTCAGTCCGCTATTCGTTACTTTCGGCTGTTCTATATTCGCATTTTCGTCCATGTATTGCACAGCCGTTAATTTGCCCGTGGTTTCAAAATCTTCCTCATATATCGTTTCAATGCCGGCGGCATACGATGTACCAAACACCGATACGGCAAGCATTACTAAAATAAATATTTTTTTCATATCAGTTACCCTCCGTAAAATCCGGCATGTATTCCATGCAATACGGCTGCATAAGCTCTGCACTGTTCCACAGATACAGTTTCACCGTGCCGTTCGCATTCTTCTGCGCAAGCACAGCGGTTTTCTCGCTTTCCGCTTCCGCAGTGCAGCTGATACAGTTCATTTGCGTTAAGCTGTTATATTCGTCGTATACCGCCATAAACAGAGTCATGCTTTTACTTTCGGCAGACGTATTCGCAACCTTTACCGTCACCGTTTGCATATTTCCGTCATAAACTGCGGAAACGTCTTTTATATATACCTCCGGTGCGGCTTCCGTTGTAAAGCTTATTACCGCTCCGTCCGCCGCAAGTCCGTTTACCGCTTTAATTTTCTCTGCATTCACTGTATATTCGGTGGCATATTCCAGAGGCTTTTTAAACTTAATGCGCACCATATTACCGTTTATCTTTTCTACGGTATAATCTCCGGTTTCAAGTCCCGATATCGTGATTTCGTTTAACGTGCTTTCGTCCACATCCTGTGTAAACTCTATATCTACGGATTTTTCGCACGGAACATTTACATCGCCGTTTTGAATACCGGAGCTTTTAATCTGCATTTTGCCCATAGTATAAAGCTCTATATTATCTATCATATATGCTCCGCCCCGTATATCAAAAGATATTACGGGTATGCCCGAACCCGAAAATATCGGTATGTTATTGTCGTTGAAGCTCGGTTCGCCGCTCACGTTTACCGCCATTTTTGACGCACCGACATCAACTGTATATTTAAAATGATACCACGGCGCATTTTCTCCCCATTTGAATATTACTCCGGCACTTCTCCATTTGTTTCCGCTTGTCACGGACGCATCCGTAAAGCGTGCGTCAAGTGCCGTATCGTTAGAGCTTACGCCCATCCACGTCTGGGCAATCGTACCAAACTGCGGAAACGTCATTGCGCTCAATTTCCCGGCAAGCTTCAAATCAAATTCCAATACAAGCACGTCTTTATCCTGTGTATAGGATTTCGGTATTTTCATACTCGGAAATCCGCTGCTTCTCTCGGATATATCAACATACAAAGCACCGTCGCATATCTCAATCCTGTCGCCCATTTCTGCTGAAAACGTTGACGTAAGCCCCGTTGACGCCAAGTATTTTATTGCGTCGTCACCCTCGGTATATCCTCCGAAATCCGTTTCAAAAATATAGTTTCTGCCGTTTTTCTCCGCCATGCAGGGCATGGCGAAGAAAATTACCGTACATAACAACAAACAAATTCTTTTCATTTTGAATTCTCCTATCTGCACGAAATATCTATTGTGACTTTTCCGCTTTTCGGGATCTGTATTCTTAAATTTCTCACCAAATCACCGGCTTCCTCAAGCTTGGATTTATCGGAATCCCATTTGTATGTCATAATATTGCTTCCTCTGCCTATGTCCAGGCTGCCCTCGCTGTATTTTTCAACCCTCAAAGCAGTTCCCTTATTATTTTCAAACAACGGCAGATTAACCCATGCTGTTATGCCTTTCGGAGATGATAACGATACTGCGATTCTGATTCCGCTGTCCGTAAGCTCATATCTCCACGTAACCGTCTGATTCGTTTCCGGCATAGTTCCGGATATTTCCCAGATTTTGTTTTCCTCAATCCATTTCAGCGAAGCTTTTTCCTTTCCGCTTGCTATGAACGTTCCCGAAGCGTCCGTAAAGTATACGCAGGAATGTTTTATTTTGTCCGGTGAATCCACGTTTTTCGGATTTGCATAATCCGTTGGCTTCTGTCCCATAAGGCTGCCGCCCGTTTTTTCGCTCCAGATTATGTTCGGTCCTCCGCCCATCCACGATATAGCCGGGAGATTCCATTCCTGCCTGAAATTATAAAACGTATAGCCGTAGATTCCCTTGTTTTTATATGCTATAAATCCCTGATATTCTTTGATTCCGTCCTCGCCCTCGCACGGGAGCTGCGCCGGTTCCATGTCTTTATTCTCGCCGTAATATGCGTCCTCAAACAATCCGTACAAGTCGTTCGTCCAGCCGCCTGTGTGCTGTTCAAATTTCTTGTCGTATTCCGTGTAATGCTCCTTTATATGCTGATATGCCCAATCCTCATTATTCAGCAAATGCGGAAATACGCTTGACGGGAATGACGGTCCCGTATCGTCATGATACTGCAAAAGCTGTCTGCGTTTCGCCAGCGGTTCTATATCCATAACACGTTCTTTTCCGGGGAATCCGTTAATATAACCGTGCCACGATTTTGTACGGCTTGTAAAAGAATCGGACATCGGGAAATCCTGCTCACAGTTCAAAGGATTCGTAAGCCATGCATAGCTTTCAAATACCATATTTTCGTGTATTATATTTCTCATTGCCGTGTATATTTCCTCATCTGCCGTATCAAGCAAGCTGTATTCGCGGTACATATTCGCAAAGAAATACTGATTCAGCCAGCTGTAGTTTCCATCGCAGCCCAGCTGTTCAATATAATATCCGCCCTCGTGATTAAATCCGAAGCCGTCCCAGCCTTTAACAGGATTTATCACGGTTCTTATCTGACGTTTCCAAGCCTCATGATAACGCTCGATGCCGGTTGAAATATATGTACACAAAAGCCCTTCGTTAGCATGAAGCATTTGATTTGTAACATATCCCCTGTAGTTCGGCTGTGCGTCCGCATATGCTATTATTGCTTCCTCTATAATCTCAAGATCTTCTTTCGGGAGAAGCGGTTTCAGCAGCTGGTATGCGTGCGTTGTATATTTAAAGAAAAAGCCTGCGTGCGTTGTGCCCGTCGAACCGGAATCAAGCCTGTTCTCTCTGGCATACATATCCTCGCTTAAGCTGTAGAGTCCACTCAAAAGATACAGCTCACAGCGGCGCATAAGCGCTTCGTTGCCGTAAAAATAATTAAGCTGTGCCGGTATTCTCAATGCGGCGCTCATTCCGTCAAGAGGATTTAAATTTACCTGCATAAATTCGCCTGCCTGATAATCGGCAAATTTTTCAGTGCCGTTTTTCACATTTTCCGTTGCCATATATCCGAGGAAAATATCATCAGTATCTAAAATCTGCATATTAAAAGCATAATTCAATCCGCCTATAGGTGCATATTTGCCGAACATCTGTGCTTCCGCCATGATATTCTTAATATCTTCCTTTGCCGGCAGCGGCGGAATTTCGCCTATATCGACATCGAGATTGCAATTGTCAACAATATTAACCGCCAAATCTCTGATTCGTGCCTGCAACGGTCCCTGCATAAGCTTGCCGTGGCTTTCTACCCAGCCGCCTTTCAAATCCTTAGCCATTTCCGCAGTGGGACACATCAGCGACGGTGCCATATCTATGGCTATCGCATCTCTGCCTTTGCCGATTTCCAGCTTATACACGCTGTCGCCGATTGCCGGCTTTGCTGTGTATTTTTTCTTGTACCACGATGAATTAAACTCTTCGGGACTTATTTTTTTGCCGGTTTCATCGCTGAACGCAACCGTTGCGTTCGCACCCGTAACGACCTGTATTTCCATTGCCTGTGGCTGGCAGTATACATACATCTCGTTCGGAGTGGTTTCTGTCGGAACAAATGCCGACATGCCGCCTATTCCCCATGACGAAGCACCGCCGAATCCGAATTCCACCGTATCGTTTGTACGGCATCCCGTAAACGTAAATGTCCATATTCCCTCTTTTTTAACCGAGGGCACTACTTCTATTGCCTTTTTGCCTTCAATATCCGTAAAATCGTAAAATCCCACAAGAGTGCCGTCCGGGTCGCATACCCGAAGATATGACGACGGAGCATACGGTGCGGAGGTTTCGATTTCCGGTATCTCGGTTGTTCTTGCCGCATAAAGCTTTACCGCACTCCCTGCCGAAAATCTTGCTTTCATATAGATTCCGCTCGTACCCATCTGATTCCTTACAACCGCTTTTTGATACACCTCATATTCCTTGCTGACATCTTTTGAAGCGTCAAGTTCGGCAACGGTTCCCATATCTCTGCCATTTAAAATACTGTCGCCGACTTCGCTAACCTCCGTTATAAGCTTTCCCGAATCCTGCTGCGGCTTCTGAACGGCTTCGGTCTTATCCTGCTGCTTTGCTTCCGTTTTGGTATACTCGAACATTTTTAAGCCTGCCGCCTTTGCCACAGCCTCTATACATTCCGCTCTTGTTGCGTAATCTTTCGGACGTATCAGCTTATTTTTTGCCGAAATCGCTTTCAGCTGAACGGCTGCGAACACATATTCCGCCGCCCAGTCGCTTATCATATCAAAATCGTTGTATGCATCCTCTTTAATCTCTGCCGACACAGGTGTCTGTGATACTGCATTATATGCCCTTACGGCAACAGCCGCAAGCTCTTCTCTCGTAATATACGAATCCGGATAAAAATATCCGTCGCTGCTGCCCTGCATTATATTGAGTGCCGTTACCGCACTTATTCTGTTACCGTATACCTGGCTTACGTCTTTATATTTTCTGTCATCACCGGCATAAACCATGCCGAGAGCCTTTGCCGTGAGTGCCGCCGTTTCTCCTCTCGTTATCGGCTTTACATCATCAAATTTTCTTTCGCCGACCCAATTCAGCTGTGTTTCGTCCACGGAAATATTCTTCTCCGTCCACAGCGTTTCCTCCGCCGAACAAAGCGACGGAATCAGCATGAATACGCACAGCATAAACGCACATATTTTTTTGAAACTCATATACTTTCCTCCCGATTAATGTATCTCTGTCATTTATTCTTATAAAGCTCCTTATAGCTCGTCGGCGATATACCGTAATACCTCTTGAATGCACGTCTGAAAGACTGGTCGCTGTTGTAGCCCACTATTTCCGCAACCTCGTTTATATTAATTTTTTCGCTCAGCATCATTTTGCAGGCACATTCAAGCCTTACGCTTTCGAGATAAGACAAATAATTTCCGTTGTATTTTTTGAATAAAGCCGAGATATACGTTTCGTTCAACCCGAATTTATCGCTTATGAGCGTCAGCGACATATCCGGATTCCAATAATTTTTATATATGAAATGTTTGATTCTTTCATAATTTTCTTCGTCGCGGTTTTTGTTCTTTTTACCGCTTTCCTTACATATTTCTTCTATGACGTTTAAAATGTATCTGACTGCCGCTTCCGGCTTTTTCTCGTCCGGTGCCGATATAACCTCCTCCGACACCTCTACCGAATTCATTTTCAGCAGCTTTACAAGCGTCGCCTTGATTTCATAATACAATGCAAGCAAATCTGCATCCGTCAGATTTTGTTCCTTGAAATTTTTCTCTTCAATTTCCGAAATTACCTTTTTAATCCCATCAATTTCGCCATTTACGGTCATATTGGCAATACGGTTCTCCACTTCAAGAGGATACCAATAATTTGCGGATATAGACATGCTTTTTTCGTTACTTATTGCCCTTTCCCTTTCAATAGCCGACAAAACTTCGCCGTAGCTGCGGCTTATCAAAAGTGCATCTTCCACGGTTTCTCCCGTTCCGAGGTAAAACTCTTTGCCGATTTTATTGTCCAGCTGTTTTTTCAGAATACGTTCAATTCCGCCTCTGTGCCTCTGCGCCTTTGAAATATCTCCCGAAACTCTGCTGAACAAAATCGCCGTTATGTTTTCTCCCGCACGACAGATATAAAAATCCGTGTCCTTATAATATTTCCCGTTTTTTTCCAGAACAGCGTAGCATAATGCCTCCACAAGCTCCTGATTTTTTATTTTAATCTCATGTCCGAGCCATTCCGGTCCGGATTTTACCACCGTAATCCAAAACAGCCGATTTTCAAAATCAAGACCGGTATATCGGCATTGCTCAAACAACTCCTCTTCAGATTTGAAATCACCGTCCAAAAGCTTTCTTACAATACCTCCCTGCAAGAAATTCACATTTTTCTCAAAATATTTTTTCAGCAATTCCAAATCGTTTTTCAGTAAAAATACATATGAATATATATTATCGTAAATGCTGCTTTTCGCTTCGGTTTCCCCGTCATGCTCCACAAGGTCGAGTATTTCGCCTATCGGCATTACGTTTTTTCGCATGAAAAGCTTGCCGAAAACAAGCGCAAATATAATGGCAATCAGTGTTGCGGCAAATATAAGCAGCTTTACTCTGCTGAGTGCTCCGAAAACATATTTTTGATTTTCCGATACCACATATGTCCAGCGGTTATAATCGCTTCTTGAAGCAATAACAACATTTTTGCCGTTCAAAAGCATTTTGTCGTATTTGTAAAAATCCGTTTTACAATCCTTGTCCGCATACAGCAAATTTTTATTTTCGTCATAAACAGCGGCAAATCCGTTTTCAAATCCATCAATAACGGCATCACGCACGGATTTTACAGCTATTATGCTGTTCATATATCCTATTTTTCTTCCGTCTTTTTCGAAAACCGTTACAACCGATATTGCTTTTGTTTTTATGCCGGACAGCGTTACCGTTTCCGCAGGGAATACATATCGGCTTTTCTTCCCCGAACTGACGGTTTTCATTATCTTTTCATCGGATAAATTTTTAAAACGTACAATTTTCGAAAAATATTCTTCCTTGCCGAGCGTGGAATTGCTGCGCGCCGCAATGAAATTTTTATCCGCCAGGCTTATATATTGCACCTTAAACAGATATTCGTCCGCCTCTGTGCTTTTCAGGCTGTTTTGAATATTAATCAGATTTATAATGTCAACATCGCTGTCGGCATTGCATATTTCCGCAAATGCGTCCGAGCTTTTTACCGCTTCCATGCTTAGATTTATCTTTTGCAGTGTCTTGTCTATAAACGAAACGTTCTTCTTTAACTGCAATACATTGTATTGTTCGCTTTTTGTTTTTAAGGTTTTCGCATAGCTGCCGTATACTCCCGTATAAATCACGGCTATCACAATCGCAAGCACAATATATGAAAGTAAAAATGTAGCAAAAAATACCTTTCGTTTATTCAAGACATTCTCTCCTTTTGATATTAATTCTTTATATAATTATCATATGTTTTCTGCTGAATTTCCGTATATCTTTTCAATCCCTGTTTTTCAAGCGTGCTTATATAATTATCCCACTGCGAATCTATTTCCTTATCGCCGAGTATCATATCCGCAACCATCTTATATGTTTCGTTATAAATATTCGTTTTCAGGGTGGAATATTCGTTTATAACGTCCTCGCCGTAGAACATATCCGGCAACGTCTTATCCTCCACATAAGGCTCATATTTCTGTGATTCCTTATAAAGTCTTGCTTCAAGGCTCTTTCCGCTCGTATCGTCCGATGCAAAGAAAAATTCGCCTTCTTCACTTCTGTATTCCGGAACAAGCTGCACCCAATGCTTATTCTGAGTTTCACCGAATTCTCCCGTAAGGTCGGCATATTTCGCCGGCTGACCGAAAATATTCTTTTCGCCGTCCTTAGCCTTTCTCCAGCCTACGCCCTCCTGACCTTTTTCCGCATCGAGAAATCCCTCTTCGCAGAAGAATCTGTCAATCCAGCGGATAGCAACCTCGGGATATTCGCATGATGCTGAAATACTGAATTTCTGACCGTCTATAAGCGGCTGACGCAAAGCGGCGGCTTTTCTGCCGGACGGACCCGTCAGCGGCGGCACAGCCGTAAATTCCGCAAATCTGCCGGTGCCTCCGTTGTTTACCGTAAACTGACCGTACCAAAGTGCCGGGCAGCACGCAACAAGCGGATATTCCCGGTTTTCCACTATCGCCGTTCTCTGCTGGCGGTCTATAACAAAGCTGTCTTTCGCTATAAGTCCCTCTTTATACAAATCTCTGACATATTTAAGCCCCTCTTTGAAGCCGTCTGTTGTCGGAGAATACACAACCTTGCCGTTTTCAACAAAGAACTCAAAATCTTCATAATCGTCCATATACGTAAACGCATTCATAATGAATTTTATCGTATCTCTCGTGCCGAGTCCGAGAATCGGTATTTCGTCCTTTTTGCCATTGCCGTTGAAATCTCCGTCACGCACTTTAATAAGAAAGTTTTTGAAATCCTCAGTTGTTTCCGGCATATCTATACCTGATTGTTTGAGCCACGGCTCATACACCCACATCTTCGTAGATGTACGCGCATGATATGCGGAGGAGAAAGCTCCGAGACCGTATATATTGCCGTCCGGTGCGGTATACTGCTTTTTGATATATTCATTCTCGCCGAGTACCTTTTTAATATTAACCGTATGCTTTTCTATCAAATCGTTAAGCGGGAGTATAATTCCATCGCGTCCGTACTGTGCCTGTGCCGGCTTCTTTATTGTACAGTTTAAAAATACATCGGGATAATTTCCGCTTGCGATTATAACATTAAGCTTCTGCGCAAGCTCGCCGGATATTATCTGCCAATCTATTTTTACATTTGTTTTTTTCTCATAATATTTTGTAAATTCATTTGTCGAATAATCTTCTACATATGTCGATGCCGGCGTCAGCACGGATAATGTAACCGGCTCTTCGACTATGGGATAGCTTCCCGTTTCCGTAAGCTTTACGTTTACGTTCTCTTTTTTCTTTTTGCCGTTTGAACAGCCTGTGAATATAAGTGTTGCCGTCAATACCGCCGCAACGATTTTCATTGATTTTTTCATATTGCCTGCCTCCTTTTAGCCTTTTATTGCTCCTATCATAATTCCTTTTATCAAATGCTTCTGGACTACAAGATAAATCATTATTACCGGCAATGACGAAACAACGATAAGAGAATATTTCAAAAGCTCCGACATATATTCTCTTTGGCTTGCAATTTGTAAATCGCCGATTGCGTCGTTTGCCGAATTAAGTATAAGTATATCCCTTAATACTATCTGCAGCGGAAAAAGCTTCTGCGACTGCAAATATAAAAATGCGTTGAAATATGAGTTCCATTGTCCCACCGCATAATACATTCCGACGACTGCCAGCACAGGTACGGAAAGCGGCAGTGCAATTTTTATCAGATATCTGAAATCATCGCAGCCGTCTATTCTCGCCGCTTCATTCAGCTCCTTTGGTATGCTGTTCACAAAATACGTCCTTACAATCGTGAGATTGTAAAAGCTTATCGCCGTGGGGAGCAGAATCGCCAGACGTGTATCGAGTATGCCTATTTTCTGCACTATCATATACGTCGGGATTATGCCGCCCGTAAACCACATTGTAAATGCGAACATCAGCAGTATTTTCCCTCTCACCTTAAAATCCGGACGTGACAGCGGATACGCCCCGCATACCGTCAGAAACATGCTTATCAGCGTACCGAACACCGTATATATCACGGAATTGTAAAATCCCGTAAGCACCTTTGAATATTTCAGCAAAACTTTATATCCCTCAAGCCCCGGCTCAACCGGCAAAAGCCTTATCTTCCCCGCCATAATCGCCGTCGGCGAGCTGAAGGATGCGCTTACAACATAAATTATCGGATACGCAACTATAATAAGAACGATAAATACTATTATATGATTTATTATGTCGAACGTAACATCACCTTTGAACATATTGCGTTCAGATATTGATTTTTCCTTTTTTGCCATTCTTTCACCGCCCTTACCACAACGAGGTTTCCGAAACCCTTGCCGAAATTTTGTTTACCGTAAATACAAGTATAAAGTTTATTATCGCCTGAACAATACCTATCGCCGAGGGATAGGAAAAGCTTGCTCCCTGCGCCGCTATACCTATCTTGTAGACATATGTGTCTATAACCTCCGAATATCCTATATTCAGCGAATTTTGCATGAGCAGCGTTTTCTCGAACCCAACGGTCATTACTCCGCCGAGATTAAGTATGAACATTATAATCGCCGTAGGCATAATCGCCGGTATATCAATATGTATTATTCTCTTGATTTTGCTTGCGCCGTCTACGATTGCGGCCTCATGAAGCTGGTCATCGACACCCGTGAGTGCGGCAATGTATATAACGGAGTTCCAGCCTGCCGTCTGCCACACTCCCGACCAGACATAAAGATGCCTGAACATTTTCGGATTGCCGAGTATGTCAATTTTTGTATGCGCTATTGCTTCAATAAGATTTGTTATTACACCTATTCTCGGATTGAACAGCTGAAACAAAATTCCGACCATTACAACCGTAGAAATAAAATTAGGTATAAATGTTGCCGTCTGCACAAGCTTTTTCAACCCTGCATTTCCTATGTAATTAAAGCATATCGCAAGTATAATCGGGAAAATAAATCCCGCAATTATCGAATACAAGCTCAGCGCTACGGTATTTACAATAAGCATTTTGCATTGCGGACTCAAAAAGAAGGCTTTGAAATGTTTAAGTCCTACCCAAGGGCTGCCGGTTATGCCTTTCACGGGACTATAGTCCCTGAATGCAATCTGCGCACCGTACATGGGTAAATATTTAAAAATTATAAAATAAGCTATGGGCAAAATAAGTAACACATACAGCTGCCAGTAATTTTTCATCTCGTCCTTCAAGACTGCGGCAGCTCCTTTTTTGCACCTACTTATATATTCTGTGCGTTTCACCTTTTTTCCTCCCTGACTCCGATTATTTTCTGAAAATAAATACTTCAAGTGCCTTACCGCTCTCGCTTCTCGTAACGATATAATCCCCTATCCGTATTTCCTTAGAGGTGCAGCTTATGACTTTCGACGATTTTGTCGGGTCGTATAGGTTCACAGCAAAGTTGGTCGAATTTATCCCCTGATAGCAATACCGCAGTCCCGATACGTTTTCGTTCGGGTCGATATTGAACGTAAAGCTGTAATCGTCAAAAATATCGACAACCTTTCCGCAGGTTATATACATTGATGCCGTAGGGTCATTGGTATTTATTTCACGGCATATAAAATTTCCGTTTTCGTCGTACAAATCATTGTATCTCGTGAGAACTCTGTATCCGCTGATTTCGCCCCTATCGTTCGTTTTGAACATTATAACGTCGCCCGGAACCAAATCCTTGAATTTAACGGACGGATATATTCCTCCGCTGTATCGTGTTCCGTTATACGATGTCATTTCATCATCGGACGCAAACAATTCACGTCTAACTCCGGACGGTGCGCCCACCTTAAACGGATAACCGTTTTCCATGACCGTTATCTGCGGTCTTATCTCTCCCTCATCGTCTATTGCCTGCGATGTTTTCATAACTATGGCACACGGATTTCCGGGATACAGCTCCAGCGGTATTTCCACCGTGCCGGCACTCGCCTTTACCATACATACAACAGCCGACGGAACAAAGTTTTTCTGCACGTCATAAAGCTTCACGCTGTATTGCGAGGTATTTATAAAATAGCTCGGTGTCCTTAATTGGAAATATTTTTCGTCCTCGCTGTCCGACGGTACAACAAACACCTTTGTTGCCTGTTCGTCCAACGTATAAAGATGTCTGAATCCGTGTCTGTATGTGATTTTTTCCGATTCCGCACAGCCGTAGTCATACGAAAAGCAATTTTCGTTATATCCGCGGTAGTTCGGGTCGTAATCCGGATTGTCAACGGTGTTTCCGCCTTCGTCCGTTATTTGCTTTGAAGCAAAATCGCGTGCGGTATAAAGCGTTTTCAACTTTCCGTCCTCCGTTAAATCAAAGCATACAAGCTGTTTTACCGTTTCGCCGTTTCGGCAAAGCTTTGTATTCTTAATTTTGTCCGCCGTCGAAGCTCTCGCTCCGTCTATTTTTAAATTATCGGAAGCTTCGAGCTTTTCCATAATGCCCTCTTCCGTATAAATTTTAAACTGCGGATTTTCGAGCGTGCCGTTGTTCATCGACATTTTTACAAGATAGCCGTATGTATATTTTTTGTTTGCTCCGCCGTATATTGAATTAACGTCCGCATAAACAATTTTTCCGTTATCCGCATAAACCGTAATATTACTGTCCGTATCCGGCAGCTTATACACTCCGGCATTAACCAGAAGCTTGAACCATTTTGAATATTCAAAACTTACTTCGTTTTCTCCGTCGGATATTGTCATCATATCTTCGTTGTATGATTTTACCGTTCCGGATTCGGCTGTTTCGATTTTTTGTGCTTTGAGATGTTTTGCTTTCGCCTTCGGCATAGGAATTTTTTGTCCGTTTATGTATTTGTACTCAAAATCGCTCGGCGCAAGTGCTATAATGCTTCCGTTTGCAATGCCTTCTATTCCTCCGTCCGAATCTAATGCGTCCTCATCGCTTACAATCTCGTATTTCATATCGGAATCGACAATCGTATAATCCGTTGTATTTACCTGTGCAACCTTGATATACACAACAGACGTTACAAAAACCGAATCGAACGTTCCGTCACCGTCAAAATCCGCAAGCCTTAAATTACCGGACTGCGGTGTAAACAAGGTATCCGTAACGTTTTCGGCATTTGCGCCGTTCACAAATATACTCGCTTTGTTTCTGTTTATATACTCCGTCTTTGTTCTGCCGCCGTACTCATATTTCAAAGTTCCTTTGGAAAAGCTTTGTATATCCTCGGCGTCAATCGTAATCTCTGCCGACGGTTCTTTTATTTCAAGATATATTATCGTCTGAATATCCTCCGACTTTATATCGGTTGCATAAAACTCCGCCGTATATCCGATATTGTTTTTTAAATCGCCGTCATAATAATATATTTCTCCGCCGATATTCACTTTTCCCTTGCCTGTCGGCTCGATGCCCACCGCCGCTGCCTCTCCGTCGGCACGAATTTCTCCGCTGCATTTGAGCAGGCTGCATTTTTCCGTTATATATGTTTTGTCTGCGGAGGTTTTGTATTCCGCTCCCTTATTCGTTATGCTTTCAACGATAAGCACAGGCTCTTTCAGCATATTATAAAGCATAACGGCAGCATTGCCCTCGGTAAGCACCGATGAATTTGTTCCGTTAAGCAGATTTGTTCCGGCAATCCGTTTGTTAAAATCCGCTTCCGTCCATGCCAATTTTTTTGCCATTGTACCGTAATCGAGCATATACAGCAGCACTCTCGCAAATTCATATGCCGAGGCAGGTTGATTCAATCTGAATGTATTATCGTCAAAGCCTGCCATATATCCGTTCTGCGTAACCGTATACACCAAATCCGCCGCATAATGTTTCAGAGGAACATCAATGTATTTTGCCGATGTGCATTTTTCGCTCTCTGTTTTGGTAAGTTTTAGTGCAAGTTCCGCCAGTTTTTCTCTTGATATTACATTGTTTTCGTTCGAAAATCCCGTTTCTATGCCTGCCGATTTCAGAATTGTGCAATATCTTTTGAATTTTTCACTGTTTTTTATTTCATCTGCCGACGCAGATATGCACGACATTGCAAATATCGCCGTCAAGACAAACGCTATAATTTTTTTCATGACGTTTCCCCCTTTACTCGCCCATGAATTTAAGAGTATCGTATATCAGCTTTGCCGTTTCCGCTCTGTCGGCAAATTTGCCCGGCGATACTTTATTATCTCCCGTGCCATTCATAATGCCTTTATTATAAAGGAAGTTCACCGCTTCCTCGGCATAATCCGCAATCTTCGCCGCATCGCTGAAATTATTTTTCTCAGCTGAGCCGCTTATTCCCTTGATTTTCAGTATTCTGTACAGTACAACCGCAATATCCTGCCTCGATACCGCTTCTCCGATTCCGAATCTTTCGCCGGTGCCTATCATAATTCCGTTCGCATTGCATGCCGAAATATATGGCATATACCATGCGCTGCTGTCTGCGTCCGCAAAGCTTGCGCCGCCGACGTCCGTTTTAAATCCGAACGCAAGCACAGCCATTTTGGCGAACTGCTCTCTTGTAACAAGCATTTCGGGTTCGAATATTCCTGCACCCATACCGTTTACAACACCTCTTTCCGCAAGACCGAGTATTGCTTCTTTCGCCCACGGCACATTTGCTATGTCACCGAAAGCTATGCTTCCCGTATTTTGCGTTGTCGGCTTGATATATGTACTTGACGTACCCGAACCGCTGTTTCCGCTGCCGCTTTTTACACTGCCGCCGGACGATGAACCGCCGCCGGAGCTGCCGGCTCCGCTGCCGCTCTCCGCTTTTACCTCCTCCGCAGCTTTTTTTATTGCCGTTTCCAGTGCTTCTATGCTCTCATACAGCGTATCTGCGATTTTGTACATTGTCTTGTCAATATCCGTCCGGTTTTTCAGATTCAGCACGCTAAAATCAACATTCAATGTTTTTCCGTTCTGCATATATTTCCCGTTGCAGGAGCGTATAAAGGCTTCAAGTCCCGAATACGGCACGTCGGCTTCTTTGTACAAAAACGCCTGTGCGGCAAAGGCTTTGCCGTATTCGTCCGCATCGGCATACTCTACGGCGGAAATCCTGTTCCAAAATTCCGCTTTATCTTCCGTATCATTATACCATTCAAGCTCGGTTTTATAATTTTCTTCCAGCTTTGTTATATCCTTATACTGTTCTGCCAGCATTTTGAGTGTAGACGGATTTCTGCTTCTAAAAGCAGCATTGACCGCAGACTGAGTAAATACTTCGCCGATATTTTCCGGGGTTACATCCGAATTTTTCTTCATTTCGCTCAATACCGACGATTTATTCTCCAATCTGCCGTACAGACTTTCTTCGCTTATATCAAGCGACAGAATTTCAGCAAGCTCCGCCGTTATTTCATTCCCCGACAGCAGCCTTGCAATTGCATCCTCCTGCTGCCTGTACGTATAATATTTAAAATCAATTTCCTCCGATTCGCCGCTGCGATTTATCCGCACCGTATATTTTTCAAATCTTTCACTTTCGGGTTTAATGCCGAAGCTGAATATATTTTTACTTTCCGCTCTCTGCTGACCCATAAATACAAGCTTGGTTTTGTTTTCCGCATAGACATATACGCTTATAAATCCCTGCGTATTATCATTTTCGACCGTAATCGTTATTTCGTCAAAACCGCTTGCAAGGGAGGAGGTTTTAACCTCCGTCCCCGCAAATACGCATTGTGTCATTAACGATAAAATCAGCATAAAATCGACTGTAATCTTTTTTATCATGTTTTGTTCTCCTTGCCGTTCAGTCCATATTAACCCATGTAAGCTCCTTAACGTCCGCAAGCGGTTTGAAGCTTTCGGAATCCATCGCAAATACCTTAACAGTATAATCTCCGCTGTTGTCAAAGCTTAAATCCGTTTTAAATTCTTCAAATGCGCTGTGCTGAACATTTTCCGAAACCTTAACGTTTACAAGCTTATTTCCCGAATATATCGCCGAAACAATACTGATTCTGCTGCTGTCTATGTATGTGATCTTCGATTCCTCGCTCGGTGCTCTGAACGATTCAACACCGATACCTACAACATCGCCGCTGCCTACAAAATCGCTGTCCGTTGTAATTTTTACATTTTCCGTGCCGTCAAATTTTTCTATTTTAAGGTGATCCCATGCCGCCCACGCTTTTTTATTCGCACTTGTATCAAACAATCTTATTTTATTGAAGCTGAATCCCTCCGGCAAATCGTATCCCTCGGGATTTACAACGCTGAAATTGCGATTGTTGTATACGAATTTGGCATATACATACATTTTGTGCGCATTAAAATCAAATACAAACTTATACTCCGCACCTTTTTCCGGTTCTATCGTCAGCGACTTTCCGTCAGGTCTTTTACAATTCGCATTCAGCAAATCGCTTTTTGTTTCTCCGTTAAGGCATGTAACCTGCCACATATGCGGGTAATTGAAATTGCCGCAGCTTATTCCGAGCGCAACATCATTTACATAACCGTTTACCATGCTGTAGGTATTATGCTCATCATTCAGGAAGTTTATAAAGCTTCTTACTCCTCCGGAAATAGATGCCGGAACGCTTGATCCGCCTATTTCCAAGCCCTCTGCCCAGTACTTCACCGTTACCGTCCAAACTCCGCTGTCTGCATTCTCGCCTATTTCTCTGTCTATTATCGTATTTCCTAAGTCATTTGTTGCCGAACGATAGTTTAATCTGCCGTCCTCCATCCAAGCCGTAGTGTATTTTGATGTGCTTTTAAAACCGTAATCCCACCAGCTGTCCTTTTCCGCATCGTCAAAGCTGCAGGAATACAGCTCCGCACCGTCCGAAACTCTTGAAATTTTTATATCATCTATTATCATTCTGCACGGATTTCCGTGGAACATTTCTTCATAACCGAAACTGTCTATACCTTCGCTCAAATCAACGCCGAATTTTTCAAGCGATATTCCGCTTTCATCGTCATATCCCGTAATGCTTCCGCTTTCATCTTTTATCGGTATCCTCGTTACAAGCTTCCAGTTCGGATTTTCGGGTGTTCTTGTGTTTCTGTAAATTTGGAGTGTCTGCTTGTCGAAATCAATCTGCAATCTCAGAAAGTCCTCCGCACCCGTGTCCCATGCCACGGCATGACCGTAATTTGCGCCGTTGTTATCAATATTATCTTCACCGATTTTATTTACCGACGCTTTGTCTATTGTATCTGCAATACCTACGTTTCTTCCCCATTTTTCGAGATTTACGGCAAACTTTTCCGTATCGCCGTTTCTCAATATAAAAAACTTTCTTCCGCTCTGCATCGACTGCAATGTAAAATCAAAATTCCACACACCCGATTTTATTACGCTGTCAAAGGTCTGGTCTTCCGGTGCTGCACCGTTTTCTTTTTCATATTCGGCTTTGTTGAACGCCGCCGTTTCCTCCGCAAGGCTTCTTTTAAAGCCGTAACGGTTGTAGGTGCCTCGGTTTCCTATTTTTGTTATTACACCTTTCCCGTTTTCAATCGAGAAAAAGCTTACCGCATCATAATTGTTGAGTCCTATTGTATCCGGATTAATTCCAAATTGCGGTGTTCCGTAGTCTTTGGGATTAAGTGTTGTCGTTCCGTCCTCGTTTTCAACCGTTTCGCCGGGAAACAAAAATTTTATATAATTTGCATCATAATTTGCATTCCCCAATGATGTGTAATTGAAATTCGAACCGAACAAATCATATTGCGTGCCTCCGAAATCCTGTTCATAGACAACCTGTGCCGAAGCCGCCGATGTCATCAGCACCGCTGCCGTAAGTGCGGCGGCAGTCTTTTTCAAATTTTTCATTTCTGTGATTTTTTTCATAATACCCATTTCCTTTCATGTTTTATTATTTTGAAAATCGCCGATATGTTATGTAAAAATTATATCATACTGCCGCACCGTATGTAAACATACAATATTTATTCAGCATACACGCACATAATAAAAAAGTCTTTAAAATGGGCTTTTTTATTATGTACGTGTATGCAAACACAAAGGAGTTGCCGCAAAATGATTTCATTTTGCCGCAACTCCCTGCGGAACTTTTATAAAGTCCAGATTTATTTTATATTCTTTTCAAACGCTTCAAGCCAAGCTTCGGCTATCAGTCCGTGACCTGCCGGTGTCGGGTGAACTCCGTCCGCAAGCCAATAGGACGCATCATTTGTTTTCTCTGCCGCCGCATCAAATTTTTCCTGAAGCGGAACAAAGACAAGGTTATAGTCCTCTGCCACTCTCTTCGCAGCTGCGGCACGCAGAGCAACCTCGCTCTTAAATTCGTCCCATTTCTCTTCCGTTGCCGCTGCTTTAAGCACAAACGGCTCAAGTATCATAAATTTCGTATCGGGAAGTCTTTCAAGCGTATCTTCTATCATCATTCGATACACTTTCTCGTAGCGTGCGGCGTCTACGCCGTTGCCGCCGCCTATTTCGTGCCATACATCATTTACGCCTATGAGTATGCTGAACACGTCGGGTTCAAGATTCCAGCCGTCCGCCTTGATTCTCGAATACACGTCCACAACTCTGTTCCCGCTGATTCCTCTGTTTTCAAATTCATATTCCTGCGGATATTTATATCCGAGTGCAGCGCATACGAGCATAGCGTATCCCTGACCTATGGAAATCATGCTTCCGTTACTTGTGTTTCTTCCGCAATCCGTTATCGAATCACCCTGAAAAAGAATTTTCATCATTGGTATTTATCCCCTTTTTTTATTAAATTTTTCATCGACTACAGTATACCACATATTTTCCGAAAAAGCAATAGCAAATTCAGATAAAGCTGAGATATTCCGCAAATTTCTTCACCGCATACGGCACCGTCCTGCCGTCACGTGCCACATAAATACTCGTTTCCGCAGAATGCATATACGCTTCACGGTGATAAAGCTCGCCGGCGTATGCATAGCCTAAAATCTCATCATTGCGTTCCGCTGCAATATACGGATATTTTTTCAGCGTATTTTCAATACGTTTTTCAAATTCATCTTTCGTCGGAACTGTATATTCAAACGTTATAGCCGTGTTCTCAACATACGGAGCATATATTTTCAAAAGCTTTTCCGCATCCTCTTTCCGCGCGACCCGTATTTTGTAATCCATAATCATATCCAACCCATCCGGAATATTTATAATTATATGATACAATACATATCGGAATTTGTCAAGAGGTGAAACGCATTTTTCCCGTTCCGCACTATTTTTCCAAAACCCAGAGTGGCTGAGTAAAAATGCCCATTATTCAATTACAATTGTACTATCGCCTTTAATCTGAAAACATATCTCTCCGTTTTCGGATGCAAATTCAACACTGCGCATATTTTTCGTATCATAAATATGTTTCACTGCATTACCTGCCGGCAATGCAATTTTTATGCTTTGCCGTGTGCCGACAATTTCAATTTCTGTCGGCACGCCGTCTTTCCACTTCATATTCAATGCAGCACCGCCGGGAATTTTCATTCCGCTTACGCTTCCGCTTTCCCACGCTTTCGGCAGCGCACGCAGCAAATGCAGCGTTCCGCCGAAATACTGCACAATCGCTTCCGTCACAGCTGCCGCCGCTCCGAGATTGCCGTCTATCTGAAAAATTCTCGGCGGATGCAAATCAAGCAGCGTAACCGTTGCAAATTCCTTTATGCTCGCATTAAGATGTTCCCACACCTTTTCGCCTTTTCCGAGCCGTGCATAAAGGCATGCCGTCCACGCACGGCTCCAGCCGGTATGTGCGCCGCCCTGCGCAAGCCGATATTCCAGCGACTTTTCCGCCGCAGTATACTGCACCGGTCTTTCCGACGGATTGAACAAATCCGAGGGATAAAGTCCGTACAAATGCGACAAATGCCTATGCCCCGGTTCAACCTCCGCATACTCCCTGTCCCATTCGAGCAGCCTGCCGTCACTGCCTATCTCAAACTTCGGCAGATTATCTCTCATTTTTCTCCATGCTTCAACATCTTCCTTATCGGTTTCCAAAATCTCGGCGGATTTTACGGCATATCCGAACAAATCGTATGCAAGCTGAACGTCCATAGCAGATGATATTCCTATGCTTACGGGAAACATTCCCGTTCCCTCAAACCTGTTTTCCGGTGACTGACTCGGCATAATCTGCATTACGCCGTCTTTGTCCTCAACGAGATAATCTTCATAAAATCTTGCTGTTTCCCTGAAAAAAGGATATGCACGTTCTTTCAAAAATATTATATCACCCGTATATATGTAATGCTGCCAAAAATGCCGGGCAATCCACGCCGCCGCACCAATCCATGCCGCCCAGCCGTATGACTCCGGCGTGGATTTATCCCATGCGTCCGCACGCAAAGGCAGATATATGCCCCGGCAGCCGTACAAATCCGCCGCCGCTTTCCTCGCATGAGGAATCATTCTCTCGATATATTTGAACAGCGCCTCGGTACATTCCGACATATTAACGGCTTCCGCCGCCCAATAATTCATCTGCAAATTAATATCCAAATGATAGTCGCTGCCCCACGGCGGATTTATATTATCGTTCCATTTTCCCTGCAAATTTGCCGGCAGCTCGCCGCAGATTGACGAAGAAACCAGAAGATACCTGCCGTAGTTAAAATACAGCAGCGGTAACAAATCGTCCTTTTCGCCTTTTTTGAGCCTTTCGATACGCTCATCGGTATACAAATCATTTTCGGGCAAATCGAGTTCAAGACAAAACCGTTCCATGACCTCCGCAAACCTTGATTTATGCGTCTGTATTATTTCTTCCCAAGTCATATTATACGGTGTCGGATATTTTTCAAGCTCGCAGTCAATCCCTTTTACCTCTGTTGCAATGTTAATAAACACAGTCAGCCAATTTGCCTCGCACACTGTGATTTTGCCGCTTTCCGCCATTGCTTGTCCGTCCGTTTCGAGCTTAATATTGCATTGAAACGAAATACCGTCTTTAAACCTGCATTTATAAATAATTTCATTACCCGACGCAACACATTTTTCTTCCGCATTTTCATCGGCTGTACGTGTATATTCCAGCGTACCGCAAATATCGCCCTCCCAACGGCAGACAATCATATTTATACCCGGATGTGCTATGAAATAAGAAGTAACATTTCCCCGTTCAACGCTCGCAACACCGTGCTTTATATCAAGCCGCCGTCCGATATATCCGCACGGATTTTCCATATCAAAACGCAGTTTCCCTGCCGGCTGATACGAATCTATGCTGTTTTCCATACCGGATATTCCGCCCAAGCCGCCGAAACACACATTCGCAAGAGCGGTCGCACGGTAAAAATCGCCGTTTGTGAGAAATCGCCGAACCTCTTTCAGCATATCCGCAGATTTTATATTATCTCTGCTTCTGTTTTTCCCTCTCCACAGCCATTCATGATTAAGCCAAATATCGTCATGCTTTTCACCTCCCGTAATCATTGCGGCAAGCCTGCCGTTGCCTATCGGAAGTCCCTCAAGCCAATCCTCCGACGGATTTTTATATTTCAATACAGTTTCCATATTTATAACCATTCCTTTCCGTGGTTCAAGGCACAAAACCAAGTTTGAAAGAAAATTATTCAGAGTGCCGCTTTGCAGTGAGCGGTGCTATGGGCAATTTTATTCAAACTTTTCTCCAATCAAAGCAGTTCGGGATTAAGCATACGCATAAGCGCTTCCATGAAGTAATAATCTCCCCATATCGTACATTCGTCCACACCGCCGTTATGCGGCATCGAATACACGCCATGCATAAGTATTCCGTTTGATTCCTTAATATTCTCCGTCAGGCAGGTTTCGCACAGCGCCCGAAGCATTTCCGCTGCTTTTTCAACGAACTTTTCGGGGATTTCGCACAATCCTTTCATTTCAAGGATTCCGCATATTACGATTGCTGCTGCGGACGTATCTTTCTGCGTTTTCGTATCCGTAAATATGAGGTCCCATGCCGGTATATTATCGCTCGGCAAATGCGACAAAAAAAGTTCCGTAACATTGACGAACATATCAATTAATTTCGGATTTTTCGTATATTTATAAGCAAGGGCAAGTCCATACACTCCCCATGCCTGCCCTCTCGCCCATATCGAGCTGTCCGAATATCCCTGATGCGTTGCGCCGTACAGCGATTTGCCTGTTTCGGGGTCGAAATAATATGTATGATACGTTGAATAATCATCTCTGAAAATCACGTTTAACGTAGTATTCAGATGGCGTTCGGCAATTTCTTTATAAGCTTTTTCCCCTGTTTCCTCCGCCGCCCAAAACAGCAGCGGAAGATTTAACAGACAGTCTATAATAAGTCTGTAATTCTCTTTCGTACCGAGTTCGCCCCACGCCTGTATAAATCCGCCTTTTTCGCAAAATCTGCCGCACATATTGTCCGCAGCGGCGAGTGCCGCCTTTTTTGCGGTTTCATCGCCCGTTAGCTTATACGCTTCAACGCATGACGGCATATATAAAAACCCCATGTCATGGTGGCCTGTGTTTATCTTATTTTCAATCCTGTTATAAAAATCCGCCACGTGATCCAGTGCCGCCTTTTTATACTTTTCATCATTCGTATATTTATAAGCCATCCAAAGCATTCCGCACCAAAATCCGTTTGTCCAGTCGATATTTTCCATAGTTCCGTATACATTGTTCACACTTGCCGACTGCGGATACAGATTCCCGAATGTTTCGATACCCTCACTTACTTTTCGGATTGAATATTCCATTGCATCTTTGATATTATTCATGATTTTACCTTTCTTTTATAAAAGTTGCAGCAAAACGGTTTTCATTTTGCTGCAACTCTGTATTTTTTTGGTGGGTGGGATTTTAGAAAAATAGTGCAGAATGGACAAACTGAGCAAAAGCAAGGCAAAGTCTTACTTCCTGCGGTCTGCACATTTTTGTAAAGTCCCAAGTTTTAGTTTTTCTTATACCTGTCGTATGCCGTTCTGTATGCCTTTATAGCCTTTTCAATATTCATATCCTTGATTTTCTTAACAAATTCATCATGCATACTTACGGGTTCAACGCCTGTGATTATCTTAACGAGCATTTCATTGTAATAGCTTGTTATGTCGCCCATTACATCCGCTATTACTTCCGTTTCGTCCATAGTGAACACAAGCGTCGGCAGAAGCAGCGAAAGGTCTGCTTTGCTCCAGGTATCGGCTGCGGCTTTCTGCTCGTCATACGCTCTGCCTATTGCATTATACGCTGCCGAATCCATTATCTTGCCGCCGCTGCCGTATATCGGAAGCGCATATTTTGAAATTGCTTCCATAGGGTCTTTTCCGTCCGGATTATTCACTATATCGTCCGTAAACTTGTTCTTGCCGTTTTCTTTTGTATAGGTCTTTCCCTCGATACCCCAGTTTTGCAGCTCCGTCGCTTCGTCGCTGTAGCAGTAGTCAAGCAGCTTTATTGTTTTTTCAACGTTTTTGTTCGTTGACGAAATGCCTGCTCCCTGTCCGTTGCTTACAAGGCGTGCCATTTCGTCAAGACCGCTGTAGCCTTTTCCACCGTTTGCGGACGGCCAAGGCGCTGCACTGAGCTTGAAATTCACGTCCTCGCCTTTCTTCGCTGCGATATAATTGCCCATCTGACTTCCCGAATATCCGACAAATGCGCCGCCGACATCGGACGTAATTCTTGAATCGACATTTACCTGTGTAAGCGCCGCAAATTCTTTATCTATGAGTCCCTCGTTATACCATTTGTTCATTTCCGCAAGAAATTCTTTAAATTCCGGTTCCATAGGACCGTATACAACTTTTTCGCCGTTTTTCAGACAGAAGTTGTTTGTAACTCCGTATGCTGCGGCAAGCGTGCTGAACTGCGCATTTTTATCGGCAACAAGAGGTATTTCGTCCGCCTCACCGTTTCCGTTCGGGTCGTTGTTTTTGAATGCCGTAAGAACCGTGTGCCATTCCTCTATGCCTGTCGGTATTTCAAGTCCGAGTTTTTTCAGCCAATCTTCTCTTATCATAGGTCCGAAATATGCATTGATGGATATATCCTGTTTCAGCGACGGAAAGAGTGCCAAAGTACCGTCGAAATTTCTCGAACCCTTTTCAATCTCCGGATTTTCTTTAAATATTTTCGACAAATTCGGCGTCTTTCCCTCTTTTACATAATCGTCTATGGTTATGATAATCTTATCCTTGATTGCCTTTGCCACTCCGCCGGGATAATATGTATAGTTATAATCTATAATATCCGCCATATCTCCGGAAGAAACCATAATATTGAACTGCTCGCTCATCTGATTTACGTTCGCATGGACAAACTCAATATCAATGCCTGTTTTTTCCTGTATCTTCTTGTATGCCTCCACATTGCCGTAATTTTCGACATACTTAACGGCATAGTTCGTCGTCCACCATGTAAGTTTATCCTTTCCTTTTTCCTCCGCTTTTTTGTTTCCGCAACCGGCGAATGTTGACGCAATCATGCAGATTGCAAGCATGAACGTAATTTTTTTCATTTTAACCTCTCCTTTTTTTAATATATTTTTATCCTTTTACCGCTCCTATCATAACACCCTTTACAAAATGCTTCTGCAAAAACGGATATACTATCATTATCGGCACTGTGGATACTACCACGAGCGCATTTTTCAAAACCTCTTCAAGCGACGCTTTCGCTCCCGAACCGCTGCCTGCGCTCTGCACCATTTTGTCCGTTGACGAATTTATAAGTATTTCTCTCAAAAACAGCTGCAACGGAAACAGCTTTCTGTCTTTCAGATAAATACTTGCGTTGAACCATGCGTTCCACTGCCCAACACCGTAGTAAAGCACCATAACGGCTATTACAGACCACGAAAGTGGCACTACTATCCGAAACAATATCGTGAAATCATTTGCTCCGTCTATCTTTGCCGATTCTTCAACGGCACTTGGTATTGCCGAAAACGATGTTCTCATTATAATCAGATTATACGTAAGAATAAGTCCCGGAATAATGATTGCTCCTCGGGTATTTAGCAATCCGAGGTTTTTCACCGTCAGATAACTCGGAATCATTCCGCCCGAAAAGAACATCGTAAAAATTATCATCAGCATAACATATCTGCCGTATTTCAAATTCTTTTTGGACAGCGGATATGCGGTAAGTATCGTAAAAAACACACTGCACGACGTTCCGACAACAACGTAAAATATCGTGTTCATATATCCCGTGAATATTTCCTTGTTGCTTATCACGGCTTTATACCCTTCGAGAGAGAATCCTGCCGGCCTCAGAAGTATTCCGTTTAGCTTGATAAGCTCCGCAGGGTCTGAAAACGATGCGAATATTACGTATAAAAACGGATATATTGTTATAATCACAAGCATTATCATCAATACGTAATTAAATATATCGAATATTATTTTCCCTTTTGATTTCCTCATTATTATGATAAAACTCCTTTCTACCAAAGCGAATTTTCGCTTACCCGTTTACTTATGAAGTTTGCGGTTATCAGAAGTATCAGATTCACTGCCGAATTAAAAAGTCCTATGGCGGTGGAAAAGCTGAAATTGTTGTTTATAATACCTTTTCTGTAAACGTAACTCGAAATAATATCCGCAGTTTCCATGTTCATGGAATTATAAAGGAGGATAACCTTTTCAAAGCCTATGTTCATTATTCCGCCTATCTGCAAAATCAGAAGCACCGTTATCGTGGACGATATTCCCGGCAGCGTAACGTGCAGCGTCTGCTGAAATCTGTTTGCGCCGTCCAGCGTCGCCGCTTCGTAGAGCTCCTGGTCTATGGAGCTGAGCGCCGCTATATAAATAATGGAGTTCCAGCCTGCCTGCTGCCATATATCGCTCCATACGTATATCGACTTGAACAGTTCGGGTTTTAAGAGCAAATTTGTTCTTTCAAATCCGAAATATGAAAGCAGCACATTTATAAGTCCGTTTTGCATTGTAAAATTGACTATCATACCCGAAAATACGACAATCGAAATAAAATGCGGTATATACGTTACGGTCTGCACCGTTTTTTTGAACCACGAACAGCCTATCTCGTTCAGCAGCAGCGCAAGTATTATCGGCACGGGAAACCCTGCCAGAAGTCCGTAAATGCTCAGCCCAAGGGTATTTTTCAGCACCCTGACAAAATATGCGCTCTTGAAAAAGCTTTCAAAATGCTTGAAACCTACCCATTCACTGTGCATTATTCCGAGTATCGGCGAATAATCCTTGAATGCGATTATTGCGCCGTACATCGGTACATAATGAAATATAATGTAAAACAATATTCCCGGCAATAGCATAAGATACAAAAATTTGTTTTGTTTTATTTCCCATATAAAGCCATGGGTATCTTTAATTGTGCTGTCTACCATTTTATTCTCCTTTTGTCTTGTTAAGAAGTCTTGAAACCGTCGCCATGGCTTCACAGCGCAGTGCTTCTTTCTTCGGATTGAAGCTGCCGCTTTCCGTGCCGTTCATTATTTCCGCCCGGCAGGCTTCATACACATACTTGTTTGCCCAGTCCGAAATATCGGCGTCGTCCGCATATTTCTGCGTGTCCGCTTCCGGAATTTCCTTATATTTCTTAAATATGCTCACCGTAATTTTCGCCATTTCTTCCCGTGTAACGGGTTTATCCGGTCCGAACGTTCCGTCGTCATATCCGTTTATAATATTTTCTGCGGAAGCCGCTCCGACATACGGTGCGAACCAATCGCCGCCGCTGACGTCTTTATACGTCTTATCGCTTTGCCCCTCAAGCTTAAACGCACGCACAAGCATTGCGGTAAATTCCGCTCTTGTTATCGTATCGTCAAGATTCAGCCTGCCGTTTTCGTCTCCGCCGACGATTTTATTGTTTATAAGCGGTATAATTTCGTCTTTCGCCCAATGATTTTCAAGCTCTTTTTTCATTGCTTCCGATATTGCCGGTTTTATCGGCGTTACAGTGCCGCTGCTGCCGCTGCTGCCGCCGGTCGGACCGGAAGACGAGGTCTTGCCGCCGGAGCTGCCGCCGTGCGAGCTTCCCGAACCGCCTCCGGTGTTATTATCCGGTTTTGTGTATTCTTCATCGTCAACAATCGGTTTTGCTCCGAAATATATGTAATTTTTTGTTCTGGAAAAGCTGATTTCCTCATCGTTGAATTTCACCTTTTCCGTCTTATCCCCCGCAAGCAGCGTTATCGTATCAAGCCCTATATCTTCTTTCGATTCCGAGCTTCTTATATTCATTACGCTGCCGTCATAGCTTACCGACAAATCGTTAATCTCCGAGGGTGCTCCCGTCTTTATAACGGTTTTCCCTTTTTCTTTAAGCTCCTTACCCTTATAAAGGTTTATATTCTTAAATTCGCCGCCGCTTGATTTTTCGGCATAGAAAACCTTTCCGTCGAAATTATAGCTGCCGACATCTCGCTTGCCCTTTTGCAATTCATCATTTAAAATATAATATGTTGCCTCGCTCGTTTTTCCGTTTGAGCTTATATCCATGCTGAATGCGGACGCTCCGTTTTCCGTTACATCGGGCATTTCTATTTCCGTTGTATTTACGTTCAGCTTTTCATCCGGTATTTCCGGGCGGAGTATGGTATTGTACGTAACCGTACCTTTTTCATTTTTAATGTAATTGACGTAGTTTTCCATAGACATATCCGTCGTACTGCCCGTACCGTAATAGCCTTCTCGTATATCCGCTTCGAGCTTATCTCCTCCTACCGGAATTATACTCAAATTCACATAGTCATAAGCGCTTTTCGCCTTATTTGAAGTTTCATCGATTATATCAAGCTTTGCGTCCGGCGGCATATGCCACATCTGTCTGTATGTGTTCTCCGTTTCCTTATCGTTCGGCACGAGATAATCCGTCACAATCCAGTAATTCGGACGAACAAAAAAGATATTTCTTTTGAAGCTGACCTCATTATTCGTTTTTGTCGCCGCAAACAAATCGAACCCGTCGTTCGTAACCCAGTCGTTCAGCTCCGATGTGTTGTTCGGAAATTTCTCGTTTATTTTTATTACGTTATGCGCTTCCGCACTTATGAGCCAGTTCTGCGCCGTAGCGTCGAGCGCATAACCGCTGTAGCTTTGGTCGGAAAGCAGATATTTTCCTTTTGCGAATATTATCGGTGACAAGTCATCATCATGCGCATGAACGCCTGCCACATCATAAGACGTATGAAGATATGCCGCATTGTCGTCCCAGCCGCTTTTCATTATCGCAACTTTCGCACCCGGATACAAAACCGAAGTATATTCCGGTGCCGTGCCCTCCTTGCCGTTTGTCGTATACCATTTCAGCGACGGAACATTATAATATTTCAGGAAATTATCTATTACATATTTCATATTCACGTTATGCGAACCGGAGTTTCCCCACTGAATGTCATATCCTCCCGGCCCGAGCAAGTCCCTGAAATATGTAAGGCAGCCTACGACACGTTTCATCGTTTCGTCATTATACGGGAACGTAACCCCCGTAACATCCGTAACGGTCAGCGGATTCAAAAACATATTCATATTCGTTGCGCAGTATCCCACGGATTTTTCCGTAGAGCTGTAATCCTCGTCTATTATCGTATTCTGCGACAGCAAATACATTCTGTATGCCGCACTCTGAATATATTTCAGCGATACCGCTTCCGTATCTCCGTTCGGACTGTCCGGCTTTTCAACCCAGTTATAATAATCCGAAAATTCGTTGAAATACGCACCCGTTGTGAAGAGTCCGGACATCTGGAACGAACCCCAGTTTGTTCCGGGTCTGAAAGTATATTGCATATAGTTCGCATTGAGCCACAGATTTTTCATAAGTGCCGTGAAAAGTTCTGCGGACATATGCTTGCTTGTTATTATCTTCATTATAAGATTCGGCATATACAGCAATCGGCACGCCGCACAGAGCGATGTATAGCTGTCATCGTATTTTCCGCCCCTCATCTTAACATAATCGCCGAACATCTTGCAGGCAACGTATCCGTAATACTCGTTGCCGGTTTCGCTGAACATCTTGACAGGCGACAGCTGCGACCCTTCGAAACGTCCGACATCGCCGTAATATCTGTTTATCATTCCGTAAGGCTTGGCATAAAATATGGTTTCTATTCCGTCAGGGTCTTTGAATCCATAGGAATTGAACACATAATGTTCATTTGCGAAGCTTCCTTTTTTGCACCATGTAACGGTATCTTCCTCAATTGCGGTATCGGCATTTCTGAAACACAGAATTTCCATTTCGCCCGTACCGCCTGCGTTCTTTCCCGTCAGCTTCAGCACTGCACTTGTTATATCCGCAGAACTAAGCGAGCTGAAATCAAACATCAAATATGTTCTTTTCGTTTCCGCATCGTCGAATCTGTCGGTTACGCCGTTTGTATTTATATCGTTTCCGGCATCGTTTATGCCGGTTTCCCATGCGCCCTCCGGCTGAATTGATGTTACGCTTTCCTCCACTCTCAGCATTTCTTCGTTGCCGTAGTTCATGTTTTCGTTTTCTCCGCCGCAGATATATGTATCGCCGTACGGTTCGATTCTGTTCAAAATACCGTTTATCGTAACTTCAATTACGGGGCGTTTGCCCGCCGCTGCGCTTCTCGAATATATCTCTGCGCTGCTGCCGTCTTTTTTCAATGCCACCAGCTGAAAAATCGACCTTTTGTCGCTCGCTCCCATTATGCTTTTGACATCGCTTGTCACGTCCATTGAGGCTGTTGTTTCCGCATTTGTGAATTTAACCGTATCGACAAGCGTTGCGGAGAGCGGATTGTACATCACCTGGTTTTCATACATTCTGCTGACTATGACGTCCGTCTTGGACGTCGAATTTATAAACAGATTAAGATTTTCTTTCTTTTTTACGTAATATGCCTTGTATTCTTCCTTAGCACCCTCGTAATCTCCCGCTTCAACAAGCTCTTTGACAGCGGCAAGTCCCGAAAATCCGTCGTAATTTAATTTGCCCGGATTTGTAAAAATCCCCTGTTCCTTGTCATATACTCCGAAAAAATCCTCGTCGCTCATCCAGTCGGGGTCAACAAAATTGTAACTGTAACCTCCGTCCGCCGACATCTGTTCCGTACCGCCGTTTTCCGCTGCGTATACGCTCGTACACAAAATGCATACTGTCAAAAATATTGCTGATATTTTCTTCATTCCATCGTCCTCCGAAATCTTTTTCATACGTGCCTTGCTGCACATATCTACATTATACCTTTTTTTCGGCAAAAAATCAATAATCCGCTTTTGCTTTATCGCCGTATATTGCTGTTTTTTCATAGTCAATTTTTGTAGTCTGTTTTATATGCAAAGAAGTTGCGGCAAAATGATTTCATTTTACTGCAACTTCTTTAAAAACTTTTTTGTTTTATGCGTCCTGTGCATTTTTATAAAGTCACTTGATTGATTTTCTGTATTCTCCGGGCGTAACTCCCATGACCTTTTTAAATTTCTTCACAAGTACCGTGCTGTTCGCATATCCCACCGAAATCGCAATATCGTTGAGCGTCGCTCCCGTTTCGAGAAGCTCGCACGCACGGCTGATTCTCTTTTCCGTTACATACTCTGTAAAATTCTTCCGCACCGTATCCTTGAAGAAATGCGATATATATGTCGGGTGTACATTGAACGCCGAAGCTACCATATCAAGGCTCATTCCGTTGTCGCCGTAATGCTCGTCCACAAATCCCATCACAAGCGTTTTAAACACATCTTTTTTGCTGTTGCCCTGTTCTTTCACCGCAGAGCATATTTTCGCAAACACACTGTTTATCTCGTTCGTCAGATCGGTTATCTTTTCGCAAGTGAAAAGCCGTTCGATTCCGAGGTTTTCCAGCTCCGTTTCGGAAAGTCCGAGCTTTTCATCGTTTACAAGCTTCAGCACAGTCGCTATAAGATGAAAATGCAAGCATTTTATAATATCCGGCGATGACGTCTTATGCAGCTCGACCGCCTTGTTTATTACCTCCGAAGCGCTCTCGCTGTCCGAATTTACAAGTGCCTTTAAAATCATGTTTTCATGCTCCGCCGTGAAATAATATATACTTTCGTTGCGGCGGCGGTTCTCGTATATTCCTATGCGTTCACCGCTGAGATTAAGTCCTTCGAGCATTTCTCCCGATGATGCAAAAGACGTTGACATATTCTGAATATCGTCCGTCATTTTACCGATTCCCATATTCAGAGTAACTCCGAATTCGTCCGCAAATACGTCCGAGATATATTCGCACTCCGTCATAATCGTTTCGGCATTGTCTTTATCGTAATTTATTATAAAAATAACCTTGTTCCAGCCGTAATCAAGCGCATACACCGCCGAATTTTTTTCAAGCACCTCCGTGCCGACATTCTTCACGGCATATCTCAAAAGCGCACAATCCTCATTCGTCTGAATATCCGCCAATTCCGCCGTGATAACTCTGATATATTTATTTGTGAAATATTTTTCAAGACACTCTCTGCCCTCGTCGTCGCATACGAAATCCTCCAGCAATCCTATAACGGCGTTTGTCAGAGATTGCTCCGCAAACTGCGCTTTCTGCTTCTTATACGATATTTCCGCCGAATCCTTTTCCTCGATAAATTTCTTGACGGAATTTACAACCTCGGCTATACTGTCCGGCTCTTTTATATTGTTGCCTTTGAGCATCCTGTATATGCCGACCACCGGCGATGTGAACTTGTGCGCTATTATCACCGGAATCGTAATGCAAATCAGAATAACGACCAGTATATACAAATATATCGCCCTCGTAACACCCTTCAACTGTTCCCTTATAAAGCTTTTTTCTTCCACGGAAATATACGTAACGTCGCTGAGCTGTGAGTCCCTTTTGAACACCATGAGATCTCTTCCTACGGAAGTATATTTTTCATCAAAGTCACTGTAGCTTTTATCAAATTTCGATTCATCGCCAAACGAGAAAACGACTTTGTTGTTCTTGTCCAACACAAAAAGCGCATTTTTCCCGTCCGAATATCTGCTGCCGTAAATCTGATTTATCTTATTGTAATCAAGAAAAATAACAAGATTTCCTTTTTCAAACGACCTAAGCGGAAACGACTGGAAATACGGCACAACCTTGTTGCTCTCGTATGCGTCCGCAAGCGTAATGTTTATCGGTTCGGTATACGTATTGTAATATTTTCCGTTAATCTTCCTGTACCATTCCTGGTATGTTTCGTCCTCACAGCCGAGGTATGCATAAAATTCCTTGGGAGTGAATTTTCCCTTTTCGCAGATTATCAGGTCACTGTCTTTCATATAAATATATCCGAACAGCACGAAATCGCCTACCAAATCCCTGAAATTCGTCATGTCAACCAATTCGGAAAGTCTGTATATGCTGTTAATATCGTCAGAGTTATACACATATGCGGAAAGCTCCTTGTTTCTCGTCACCGACATTGCTGTTTTCCTTATATTTACAATTTCTCTGTCGAGCGCAATCTGAACCTGTTTCAGCGACTGATAGCCGTTGTTCTTTATCTGTTCTTCGGCAAAGCTTCTTGTTTTGTTTATAACTGCGGAACTGAATATAATAGTTATAAAAAGCGAAACAAATATCATCGTACAGTATTTTAAAAATAATTTTTTATTGGTGACAAAATCCTTGATATTCATTTTCTTCTCCCTTTTGATTTATGATACATATAGTATAACATATTTCGCGCAAAAAATCAATATTAAGTTCAAACCGCCCGATAAGTCGATAATTTCGTCTTTTATCGGACGGTTTTTTCAGATTATTTTATAAGTGCCGCTGCCTTTCCGATTATCTTAGCGGTTTCGGCTCTTGTTGCGAAGCTTTTCGGATTGATTTTTCCATTCGTATCTCCGTTTACTATATCATATCCCATAAGCATACGCACCGCATTTTGAGCGTATGCGCTGACATCTGCCATATCCGGAGGCGCAGTATCCGCACCCGTATTCGCTATGCCCTTATATTCGAGCGCACGGGCGGTAAGCGTGATTATATCTTCACGTGTTATGTATTCGCCGATGCCGAAACGGCTGTCGCTCATTCCGTTTACAATACCTGTTTTAACGCCTGTTTCTATATAGTCTGCATACCACATTCCTTTTTCGCAGTCACCGAAGCTTATTTCCGCAGTCTGCGGTGCTATATCAAATGCGATGATAAGTATTTTCACAAATTCCTCGCGGGTTACATTGTTAAACGGCGCAAACGTTTTGTTTCCGTATCCGTTTACCGCTCCCTTGTTATAAAGTGCGATTATATATTCTTTCGCCCATTCCGCACCTGCCAAATCGCTGAATATTACTTCCTCCGCCGGAGGATTTTCAACGGATATAACCGGTATGTATGAACTTGACTTTGCGGAAGATTTTCCTCCTCCGCCGCCACCGCCGCCGGACGATGACGTCTGTTTTCCCGTTACAGATACCTGATACGTTTTTGTTTTTGCAATGCTGCCTTTTCTGATTTCCGCCGTCAGGATAACCGTAACCGTTTCGCTTCCCCTGTTCACAATACCTGCCGGCGAAATAACATCGGGCTTGCTCGAAGTCCAGGTTATCGTGCTGCCGTATTGTCCCTCTGTTGGCAAAGTAATATTTTCCGTTGTACTTTTCGGCAGATTCGGCGCAAACGCTTCAAGGTCTGCGTCTGCCGCTTCTTCGTCCGTAAATTCGGTTCTTATTTCCAGTTCGGGAATTTCGACCGAAACGCCGCTTTCTTTTTCTACCGTAAGTCTTAAATATTTTGCCTTTACAAGTTTAAATGCCGTTGTTTTTTCAAGCTTCTCGCCGGACGCAACCTCCGTATATTCGGAATTGTTTTCGGAAACCTCTATTTTATATCCCGTTATCGTATCAAGTCCGCCCGGAATTATAAGTCTGTTGATATTATACATTCCGTCCATATCGACAAGGATATTCATTGATTTTCCCGCTGCAACCGTTATGTATTTCGTTTCCGTATCACCATCGTTGATATAATTTATGCTGCTGCCTTGCTGTGCCGAAAGATTTGACGTTACCTTTCTTTCAAAAGCATAATTATACGGGTCGTCTTTCATAACCTTAAGATTAAATACCACGTTTTCCTTTTGTTCGCCCATACTGATTACTGCCGTCAGCGTCACATCCGCCGCTGCGTCTGTCGGGCGGTTTACCTTGCCGTCCGCCGAGATTATATTCGGTTTGTCCGATTCCCAAGATATATCCGTACCGAGATACTTATCCGTGAACAAATTCAAATCGCCCGTTATATGGCTTTCTTTGCTGTTTGCCATTCTTATAGCGTCGAAAACAACCCTGTTTTTCGCCATTTCCATTCTTTTTTCATCGGGAATATACACCTTTACGTTGTCCACTGTCATTTTTGCCGGATATTCGGTTCCCGAATTTATTCTGAAAAGCACGGACTGTATATTCGTTGTCTGGTTTATATTCGGCAGCATATCATCTCCGTCTATCGTAACCGGGATATTGTTTATCCGAAGCTTAAAGCTTCCGGCTACGGGGTCTGCCTCAAATCTCACCTTTACATAATCTCCGTTCGGATATGGATATGAGCCGGAATACTGCTCCGTACCGCCCGAAAGATACGTTCCCGCCGCCGCAAAACAGCCGAGCTTATCAAACGATATTTTTGCAATTGTTTTGGACGAGCTGTCGAGCAGCGACATCTCCATATCCGCAATATTTTCCGCTCCGACATCGGCAAATACATATACTTTTCCCGATACGCCGTATATATCTTCCGCACCGAGAATATTAAGCTTTGCGCTTACCGTGTTGGATTGCGATTCTTTAACTGCCGCAATCTTTCCGTCCTCCATAGCTGTTTTGGAATTTCCCGTTGCACGCAATGCCCAGCTTGTGTCCGCTTCTCCCGATGAAAAATCGTTTTCATACACGAGATAATATCCTGTCGGGTCAAAATCCGCCGAATTATTTCCCTTTACGTTGAAATAAAAGCTTCTCGCCACCTTAACCGATCCCAATTCGTCCGTTGCCGTAAGGATTACGCTTTCATCATTTTCCTGTCTTGTAACAATACCGTCGTTTGAAATAACCTCCGGCTTGTTCGATTTCCATGTAATATTTCCGCCGTAAGGAGAACCCTGCGATATGAGCGGCTGTTTCAGGTCGGAGGTTATCTCCGAAAGATGCTCGTCCGTAAGTTCCGATACGGAAATTGCGTCAAGCTCCTGTTTCAGAAGTTCTCTTTCATTGTTCCACATTCTGAAATAATCAACCTGGGATATTGTTCCGTGCGTGCTTCCCGTTTGTTTCAAAATACAGAAATTCGACATCTTAACAACGCCCGCACCCGAATAAAACACAGGTGCTTTTGATTGCTTTTCACCGTTTATATAGAGTGTGATAACCTGGTTTTTAAAATCAAAATCCATTTTTACAACAATCCACTCGTTTATAATATTTATTATATTTCTGCTGTCTTTTCCGTCCAGCTTCGTTATGCTGCCCGCTCCCGAGCCGCCCCATGCGCCGTTTGTGCCTTTCCAGCCGAGGCCGCTCTTGTTCATATCGAGAATACCGAACTCACGCTTTGCGCCTGCGGCATTATATCCGTAGAACATACACTGCCAAAATGCGGTTTTTGAATTTCTTTTTATCTTAAATTCCACCGTCTGCGTTGTCGTGTCGCCCTCTTTGTTCGGTATCGGCAAAACAACGCCGTTCGTAACGGAAGACGTTCCGTTCGGATTGTTCTGCTTCATCGACATTATTCCGTCCTCAAACGTAATTACCGTGCTTCCGTATTTATCGTCGATATACGGGTTAATCATCGGAAACATACCGATTCCCGTGCTTTCGTCAAGCATTTCTTCGGGAGTTGCATAATCGAAATTTTCATTTACGACATATCCGCCGACAGGTTCCTGTGCCGATTCCGCCGCAAAAAGTTGAACGTCCTCGGATTCGTACACGCTTTCCGCTTCATACACATCATCGGAAATTTCCGCAAATGACGGCATTACGGCTAAACAAGAAATCAAAAACACCGAAACTAATTTTTTTATCATCATTTTTCTTCCTTTCCCCAATCAATGTATTACCGCTCCGTTACCACAACAGCTTTCACCTTTGAATATCTTATCTCCGCAAATATTTTTGAAACCGCACTGCCGGACGCTCTCCATGTAGGCACGATGTCCTCCAATGTGCCGCATCTTACGGTGTTGGTTCTTTCGTTATACACAAATATCGGCGGTGTGTTTCTTACATTTATATTAAGCGTTTCATAATCCGACAAACCCGTATTGAGCAATACCTCGTATACGAATCTGTTTCCGTTGTCGCTCAGCTGATTCGGAGTTACCTTTATCATTTCGCCGAGTATTTTCTGTTCCGTAGTCGGGCTGCCCTCGCTGTATATGCCGTTGTTGCCTTTAAGATGCTCCACTGTTTTAACTTCTACAATATCTCCCTTGAAGTTTTCGGCATAATAGAACACCGTTCCCGTTTCCAGAAGCTCGCTGTCCGCACTCGAACCGGGGCTTACGAATTTCGTCATTTCTTTTCCCTCGCTCAGGAACACGACTTTTTTCGCCGCCGTTTCCTCATCGTTCAGCTCCGTTGTAACCTTGCATACAATTGCCGGGTCGCTCGAATCGTTAATCGCTTCTTTTATGCTCGAATCCATTTCCAGCGTAAGCACTATAATCTCCGCACAATGCGTGTTTTCATCGACATTATATCCTTTAACGCTGTATTTTTCACCGTTGTTCAGTTCTATCTCGGTGTAATAATCGTCCTCTGTATTTATCTCGTTTTTCGGCAGACATATGCCGACGCTGTTATCATCTATCGCAAATGCTCCCGTTCCGGTTTTTCCGAAGATTTTCTCATAAGCATTGTATGTACGCTGTTCGCCCGTACCCGTTCTTTCGGGAATTTCTATTTTTGAAATTTCTCCGTTGCTGTCCAAAGTATATCTTATGAGCCTGTTATCATTCAGCGCTTCAATCAGCTTGTCGCCTTTCAGCGATTTGCCGCCGAAGCTTACCCTATCCCTGAGCGTAAGCACTTCTATTCCGCTGTTATGTCCTTTCAGTATCGGCAAGGACGTTGTATTATCCTCATCGCTGTCGTCTATTTTAATATCCGCTTTAAGCTCTCCCGGAACAAGCACCTTTATTTCAATCGTGCCCGATATTCCGTTTTTCTCTTTTGCCGCAATAACATACGCATATTTCTTTTCGCCGTTTTCCGTTCTTTTAATCTCGCATACTTTTCCGCCGAAATCCAGATATGCCGTTACATTATCGCCGATTGCCGCATCCGATATTACATTTTCCGTCATATCGTATGTTTCGCCGCCAATCGTAATATTATTATCTTCCTCGCTGTACTGTTCTATCTTTCCCTCCGCCGTTTTGTTCGTAACAATGATTTTCAGCACTGTTTTATCTGCGGAGAACAGCATACTCAATATACTGTTTTCTTTTATATATTCCTCCGCCTTGTCCAAGGCTATGCTTTCCGTCTGAGATGCCAGCAGAATATATTTAATATCGTTGTCCTCGTCTATATCAATCAGCGTGCTGCCCTCAAACGTTCTGTTTTCGGCAAAAAACACTTTGCCGTTCTCATATTTTTCCGCTCTTATATTTTCATATTCTTCAACAAAGATTATATCGTAGCTTTCATCTCCGTCGTTATCCACAAGCGTCATAGAGCCGTTTTTCAGTGTTATGTCCTTATCGGTATATCCCGAAACGACATCATAATTTCTTACATAAATTTTGTTTTCGGAAAGCGAAAGCTTTTCGTCTTTTCCGTTTTCCGTGTAATAAAGAGTTTTTCCATCTACTCTGTCAAAGTCGCTGCCGTTGATGGAAAGAACCGAGTTATCGTCCGTTACTCTTACGTTTAAAAGCGTCGGCACGCTATCATCGCCCGTTATTGCATGGTATTCCACTTTCATGCCGACAAGCTCTGCCGCATTCGTATCTCCGGCATTGAAAATCTCGCCGTTTATTTCAACCTGATTTTCTTTTATATTCGGAATACTGCGCACGAGTCCCAGCTCGTAGTTTGCCGTTATGACGCCTTTTTTGACAATGATTTCTCTGCCGTCCGCAAGCGTTTCGTGGATTTTTCGCAGCGTGTTGTCGCTGTCTGTCGTCATGCCGCCCGTATAATCATACGTTATAAGGCTTACGTCAAGTGCGTTATAAACAAGACGTGCCGCATTTTCTCTGAGCATTACACCGCTGTCGCTGCCTACGCCGTTCAGCAGATTCAGCGACGACGCAACGCTGATATACCCGTCCGGATAACCGCCTTTACTCTCGGCAATATCCTTATATCCGAGTGCGCATACGACAATTTTCACCGCCTGCTCATATGTTACATCTTCAAACGGCCGAAATTCCGTGCTGTTATATCCGTCGATTATCTTAATGCTTTTCATAATGTTAATTTCATTATAAAACCAATCGTCCTCATTCACGTCAACGAACGGAGATTTTTCAATCGGATATGAGCTTGTATCGATTTTCAGAAGTCTTACAATCATTGCTGAAAATTCCGCTCTCGTAATCTTATCTTCAAAGCGTTCGTCCTTCAAAATACCGTATGCGTTCAGATCCGCCGTCATTTTATCCGTAATTTTCGCATATGTGCCGAACGAAAAGACGTTCAGCACCAAAAGCGCTGTTAATGCGACAATAACTCGTTTGTTCTTTTTCATCTTTTTCTCCTTGAATAGCTTATTTTGTTAATTCCATACTATTACACATCGGCGCAAAGTTTGTTAATGAATCAACTGCCATTACCTTTGCTTTTTTAATATTCGCAAGATTTGGTGTAAATGAAGCTGATTTTACAACCATGCCGTTGTCAAGCGTTGTCATTTTGTCCAGACTTGTTGTGTCTATTCCGATAATCTTGCCGGCCTCGTCATAATATGCTACGACAACATTCGATTTGAAATATCCGAGGTCGTTCATTACTGCGTTTACCGTATATGTTCCGCTGTCCTCCATAAGCTCAACGTCAAGCTTGTTTTCTTCAGACTGCTCGTCCCAAACACGGATATAATCAATACCTACCCATGCGTTGTTTGATGTCGAAACCTGTTTGCTGAATGTAATTCCCTCAAGCGCTACTACATCGCTTGTAAAGAATTTCGGGCATGTGTCCTGTTTTTCTCCGTCTATCCAGAGTCCGTCTACCGATTTATTTGCAAAGTTGATTTTCAGCTTTACAACCGTCCACTGTGCAATGGAATCAACCGTTCTGCCGTCTTTCAGAGTTTTTATGTTTCCGCCGCCTGTCCAGCTCCAGGGCTCGCCTTTCCACTGCAAGCCGTTTTTATTGTTTACGTGTTCAAGCATTGTAACGGCTCTTCTCGCTCCATTCGCATTTACTCCGTATGCCGTCATATTATACCATGCTTTGGCTTTGCCGCTTCTTTTGATTCTCATCTCAATGTATTTTACGTCCGCTTGCGATGCGGAAACCGGTATCCACAGACCGTTTGTCTGTGCGGTTTCACCGTTTGCCGTACTTTGCTTTATCTGCAATCTGCCCTTGCCGTCAAGTACATACAGCGTACTCGGATCGTTTTCCGGGATATTGGCATCCACAGCAGATGTTTTTCCGATACCGTTTTCAAATACATCTTCGACATTTGTATAGCTGAATTCTTCTTTATACTCGTATGCGGACTCCGGCGTATAATTGTTTATTTCGCCGTTTACCACTCTGATTCTGTCTATGCTTGTTACTGTATTATCGGCACTTGCGGACTGTTTCAAAAGGTCTATTCTCGATACCTTTACAACATTTGCCGCCTGGTTAAATACAAAAGGTGCAATATCCTGTTCGTTATCGTTGATGAAGAGTTTAATCTTATCAGTGTTCCAATCGATAACCAATTTTATCTTCATATATGTATTCAGCACACCAAGCGTTGTCTGCGGCTCCATACCCTTTATTGTCGTAAGAGTTTGAGCGCCGCCCCAACCGATATTTGCGTCTTTCCAGACGAGTCCGCTTTTGTTGAGGTCAAGCATTGTGAAATATCTTTCCGTTCCGTTTGCTTCTTTTCCGAAGAACTGTATCTGCCAGAAAGTATTTGCGTCGGAACGCTTAATTTTCATTTCAATCGTTTGTTTGCCCTCGTTCTCCGTTTCCGTCGAAACCGGAAGCTTGATTCCGTCCGTACCCGTAGAAAGCGACTTGAACATAAGCGCACCGTTTGCCACGCCCACGTCTACGCTCGAACCGTCGCCCCAGAGGCTTGCGCCCGTAGCCTCGTACATTTCGGCTGCACTGCCGTAATTGAATCTCTCGTCCATTACGATGTCGCCCGTGATTACTTCTTCCGCCGACGCTAATCCGCTGCACATAAGCATTGCGCCGAGTAACATTGCCAATATTTTCTTTGCCATAAAACCATTCCTTTCATGAATTTAGTTTTTTGTCATATGCGGAGTTGGCTTGCATTAATGACAACTCAATTATAACTCATGAACGTTTGGTTTGCAATAATTCATTCTTGAATAATCGCCGCGTATTGATATTTCTGCGTAGTCAATTCTTGTAGTCCTTTTTGGATAAGACCGTTATTCCGAAAACAGTGTAAAACGAGGCATTATAAAAATGCACAGACCGCATAAAGCAAGAAAATACCGATACAAAGTATAAGAGAGAACACCCAAATGCACCAAATGAATTAAAACAGATGTTGAAATTCGTTCGAGAACGAATTTCTAAAATAAATATTGCTTTATGCTATGAACAACCTTCGCCTCTCGATGTACTTATGTACACCTTCGGGTACCAAAAGCAAGGACGTAGCCTTGCTTTTGCTCAGTTTGTCCATTCTGCACTATTTTTCTAAAGCCCCAAAAGAGGGTGCATCAAAACGAAATCGTTTTTCTACACCCTCATCTATTAATCTATTGCTCTGTTAAGGAATGTCACAATCTGACCCCTGTTGCATATAGCGTCAGGCGAAAATTCCGTTTCCGATGTTCCGCTTGTGATTCCTTCCTCAAATGCCCACATTACCGCTGTCGCATAGTCAGCATCTTCGGATACATCGTCAAAGCATCCATCATATCTTATTCCCTGAGAACCTGCGTTCTTCCAAAGATATGTTACGGTTGACGCACGTGTGCAAGGCGTATCGCCGGCAAACACATTTCCCGACACCATTCCTTTTTCACTCGCCCATACGGCTGCGTCATAATAATAATCGCTCGTTTTAACATCACCGAACGGATTTGCCGCACTTGCTTTCGGCGAACCGACAGCTCTCCAGAGAAATGTTATAATCTGTGCACGTGTGCATGTATCTTCCGGCGAGAACGTTGTATTTGACGTACCCGTTGTTATGTTTTTTTCAACTGCCCATTTTACGGAATCAGCATAATAATCATCTGCCTTTACATCTTTGAACGAAATGTTTGCGGCAGGCTTTGGTTCTTCCGCCGGTTTCTGTTCTTCTGCGGGCTTCTGTTCATCATCTGTTTTTGCAGGTGCTTCGAAATGAACTGTTTTTAACACTTTAATTGTTTCTTTTCTGTTATTTAAAGTAAGAATCAATGTTCCGTCAAGTCTGCCGCCGGCAGATTTTTCTGTTGCGTCCTGTTTTTTATAATCCGTATCCCAAGCAATCTCCGAACCGTTCTTTATTGACTTTCTCAATTCGTTCAAGATATCGTCTGCCGTCGTGTCGTTTGTAACGTACACCCATTTTATTGCATTTTCAATTATCTCTTTGTCTTTTCCGATCTTTTCTCTGTCGCTGTCGGCTTCTGTGTCCGTAAGCTGCGGAATCGGTACGGTTACCATTTCACTTTGTTTATAAACTCCGCAAGTTAAAACCATATTTGCGAATATCGAACCTGCTTTTTCGGTTGTTGCTCTGTAAATACGCAAATCAGCATCCGAGTTTTTGAATGAAAGCTCAACCGTGCTGCCCTCCGGAAGTACCTTTGCGGCATTAATCAGAAATTCTTCCGGCGTAATATCGTTATATGCCACTATTTCTTTTTCTCTTGATGTAAGAGCCTTTCTTGCAGCTTTAAGCTCCGTTGTTTCATCGGCAAAAACAGTTCCTGCCGTCATTGTCAGCAATGTACAAATTGCAATAAATACACTTAATATTTTTTTACACATCGTAATTTCTCCTTTTTTATTTTAACTTAACGCTCTGTTTAAGAACGTCACAATCTGACCTCTGTCGCATATCGTATCCGGTGAAAATTCCGTTTCCGATGTTCCGCTTGTTACGCTGTTTGCCAATGCCCATGCAACCGCCGGCGCATATTCGGAGCTAAGCGGTACATCGCTGAATTTGCTCGGAATTTCAATTTTCGGCGAACCTGCGTTTTTCCACATATAAACAACGGTTGACGAACGTGTGCACGGAGTGTCGCCCGCAAACGTATTTCCCGATACCATGCCTTTTTCGCTTGCCCATACGGCCGCGTCATAGTAATAATCGCTTGCTTTAACATCTCCGAACGGATTCGCCTTGCTTGATTTCGGCGAGCCTACGGCTCTCCAGAGGAATGTCAGAATCTGCGCACGTGTGCAGGTTTCGGCAGGTGAGAACGTCGTATTTGACGTACCTGTGGTTATACCCTTTTCAACCGCCCATTTAACAGGTACTGCGAAGTAGTCACTATCTTTTACATCGTTGAATGATACCTTTTCTTCTTTAACCTCTGTTGTCGAAGTTCCCACGGTCACGACTATGGGGTTTGTACTGCGTATCTTAAGCGTATATCCCCCGTCCGTCTTTGTCATATAGTCCGTATCGAGCGGAATATATGTTTCCGTGCCGCCGCTTGTACGGCAAATAAGATATTCTTTTATCATGGCTTCTTCATCTTCAAAGCTCATAGAACCTGTACTTGAAGTTACCGTTTCTATCGGATTTTCCACGCCTGCAAAAATCTGAACCGCATTCGTATCGTTTATGCCGATACCGATATAATCAAAGCTATCTCTGAGAATATTTTCTCTATGTGCGGGGCTGTTCATCCAGTCCGTCACAGCTCTTTCCGGATTTTCGTGTCCCGGCGTGCAGTGATGAAGATTTTCGCCCACAATATTGTGCTTAAACGACTGCGAAATTGCCGTACTGAATTTTGTTCCGTCCGGTCTGGTATGAGAAAAGCTTTCCAGAGCTTCTTTCTCGCGAATATTGCACGCATCCTGAAGCGGACCCGCCATAGTCAGCAAATACAGCCCCTGTTTCGCACGTTCCTTGTTTGTAAGGCGCAAAACCTTCCATTCATCTTCAGTAACCGGAATTGTTTTATTCGGCATCTTAGATGTGAGCTTCGGAATTCTCTCACGAAATCCCAGTTCTCTCGTTTCTCCGCCGAGTGTTATAGAAAGGTCACCGGTAATTAATCCCTCCGCCTCAAAAGTAGCCTTCACTTTCTTGACTTCACCTTTCCAAGCAAGCTTAGAACCGTTTTTCACTGCTTTTTGCGCCGCCTCGAACATATCCTCTTTTGTCGTCTTATTCGTATATGTTATGGCACTGACAGCCTTGCTGACAGCGCTTCTGTCCGCATCAATCTTTGTTGATTCTGCATTCACTACTTTCGGGATTGTCTTTGCCACCGAATGGCGTTCTTCAATGCCGCCGCAATTGAGCGTAAGTGTTGCGGAAAGCGTTCCCTCAATCGTTGTACTTGCTTTCGTAATCGAAATATCGGAGCTGTTCAGTGACACCGTAACGGTGCTGCCGCTCGGAAGTGCGTTATTTGCCATTTTCAGAATTTCTTCTTTTGTCGTATCGTTTGATACTTCAAAATCCCACATAGCGGCACTGATTGCGCTTTTTGCCGCCGCAATCTCTTTTTTCAGCTTGGATTCCTCCTGCGCCGTACCGTTTGAGAACGTTTTGCTGTATTTAAAGCTTCCGCTTTCGCCGTCCGCAAGCTTAACGGTTATCGTTGCTTCAAGAGTTCCCGTGCCGCCGCTTTGAGCTACTGTCAAATCAAACTTATCTACCGAAATCGAAACACCGCTCGGAGCAGCATATTCAGCCGCTTCGAGAATATCATCTTTCGCAGTGGTATTTGATATTTTCAGCTTTTCCAACGCAGCGGTTACGGTAGCTTTTACTTCGTCTACGGTAACCTTGTCGGTGCTGTCCGAAGCACCGGAGAGCTTAGGAATATCTTTTTTCACAAGAAATACCACTTCGCCGTCCTCCTGCGAGAGAACTACATTTGCCTTAACCGAACCGGCTTTTGAATCGGTTGCCGGCGTAAGGCTGAAATTAACCACTTCAAGTGAAGCACCGTAGCTTTTGTCAACGGAATACTTGCACGCATGAACTATGATACTTTCAAGGTCATCTTGTGTAAAATCGTTTGTAATTTCTGCATTTTCGACTGCTGCCAACACTTCGGACTGATTTTTTTCCATTGCGGTCTGAGCGTCTTTCTCAATCGTAAATGCGGCAAAAACCGTATTCACGCCGCAAGCCGCCAACATAGCAACCGTAAGAATACACGCTAAAAATTTTCTCATTTCTCCGCCTCTGTCTCTTCTGTAGTTTTATCCGCAGCTTCATCTGTTGTTTCTTCCGTTGTTTGTTCTGCCGAATCTTCTTTAACGTATTTTGTTGCGTCTATTTTGTAGAGTTCGCAAGCAGCGTCAAAAACATATTCGTCTTTGTTGTCTTTTTTATATCCCTGCATTTTTTCGTCAATCGCTTTAACTATAGCTGCGTCCTCATCTTCAACCGTATCACCGTTCTCATTCCACCAATCCGCAATCAGCTGAACAAGTTCGATTTTTTCATCGTCCGACATAGCCACCCAATCTTCTGTTGTCTGTTCGGAAACATATTTCAATTCTTCATCGGTAAGGGCTTCATCTGCGGCATTATATTCCGGGGAATACATATAAACGTCCTCATTTGCTTCATCATAATCAACAGTGTAGCCAACAGCCTCCGAAATAAAGCGAAGCGGTACAAAAGTCCTGTCGTTTATAAGTGTTGCCGGAGAATCCAAAACAGCGTCTACGCTTACATAATCCTTTTTCTCCTCATCATATGCCAGGTATGTTGCTTTTGTATTATCTATATTCATAGTAATAACCGGCGTTGCAAGGTCTTTTTCATAAACCTCAACCTGTTCTTTTTCCTCAATCCATTTTACATCATAGCCGAGCATTTCGGATATTGCACGAACAGGAACCATTGTTCTGTCGTTAATAACCTGCGGAGGTGTATCGCTCTTTACCTCTTCCATATCCACAAAAATCTTTCCCTTAGCAAATACGCTTCCGCTCATGCACATTGATAATGCAAGCAATGCCGCACCTGTTCTTTTAATTGATTTCATTTTAAATCTTCTCCTTTTTTAATTGATATTTGTATTTTATAATTTTCTTTGTCGGTATAAATCATACCGTTGTTTTTCTTTACGGAGGAATCCAGCGTTGCCAGCATGGCATTGTCATAAATTCCTTTTCCGTCCGTTTCCGCTTTAATGCTTATCTGGTTTTTGTTCCGCACGGCTTCAAACCGAATATACTGCTTTGCCGTATTCAGTGCATCATCAAGTACACTTGCAATAATGACAAGTACATCAAACGTATTGATATTTTCCGGCAAATTGCAGTTGCAGACAAAGAATATATTTTTTGCGGCAGCAGCAGATTTGTACATCGACAAAAATCCGTTTACCGTTTTATTCTCACAAAAATACGTTTCTCCGCCGCCTATACATTCCGCAAGTCTTTCAACGGAACGCAGCTGCAAATCCGCAAGCTGTTTGCTGTGGCGTATATTTACCCTTTCAAATGCGTAATCGAAAAAGTATATCTCAAAGCCTATAAAAAACACGGACAATGCCGTTGTCAGCACAGGTATTGTTATATTCGGCCGGCTCATTAAAAAATCACTGTATACCGTCGTAGCATATGTAATCACATAAACCGCCGCCGGCAGTATGCAAAGATATTTTGCTTCTTTCGGCCCTCCGGCAAATATTTTTCTTACGATTTTCGACATGAATTTCGCAATCAGCAGCAAAAGTACAACCGATACGCCTATTTCTGCCGCCGCTTCCGCCAAAGCTCCGCCGCCGAGCAGATGTGTTACCAATATACACAGCCACTTTCTCGGCGTGGTCAGCATATATGCCGCCGTAAGCGCAAATATCGCCCCGTACACCGAGTTTTTCATTACAAATATAAAGTACAGCAGCAACGGCAAATGCACCGTCAGCGGATAAGTCATGTACAATATACCGTTGCTGAATTTTTGCCGCAAAACAAGGTTTAAAATTCCGCCGAGCAGGCAAATCGCAAACAATCCGCAAATATGCAATTTGTTTTCAGTTTCATTCATGAACAGTATCATGATAATGCAGCCATACAGCGTTACCGTCACAAAATTAAGGACATCCAAACACACCACCGGCTTTCCGCAACAAATTTACGGTTCATCTCGAACCGCCTCCGCTTCCGCCGCCGGAGAAACCGCCTCCGCCGCCTACGGACGACCGGCCTCCCGAACCGCTTGTTCTCGCCTGCTGTTCGGCTCTCTCCGCCGACCTGTGCATACTGTGATAATAGCTGTGTGCAATAATCACATTTCTGTTATAATTTTCAAATTCGGGTATCTTGTCGGGATAAACCTTTTCAAACTGTTTTATAACCTTATCGGCAATTCCGAACAGCGTTGCATACACCATATAATCCTGCCATATCAAGATTTCGTTTATCTCCCTTTCGGCTATCAGAGAAAATTCTTCAAGATACTTTTTCAGTCCGATAACCTCGGCAAGCTCTTTTTTACCCGTTTCCGTCAGATTTTTAATTCGGTTTCCGTATCCGTTTACAAATCCGCCCTCGGCAACAAAAGCACTTTCGCCGTCGCTTTTGGCGGAATCTATAAGCCCGTTCACCGATTTCGGATGTTTATAAGCATATTTTTCAAGCTCTTTTTCCTGCAAAATACCGTCATCGCCCGAAGCCGCCTTAAGCACCTTATACAGCCTTTTCTCAACGCTTGTATCAGGCTCTTTTATCAGCTTCATATTTACCGACTTTTTCGATTTTCCGAACACTCCGATATTTTCTTCCGACTGCGGTTCAATACATCCTTTATTAATCATGGAAAGCATTAACGCTCCTATAATAAGGCTTTCGTTTCCTGCTATATTAAACTGCTGTGCAAGAAAATGCGAAATCTCAATATCACCGCCGTTCGGCACATCTCTAAAATATCCCGCTTCTTTGTAAAACGCTTTGATTTCTTTTTTTCTTTTTATAAAATATGCTACAAGCATAAAAATTGCGGCAAAAAATCCCGCCAAAACAATATAGCCTATAAGCTCTTCCAAAAAGCCGGCTTCTTCATACCCGTAATCGCTGTCTTCAAAAGCAATATTTTTTACTTCCTCAAAGGACTCGTCAACCGTTGTTTCGGGCGTGATTATCCCTTTGTCCATGCCGAACATGACAATCATGGAATTATCGCCCTCCAGAGGGTTTGTTGTGTATGCGTTTATTTTTCCGTCCGCAAACTCTATTTCGCCCTCAAATCCAAACGCCCATATCGCCGCATTATCCTGATTCAGCGGCGTTCCGTTCTCCAGCACAATCGTAATCCTGCCGTCCGTCGGAAAAGTTGACATATTCGGATTTATAAACATAAAGTTCGTTCCGTCCCTGTCCGAATACGATTTAATAAAATCCGACACAACATATTCTATCGCATATCTGTTCTCGCCGTATTCCGATATTCCGAAGCAAAGCTCTATTCCATCATCGGTTTCATTGATTCCGCACTTTCTCTTCTTTGAATCAAAGTCGGCATCAATATCCCAGTTGTCCTCAAAGGTATATTCTCCGCCGGCATCCGACACTTTAAAATCCGATATTCCGATATCGTTTGTATTAATCGGTATGTAATTTTCCGTTCCCTCGTTGAATTCACCTGTCCAATTCTGAACAACATAGGCACTGCCGTCATCTCTGACGGTTACGTCAATTGCAATTTCCGAAACGTTGTTTTTTGCAGCAACAGAATAAGAAAACAACGCAGCAGCAACCGGAATCGCAATCAACAGCTTTTTAATAAGCTTCATATGAATCTCCGTTTCCGCCGTCTTTTCACGGCACAAATAAACTTTGCCAAGGTTTTTTATTTCATGCTCGGCATATCGGCTTTCTTTTCGTTCGCTTCCAGATAATCGCGGCTTGTAATATGCATCAAACCTGCCGCAATTGATGTCGGAAACATACGAATCGCACGGTTCAGCTTTGTAACGCTGTCGTTGTATATCAGTCTCGACTGGCGAACCATTTTCTCATATTCGTTTACGCTGTCCATAGTCTTGATATAATTCTCGTTTGCCTTAAGCTCAGGATAGCTTTCGGCAACAGCCATTATTCTGCTTACAGCTTCCGTTATCAGGTTCTCCTGTGCGTTTACTTCTGCGGCAGAACTTTTGGCACTTATGGACGAGCGCATTTTTATCGTGTCCGAAAGCGTCTTGTATTCATGCTCCGCATATCCCTTTGTCAAATCCAAAAGGGCTGTCAGTGCGTCCCACCTCGACGAAAGCTGAACGCCTATCTGACTCATTGCGTTATTGATATTCTCGTCCATTGCAACCAGCTTACGCTGTGTTGAAATAAACCACAAAACAATAACAACCAGTACAATCACCAAAGCAATTACCATATAAATCTCCTTACTGCCGCCCTGCCGGCTTTTATAATTTTTAAAATCTTTTACCTCAGGGTAATTTTTCAAAGATTTTCATATTATAATTTTACATGATTTTTTTATTTTATGCAATAGCAATGTCATAACTTGCGCAAAAACGACATAACTTGCATAAAAATTTAATAACGCTTTCCACATTTTTATTTATAATGTTTAAATAAGTATAAATATGTAAAAGGGGCATTATAAAAATGCACAGACCGCATAAAGCAATATTTTTCTAAAGCCCCAAAAGAGGGCGCTGCAAAACAATTTCATTCTGCAACACCCTCTTTTTCACATATTTATTGTCTTGTTGTCGGTCGTACAAACTCAAGCTTTAATACCATTCCCATGCCATCAGCCAAACGCTGTAATGTTCTCAAAGAAGGGTTTGCCGTTCCGTTTTCAAGCTTACTTATATCAGCCTGGTTGATACCCGTTTTTTCCGAGAGCTCCTTTTGAGTCATGCCTGAATCTTTTCTTGCATCAATCATAGCCTGAATTATTGCCATTTCCGGACGCAGTGCATCATATTCTTTTTTAAAGTTTTCGTCTTTAAGCTGTTCATTTAAAAAATCTTTAAAATTCGTCATATTTATTCACCTTTCCTGTTCAAAAATTCATTTCTGTATTTTTTTGCAGGCAATAATTCCATCACTTCCATAAAACATAATAAAAAACTTTTTTATGCAACCTCAATAAATAAACATCGCATCACCGAAGCTGAAAAAGCGGTATCTCTCACGCACCGCAACTTTATACGCATTCATGGTGTTTTCATATCCCGCAAGCGCACTGACAAGCATTATAAGCGTAGACTTCGGCAGATGAAAATTCGTTATAAGTGCGTCTGTCATTTTAAATTTATATCCGGGATATATAAAAATATTCGTGCTGCCGCTTCCCGAATGAAGCACGCCGTTTTCGTCCGACGCCGATTCAAGAGTTCTCGTGGAGGTTGTTCCTACGGCAATAATTCTGCCGCCCGCCTGTTTCGTTTCGTTAATTATTTTCGCCGCTTCCTCCGGTATATTATATACCTCGCTGTGCATACTGTGTTCTTCCACATTATCGGCCTTAACAGGTCTGAACGTACCTATTCCCACATGAAGCGTGAGATATACGATTTTCACACCTTCCTGCGCTATCTCGCCGAGCAGCTCATTCGTAAAATGCAGCCCTGCCGTCGGAGCTGCCGCACTGCCCTCATACTTCGAATACACTGTCTGATAGCGTTCTTTATCTGCCAGTTTCTCCGTTATATACGGCGGCAGCGGCATCTCTCCGAGTTCATTCAAAACTTCTTCAAATATGCCGTCAAATTCAAACCGAACTACACGGTTTCCGTTTTCCAGTTCCTCCGTAATCGTTCCTTTCAGCTTGCCGTCTCCGAAAACAATTTCTTTGCCTGTTCTCAGCTTCTTACCCGGGCGCACCATAGTTTCCCACGAATATGTATCGATACGCCTGAGCAGAAGAAGCTCCGCTTCTCCGCCGTTGCTGCGCTGACCTATCAGACGTGCCGGAATAACCCTTGTATTGTTCAGTACAAGACAATCACCGGGTCTTAATTTTGATTTTATATCCGTAAAATGACCGTGTTCTATCTCTCCGGTACTCTTATTCAGCATAAGAAGCCTTGAAGAATCCCTTTTTTCCGCCGGAGTCTGCGCAATCAGCTCCTGCGGAAGCTCATAATCGAAAATATCAACCTTCATGTTTTGTTTCAGCCTTTCTATATCCGTTTATCCTTTTCTATCCCTTTTTCATCATTTGGATTTTTTCTTCGTCCGGTGTAACATAAACTGTATTATAATCCACGTATATAACCATTCCCGGCTTTGCCCCGGACGGTTTTTTAACATTTTTAATCACGGTATAATCAACCGGTACATTCTGCGAATTTCTCGCCTTGGAATGGTATGCCGCAAGCATTGCCGCTTCTCTCAGCGTACTCTCCGGAACTTCGCCGTTGCCTGCCGAAATAACCGTATGCGAACCGGGTATCGTTTTTGTATGAAACCATATATCCTGTTTTTTTGCAAGCTTCAGCGTAAGATAATCGTTCTGCCTGTTATTCTTGCCGACAAATATATCAAATCCGTCCGAGCTTACAAACCTCATCGGCATACTTTGTTTTTCCTTTTCTTTTTTCGAGCTTTTCGGCCGTCTGATATATCCCTCGTCATACAACTCCAGTTTGATTTCGGAAAGGTCCGAAAGGTTCTCGGAATTTTCTATCGCCGTCTGAATACTTTCCAGATATTCAATGTCTTTCAGCGAATGTTCAAGCTGAACCTTTGCCTTTTCCGCAGTATTTTTCAGTTTGTTGTACATTGAATAATATCTCTGGGCATTTTCCGACGGCGACAGCTGTGCGTCAAGAGAAATATCAATCTCGCTTCCGTCATAAAAATTCTCCGCAATCAGCCGTTTGTCCCCTTTATGAATCTTATATATATTTGCGGTTATAACATCGCCGCATACTTTGTACTCATCTTTCTTTTCGCTCTCTGCTATGGAATCCTGCTGCAAAACCGCTTTTCTTCGGTATCTTTCGAGGAGATTCGCCACTGTCTTAATCATATCGGAGCCCTTGCGCAGAAGCTTCGTATGAAACTCGCGTTCATAATAAAAGCCATCGAGACTTTCTGTCAGCGATTCTACCTCTTTGCGATTATCATACATAGTTATTTCAAATGCCGAAAAATCTTTCGGTTTGCCATCGTCATACACTATGCACGGAGAAAAACGGCGTTCTTTCAAATCTTCAAGAAATCTGAAAAGCTCCTCTGCCGTCCGCTCCGCCTGTGTTGCGGATATTTGCATATATACCGGCGAAGCGTCGCCGCAGGCTCTGAACACCGGTTCTCTCGAAAGCATCGGTGAAAAACCCGCAAAATTCTCCAATATATGCTTATCCAATCTTTTTTCATTCGGGCAGTCAAATATTATTCTTTTAACCTCTTCGTATGTCACATTTTCCGGCAAAAGCTTATTTTGCGGCGGCGGATATTCGTATTCCATACCTGGCAGCACAAGCCTTGCGCGGCTTACGCTTGCGTCCACACGGCGTATACATTCCGTTATCCGCATGTTTTCATCTGTCAAAATAATATTGCTGTGACGACCCATGATTTCTATAATCAGATAGCGTACCACCGTATCGCCGAGTTCATTTTTAGCCTCAACCCCGAATTCTATGATACGCTCCATATCCGGTTGACTCACGGAAATCAGCTTGCCGCCGGACAGCTGCTTTCTCAGCAGCATACAAAACGACGGCGGAGAAAGCGGATTCTCCCGGTTTTGACTGATAAAATGCACTCTCGGCAAGGACGGATTGCAGCTTAAAAGCAATTTGCGATTCTTCCCGAGAGAACGAAAGCATACAATTATTTCGTCTTTATCCGGCATATATATCTTATCGATTCTGCCGCCCAAAAGCAGTCTATTCAATTCATGTACCGCACATCTTACGGCGATTCCGTCAAATGCCATTTCTGTCTCCTTTTCTGCCGTATAAGCGGCATACAAATCACTTCAAAAGTTCCTCTGTTTCGTCTTTTCTCCGTATTATTTTATCAAAGCTTTTAACATATTCGTATGCGTCTTTCAAATTGAATACACGCTCGATTTTGTTTTCTTTCACAATCTTCGAAACGCTCCCTGCGCCTATGCCTATAACAGTACCTATATCCTCCATCATAAAGATATTGTATATACATTCAAAGCCTTTTTTCGCATATCCCGTATTTTCAAGGTTTGAAAGCGTATCTTTCTGACGATACATATAATACGGGTGCAAGCCGTGTTCTTTCAGAAGCTTATATCCCGAATTTACCATTATTTCAGGCGAATATGTTTTCAGCGTGTTTATCTTTGTTTTCAGCTGCGAGCTGCGCTTTATGCACATAGCGTGAATCGTTACGGAAGCGGGATTCAGCGACACTATTTTTTCGAGTGACGATAAAAACATATCGCTTGTTTCCTCCGGCAGACCTGCTATAACATCTGTATTTATATTGTCAAACCCTGCCGTCACAGCTGTTTCATATGCTTCCAGAAACATTTTTTCCGTATGCTTTCTGCCTATTTTTTCAAGAATTTCATTGTTCATCGTCTGCGGATTTATACTGATTCTCGTAACCCCGGCGGATTTCAGCACATCAAGCTTTTCTTTCGTTATCGTATCGGGACGCCCGGCTTCGACCGTAAATTCCTCTTTTATCTCAAAATTATTATTTACGGATTTTAAAATCATATCAAGCTGTTCCGCCGAAAGAGAAGTCGGCGTTCCTCCGCCGATATACACCGTATTTATTCTCTTGTCTTTAAGAATTTTTCCGGTATATTCGATTTCCCGGCACAGCGACCGTACATAAGGCTCTACATACTTTTTCTGCTTGTCCATAGGTAATGATACAAAAGAGCAGTACAGACATCTTGTGGGGCAAAACGGAATACCTATGTATATACTTATATCGTCTTTATTTATATTATTTTCGATTTTAAGGCTGTTTTCCGCAACCTCAAATGCCAGCGAAGCCTTTTCCTCCGAGAGGCAGAAGTCATTCATATAATCATGCTTATTTTCATATGAAAGTGCAATTTTGGCCGGGCGTATGCCTGTCATATGTCCCCACGGCAGAGTTTTGTTATACAGCTTTGAAGCAAGCAAATAATAGCACCTTTTCACATTATCCATATTGCTCTGCGCTTCGTTTCTGAAATCGCTTTTTTTCAGCTCCATGGAAAGCGTATGCGGTGTTCCGTCCGCAACAATCGTAGTCGTCACAGTGTTTTCGTCCGCAATGCTTATAACGTCCGCCGCCGATATATCGTCTGTCAGCAACGCTTTTTCTCCCGTCATGGCATGGACGATTTCGAGCATCGGTGTAGTATGCTTATGACCTTTTATATAAACATTCATGTGTTATCTCCATTCACATACGGATTGAATTTCTTTTCTTCGCCTATGGACGTGGTTTCGTTGTGTCCCGGAAAAACCTTTATGCCGTCATCAAGCAAAAACAATTTTCTAACCGAATTTACAATATCCTTGAAACTTCCGCCCGGAAAATCCGTTCTGCCTACGCTGAGCGCAAAAAGCGTATCTCCCGAAAAAAGATATTGATTATTAACAAGTATACACATCGACCCCTGCGTATGTCCCGGTGTCATAATAAACCTAATCGAGAAACCGTCAACCGAAAGTGTTTCGCCGTCTTTAACGGTTATATCAGCCTCAACGTGCGGAACAAGTGCGCCGAATGCCGCTGCAAGGTTCAGCGTCGAATCATTCAATGCTTTGCTGTCCGTTTCGCTTATAACAAGCTTTGCCCCGGTAAGCTCTTTCAGCTTTGCCGCAGCTTCTATATGGTCAAAATGCGCATGAGTCACAATTATATATTTAACAGTCAAATTTTTGGCTTCTTCATATATTTTTTCGGCATTCGCAGCCGGGTCCACAACAAACCCGAATTTGCCTTCGCTGCATATATAGCAATTTGTCGATACGGGACCCAATACAAGCGTTTTTATATTCATAAGACTTCTCCGTTCTGCCGCAGCACGGCACAATTTATTATGTAATAAACACAAAATCACCGAACATTACATTCGATGATTTTACGCTTATTTAAAATCCGTTATTCTGCATCCGCAGAAGGAGTTTCGGCTGTTTTCGGTGCCTGTGTTGCTTCTGCAGTTTCTTCCGGTGCAGTTGTTCCTTCGGGCGCAGCCGTTTCGTCTGCTGCCTGTGCATCGTCACCCGGAGCTGCCGTCACCTGAGGTGCTGCCGTGGACTGCGGAGCTGCTGCCGGAGTATTCTTGATAACCGAATCACCGTATGCCAAAAAGAGCGATGTAATCAAAAATCCTATTGCACAAATCTTCGTAAATTTGCTGAAAATCGCATCCATTGTCCTACCCTTGTTTTTGCCGAAGAACGAATCCGCAGCACCTGCAACGGCACCTGACAAACCGGCTTCTTTACCCGACTGTAAAAGAATAAGAGCAATAAGAATAATTGAAAGGAGTATATGTATTATACCCACGATTATTTTTGCTATTTCCATGAAAAAACCTCCTGAGAATATTTTCTTAAGTTAATATATATTTACATTATTATATTATAACATAAAAATACAGCAATTTCAAGTATTTTTTAAAAAAAATTTAAAAAACTTACATTTATATTACATTATGCGCGCGGATGCGTTTTTTTATACACATCATGCAGACGCCTGTTAACGGTTTCGGCATAAATTTTCGTCGATGTCACCGCCGTATGACCGAGCATTTCCTGCACGGAAGCAATATCCGCACCGTTTTCCATAAGATGCACCGCAAAAGAATGCCTGAGCGTATTGGAATTAATCTCTTTGTCTATCTTTGCTTTATCCTTATAGAACTTAATTATTTTCCAAAATCCCTGTCTGGAAAGCGTTCCGCCTTTTACATTTATAAAAAGATAATTGTTTTCTTCGTCAAACTGCTTTTTAAATCTTGCATTTTCAAGATATTGTTTGAGCGCATTTTTCGCAATTACTCCGAAAGGAATAATGCGTTTTTTCGTTCCCGAGCCGCATAATATGTAGCTTTCCTTAATATTCAAATCGTCTATGGAAAGCGCTATCAATTCGCTCACCTTTATACCCGTAGCATAAATGAGTTCGAGCATCGCTTTGTCCCGGTAGCCTTTGAAATTGGTACATTCGGGCTGGCTCAAAAACATTTCCGTTTCACGCGGCGTTAATATCTCAAATTCACGTTTGGGGAGCTTCGGAGCTTTAAGTCCGATTGTCGGGTCTGCCGAAACCGCACCGTTTTCCAAAATGAAACCGTAATATGAACGAAGCGAGGCTATCATACGAAGTACCGACGAGGCTGCCTGTCCGTTTTTCTGCATCAGTGCCAAATAGTCGACTATATCGTCTTTCGATGCCATAACGCAGTCAAGCTCAGCATTTTCGAGGTATGACGCATATTTATGTATATCACGTATATAAGAAAGCATTGTATTATGCGAAAGATTTTTACTTTTCTGCAAAAAAACCTCGTATTCATCCATTAGTAACACTTTTTATCCCCCTGTTCAGTAAATCATAAGTAATAACGCTGTCGCAAAGCGAGGTAATCAAACTGCCGATAATCAAAATACAGGCAAAAAACAAAAAACTTTTCAAATTTATATATTTTCGGTTTCTGCTGTATATAAAAATAACTGATGCCGCATAAATAAGCAGCGGTATATAAATTATATTATGCGGAAGTATACCGGATAATATAAGGATACAGCCATTCGCCGCTCCGTAAATGCGAATAAGTCCGCCGGCGACAAGTCCGAGAACGCTGCCCCTGTATAAAAGCGCTGTACCGCAGCAATAAAACGAAATCCCGGTAAATCCGAATATCCACATAAAAATAAGCGGTCTTACGGAATACAAAAACGCAGATATGAACACGTCCGCTCTCTGCTTTTTGCACTGCACCGCAAAAGGGCTTATCATTTCATAACACTTTTCGGCGGAAAGAAAACCCGACGCAATCGAGCCCATAAAAACTCCGGCAACAAAAAGCGCCGCAAATATTACGGATATTTTAAATCTGTTCAACAACTATCCCCCCTGCCGATATAATGCTTTGCAATACATTATATTAATGCGGGGACAAGTTTATTACACAAGTTTTTCCGACTTTTCTTTACATTTCAAAACCGCTTCTATCAATGCGCTGCGCAGTCCGCTCTTTTCCAGAGAAGCAACGGCTTCTATGGTCGTTCCTCCCGGTGAGCATACCGCATCTTTCAGTTCGCCCGGATGTTTTCCCGTTGAAAGAAGCATTTCGGCACTGCCGAGTACAGTCTGTGCCGCCAAAGTGTATGCCTCACTGCGTGCAAGTCCGCACAAAACTCCGCCGTCTGCGAGAGCCTCCATAATCATGTATATATAAGCCGGTCCGGAACCCGAAACAGCCGTTACCGCATGCATCTTTCCTTCCGGAACAACTATCGTTCTTCCCACTGCCGAAAACATATCACACACCGTTTTCATTTCATCTCCGTTCACCGCAGAGTTTCCGCAAAGCGCAGACATTCCGCAGCCTACCAACGCCGGTGTATTCGGCATAACACGTATGATTTTTTTATCATTACCTATAATATTTTCAATAAAAGAAATGCTGACTCCGGCAGCTATGGAAACTACGATTTTCCCTTTTACCGAATCTTTTATTTCTTCCAAAACCGATTTTATAACATTTGGTTTGACGCACAGCATTACAACATCGGCAAACTCTGCCGCTTCAATATTATTCTCCGTATATCTAACGCCGTTTTCCGCCGTTTCACCCGAAAAATAACTGATACAAATATCTTCGGCAGCGTATTTCCCCGAACGAATCATTCCGCCGGCTATTGCGCAGCCCATATTTCCTCCTCCGAGAAACGATACTTTCATAATAATCTCCGTTCCGCCGCCTCATATCGGCATTAATATATAATGTAATCCCTACCGAACAAATGGTTTTTAGGTTCATGGCATTGATTAACGTGATTTCCCACGTTTGATTTTATAGTTTTGTCAATCAGGTGTATGAAACACCTATTGATTCATGCACCCCGAATTTTGTGCGCACATATCATTATACTACCATTTTTCAAGTTTGTCAATGGTTTTTATCAAAAATATTGACAAATCAAGTCGTCTTATCGCAAAATCACTCGCAAAGCTTCGCAATAACACGAATTGCGTCTTTAATATCCGAAACGTTCGCCGTTTCGTTCACGGTATGCACATAGCGTATCGGAACGGACAAAGCACCTGTTTTTATGCCGCCGCAGCAAAGCTGAAGCGCACCGGCATCGCAGCCGCCGTATGGCAATACCTCATACTGATATTTCAATTTCAGCTTATCCGCAGCCGATTTAATCATATTCATGGCGTCGCCGTTTGATATTATGCTGTTATCTCTCACCTTAATGCATATGCCTTCGCCCGTCTTAACGGCAAGCTTCCCGTCAAAATCTCCGCACGCCGTAATATCAACGGCAAATGCATAATCGGGATTTATGCTTTCCGCAGCGGTTTTTGCACCTCTGAGACCCACCTCTTCCTGCGCCGTAAATACCATATATATGTCCTTATGCTTCTTTGCAAGCGACTTTGCCGCTTTTGCAAGCACATAGCAACCCACACGGTTGTCAAGCGCCTTTGACGTTACAAACTTGCCGTGCTGTATGAATTTTCCGCAAAATGCCCCCATATCGCCTATTTTTATGTGTTTTGCCGCCTCTTTCGCATTTGAAGCGCCTATATCTATATACAAATCCGATATTTTTATATCTGTTCCTTTTTTCTCTCCTTTTTTCTCTCCGCACTCAACAATTCCTACGGTATCATTTACAAATTTTACACGGCAGCCGAGTGCACGAACGGGGTCTACTCCGCCAACGGCGGTAAATCTCAAAAATCCGTTATCCTCTATATACGTAACCATAATGCCTATTTCGTCCATATGTGCGGCAAAAAGAATCTTTTCGCCTTTCCCCTTTATATGCACCGTTAAGTTGCCGAGCGGAGATACGCTGATTTCGCCGACCTCCGAAAGCTCTTTTATCAATATTTCTCTCACAGAATCCTCATGACCCGATACCCCGAAAGCTCCCGCAAGCTGTTTCAAAAGTTTCATATCGCATTACCTTTCCGCCCGAAAAACGACTTTCGCCGCACGGGCATCATATTTTATGTTATCTGAAAATATTTTCGATTATAAGCTTCGCCAGCTTATACGTACCGGCATAATCCGAAAGCTTCATCATGCTTACCGGAGAATGAATATATCGGCACGGCACGGCTATCGCCATCGTTCTGACGCCCGAACCCGTTGCCTGGATATTTCCGGCATCGTTTCCTCCCGTCGAAGCACGTTTCAGCTGACACGGTATTTTCTTCCGTTCCGCCTTTTCCAGCGTCTTGTTTATAAGCTCCGCATCCGACATCGAAGTATGCTCTATAACCGAAATCGCAGGACCGTTTCCGAGAGTTGTCACCGAAAGATGCTTCGGCGTGCCGAGCGTTTCTCCGCAGGTCGTTCCCTCTATGACAAGTCCGAAATCAGGCTTTATTCTTCGTGCCGCCGTGATAGAACCCCTGCAGCCTATTTCCTCTTGAACCGTAAAACAAAAATACGTATCATAATACGGATTTGCTTCTTTTATAAGTTCAAGAATAATGCTGCATCCCGCTCTGTCGTCAAGCGCTTTTGCCTTGACGCATTTTGCGCCGAATTCAACATATTTGCTGTCAAAATAAATATAATCGCCTTTGGAAACATACCGTTCCGCCTCTTCTTTCGAGGATGCTCCTATATCTATATACAAATCTTCATCTTTTATTGGTTTCTTACGCTCTTCTTTTGTCGTAAGGTGTATCGCCTTTGTGCCGATAACACCGTCCAGTCCGTTAATTTTAACGCCCGTTCCCGGCAAAATACGGCTGTCTATGCCGCCGACCGCCGCAAACTTTATAAATCCGTCATCATCAATATCCTTTACGATGAATCCGACCTCGTCCATATGCGCACTTACAAGACATTTTTTCTCGGCGGATTTTCCTTTTTTAAATGCAATTATATTGCCTGTTTTATCAACAGATACGTCTTCGCATATTTCAGATACTGCCGAAAGTATTTCTTCCCGAACCGCATCTTCATGCCCGGAAGTACCGCACAAACCCGTAAGTTTTTCAAGCATTCAAAGCACCTCCGTCAAGTTTTTCGATAAATTTTCCGAGCAATTCTGCTGCGGAATATGCGTCCTTCAGCGATGCCGTTTCGACGTTCGTATGCATATATCTGAGCGGCAGCGAAAGCATAACGCACGGAATACCGAGATTGGAAAACTGAACGTTCCATGCATTCGTTCCCGGGTCGCTTTCTTCAACCTCCGTAAGGTACGGTATATTATATTTTTTTGCTGTATTTTCAAGCACATCCGTATATCTGCGGTGCAGGCACGGACCTTTGCAAATCACTCCGCCGCAGCCGAGCTTATTCGTATATGACGCTTTCGAATCCGGCGTATCGCCGTGAGTTGTGTCCACTACGACAGCTATTTCGGGGTCGAGCCTTTCGACTGCGGATTTTACTCCGTATCTGCCGATTTCCTCTTTGGACGATGCAACAACGCATATATCAAAATTTTTCGGTTTCAGAGAAGCCGATGTATTCAAAATCGTAAATATACCGAGCCTGTCGTCCAAACCGCCGCAGCTTATTTTTCCGTCAAGCAATTGTCTGAACGTTCGTTTTATTTCTATGAAATCTCCCACATTTACAAGCTTGTTTACTCTGCTTTCCGTAAATCCCGTATCTATCGAAAGCGTTTCGGCACTCAATGCATTTTCCGAATCACTTTTCGACAAAAGATGCGGAGGCACTGCACCTATAATTCCGTAAACGTCTTTTTTTCCGTGAATAACGACCTCGGAAGCAGGCAGAATACGTGTGTCCACGCCGCCCACCGGAATAAAATTCACGAATCCTCCGTCATTTATTTTCGTTACCATAAGACCTATAGTATCTATATGTGCATCGAGCATAATCAGCGGAGCATTTTCTTTTGCGCAGCGAATAAACCCGAAAGTGTTTCCGAAATCATCTGCCGAAACCTCTTCGAAAAAGCGTTTGAAAATATCGGATATTTTCGAAACACCTGTATGTTCGCTGCCGGAAACAGCACTGATTCCGCATAATTCTTCAATCAAAGAATAATCCATACAACTCTCCATTCCGCCGAATTTATCGGCAAAATCAGTAATAATGCATAAGCAAATTTTATATCATGAAATAATATTATATATAAATAATATTATATACCGATACGGACATAAAATCAATATACTTTTTGAACAAAGTTGAGCGGCAAATTTTGTATATGACTGCACAAATTTATTTCATGACTATACCACCAGCCAACAGGGCCGCAGTCAATCCGATTTCAAAAACCGTCTTGCTGCAGCCCTGTTGGCAGACATATATCGGTATTTTCCCGCCTCATGTGCTTTGTGCGTTCAAATTCATTTTATCATGTTGTCTATCATAGCTCCGATTGATTTGAATGTCGAATTTCCATGATGCATTTTTTTACCGCTTTTATCCATTATAATTCCCGCAACGCTGCCGATTACGGCACCCGTTACAAGTCCCGCTCCGAATTCTTTCATAATATTTGACCTTTCCGCCCATAAAATATAATAAATTTTCCTGTCCTGCCCATGGGCAGACAAGACATATAAAACAAAAATCGAATGCATTATATTTTTCATGTTTTGAAAATATCTCGGCTGTCTTTTTTAGTATTGCGGTTTTTGAATTTTTATATGCTGTTAATTTATTGTATTTTTTAAATTTTTTCCGAACAAATGTTTGACAAATTTATATTTTTGTGGTATACTATTATACAGTAATACAAATATTAAAAATACTATGAACGGAGATTAACGTTATGGCAAGAAAATCTATCGAAGGAATGGAAGAAAAAGTATTAAACTATATCAAAGAATTTATACAGACCAATCAATATCCGCCGAGCGTTCGGGAGATAGGCAGTGCTGTGGGTCTGAAATCCTCCTCATCCGTACACAGATACCTTTCCATACTTGAGGAAAAAGGCTTGCTGCTGCGTGACGGGGACAAAACACGTGCGCTTAGAATGCCGAACGAAACGGTAAGTTCAAAAATTCCCGAAGAAGAATATTCTTCCGATTCCATAACAGTTCCCGTTATAGGGTCGGTCGCCGCCGGAATACCCATTACTGCCGAAGAAAACGTTATTGATACCTTTCCGCTGCCGACTTATTTTGCAAAGCACGGCGAGGTCTTTATGCTGAAAGTAAAGGGCGACAGCATGATAGACGCAGGCATTTTATCCGGCGATTATCTCATTGTTTCAAAAACTCCGAATGCCTCGAACGGCGAAATAATAGTTGCCATGTTGGACGGAGAAGCTACCGTCAAACGTTTTTACAAAGAAAACGGATATTTCCGCCTGCAGCCGGAGAACGAAGCCTACGAACCCATTTTAACCAATTCTTTAACGATTATCGGCAAAGTTCGGGGCGTAATCCGTACAAACGTACATTAATAAAACAAGGGGCAAAATTTCTATGTTACTCGGTCTAAACAACATATCAAAGCATTTCGGGAGCGAAACGCTTTTTGAAAATATTACATTTGAAGTTGCCGAAAACGACAAAATAGGTCTTATCGGCATAAACGGTGCCGGCAAAACAACGCTTTTTAAGATTCTCACGGGCGAAATACCTTATGATGAAGGCGATATATTCAGAAACCGCGATTTGAAAATCGGGTATATCCGTCAGCATTTCAATGCTGACGAAAACACCGATATTTTCGGTGAAGTCTTAAAGACATTCGGCCGGCTTATCGAAATCGAACACGAAATTGAAGATATAAACCTGGATATTGAGCTGCAAAACGGCGATATTAACGAGCTTACGCAGCGCCAGCACGATTTGTCCGAGAAATTCGCCGATATGGGCGGTTTCGTATATAAAAGCCACATAAAATCAACACTGACGGGGCTCGGATTCTCCGAAGACGATTTTTCAAAAAAACTGAACGTTTTGAGCGGCGGCGAGCTTACACGTGTTCAGCTTGCGAAGCTTCTGCTTTCGGACTGCAATCTGCTGCTTCTGGACGAGCCTACCAACCACCTTGATATTGCATCGACAATATGGCTGGAGGATTTTCTGAGCAGCTGCAAATGCAGTGTCATAGTTATATCGCATGACAGATATTTTCTTGACAAGGTCACGAACAAAACGCTTGAAATCAGCGGGAAGCACCTTTTCTCATACAAGGGCGGATATACCGAATTTATGCGTAAAAAGCAGGAATTTATCAAGAGCGAAAATCGCCGCAACGAAAATACAAAAAAAGAAATCGAACGTATTTACGGAATTGTCGAACAGCAGCGCAGCTTCAACCGCGAGAAAAATATAAAAACGGCAGAGAGCAAGCTTAAAATGATTGAACGGCTCGAAAATACGCTGACGGAAGACATCAAAGAGGAAAAGGAAATCCGATTCAAATTCAAAGCGGAGGTGTCGAGCGGAAACGATGTTTTGTTTGCCGAAAATCTAAGCGCTTCTTTCGACGGCAGAACCCTTTTCAAAGACGTTAATATGCACATTACCAAAGGCGAACGCATCTTTTTGATTGCGCCCAACGGTGTCGGAAAAACCACGCTTTTCAAAACCATTCTCGCCGGCGGCGAAAATATACGGCTCGGTGCAAACGTTAAAATAGGCTACTACGACCAGACGCAGCAAAGTCTTGACGATTCAAAAACCGTCATTGAAGAAATCCGTGATGCATATCCCATGCTGAAAGAAACCGAAATCAGAAATTCCTGTGCGGCGTTTTTATTCAGAGGCGAGGACGTTTTCAAAAGCGTCAAATCGCTGAGCGGCGGCGAGCGTGCGAGAGTATCCTTGCTGAAGCTCATGCTTTCCGGCAGCAATTTTCTCATGCTTGACGAGCCTACCAACCACCTCGACATAGCTTCAAAAGAAGCTTTGGAACAGTCGTTCGCCGACTACAGCGGAACTATGCTCATAATATCGCATGACAGATATTTCATAAACAAGCTTGCGGACAAAATATATCACCTCACTCCTTTCGGAATCAATATATATGAGGGAAATTACGATTATTACCTTGAAAAAATAAAAGAGTCGCAACCCGGCACAAAACAAAAAAATCCGGCAAAAAACGATTACAAGCTTCAAAAAGAGCGTGAATCGGCTATACGGAAGCTTAACAATGCTTTGAAAAACTGCGAAAGCAGAATTTCGGAGCTTGAAAAGCTTGCGGCAGAGCTCGAAGCTCAAATGAACGACAGCTCCATAGCCTGCGATTACGATAAGATAATGGAATTTACGACAAAGCTTGACGAAACAAACTCGGAGCTTGAATCCGAAATGGAAGAATGGGAGAATATCCAGACAGAATTGGAAGGTTATAATAATGAATAATATTGCAGCCGCACTCGGATTTTTTGACGGCGTACACAGCGGACATAAAATGATTGCAGAAAAAGTCGTAAATTCAGGATTTTTCCCTGTTGTATATACGTTCGACAAGCATCCGAAATCGGTTCTCGGTGCGGAAAACGAGCTGATATTTACAAACGAACGCAAAAAAGAAGCATTCTTATCTTTGGGAATAAAGGAAGTAATTTTCGAGAAAACAACACCCGAATTTTTGAAAATGCCGCCCAAAGATTTTATTGAAGATATACTTATAAAAAGACTATGCTGCAAGTATATTGCGGTCGGCGAGGACTATACATTCGGCAGCGGAGGTATGGGAAATTCCCTTTATTTGAAATCCGAATGCGAAAAACACGGTGTTTTCGTAGAGATAATACCGTTTATAAAACACAACGGGCATAAAGTGAGCAGTTCATATATAAAAACGCTTATTCGCAGCGGAGATATCGACCTTGCTTCCTCGCTGACGGCTCTCCCCTACGAAATTTCCGGCACGGTTATTTCCGGCAGACATGACGGAGCGAAATTCGGTTTCCCGACGGCAAATGTGCTGCCGCCGAACGGGCTTCTACTGCCGCCGAACGGAGTATATTTCACAAACACTTATATAGACGGGAAAATTTATCCGTCCGTCACAAACCTGGGATTTGCGCCGACCTGCGGCGAAAACCAAAAAATGTGCGAAACCAATCTTTTGAATTTTGACGGGGATTTATACGGAAAATATATAAAGACCGAGTTTTTGCATTTTTGCAGGAGCGAAAAGAAATTCGACGGAATCGACGCATTGAAAGCACAAATAAAAAATGATGTTGCAGAAAGAGAAAATTATAATGGAACGAATAGATGAACTGGGCGGCGGATATAAGATTATCCAGGACACGGACGCCTTCTGCTTCGGCACGGACGCCGTTCTGCTTTCGCATTTTACGGTTGTAAAATCCGGTGAAAGATATGTTGATTTATGCACCGGAAACGGTATTCTGCCGATACTTATAAAAGAAAAATTCAAGCCTAAGACAATTACGGCTTTTGAAATTCAGCAAAGCGTGGCGGAGCTTTGCCGCCGAAACATGGAACTTAACGGAATCGATGCCGAAATCATATGCGATGATATAAAAAATGCGCATACCTATATAGATAATCCGGTTGACGTAATCACGATAAATCCGCCGTATACGCCTTTCGGAGGCGGCGAAGTGAACAGCTGCGATACGAAAATCATAGCACGTCATGAGATTTTCTGTACGCTTGAAAGCATTTTTTCATGCGTAAGCAAGATTTTAAAATACGGCGGCAGACTATATATGGTACACAGCGCGCGCCGTCTGTCGGATATTATTTACACTGCGAAAACTCACAGCATAGAACCGAAACAAATACGCTTTGTCCATGATGACGCCGCAAAAAATGCGTCGCTGGTTCTGATAAGCTTTATTAATCACGGCGGCAGCGAAACAACGGTTTTGCCGCCCATCAAAGGAAACGGAGGTCTTTCGCTATGAGCGGCACACTTTATCTTTGTCCCACACCGATAGGAAATCTCGAAGATATTACACTGCGAACGGTACGTATCCTTTCCGAGGTCGATTTAATCGCCGCCGAGGATACACGCCACAGCCTTATTCTGCTGAATCATTTGAAAATAAAAAAGCCGCTTGTAAGCTACTTTGAACATAACAAGCTTATGCGGGGAAAAGAAATTCTGGAGCATCTGAAAAACGGCAAAAACGTTGCGCTTATAACCGATGCCGGAACGCCTGCCATATCAGACCCCGGCGAGGATCTCGTTATGCAATGTATCGAAGAAAATATCGAGGTTATTCCTCTCCCCGGCGCAAATGCGGCAATAACGGCGCTCATAGCTTCGGGAATATCAACGGGAAGATTCGCTTTTCAAGGCTTTCTTTCCATGAACAAAACCGCACGCAGAGAGCATCTCCAATCCGTTTCTTCATACACGGACACGCTTATATTCTACGAAGCGCCGCACAAGCTTCTGAATACATTAAACGATTTTTTGGAAATCCTCGGCAACAGGAATATTGCGCTTTGCCGCGAGCTTACGAAAACACACGAAGAAAAAATCCGCTGCACAGTGGAAGAAGCCATTGCGCTTTACAGCGAAAAGCCGCCGAAAGGCGAATATGTTATCATAGTGGAGGGTGCTGTTTTCGACCCGTCAAAAGAATTTGAAGCTTTCACACTGGAGGAGCTTTACGAAAAATATCTCAGCGAGGGTCTGAGCGACAAAGATGCACTGAAAAAAGCCGCAAAAAACAAGGGAATCAGCAAGCGTGACGCATATGCAAAAATAAAAACATGATTTTTGCATATCATAACATTAAAAATATTTGCAAATCATGTTGACAATTTCCTTTTTACGGTATATAATATAGGCTATAAGGTATAACGTGAAAAATCACGTTAATTAAAATAACAGCACCGCCGAACAGTCATCGCTGTCGCTCGACACGGCTATGTGCAGTAATAATCTCTTTATTCCTTGCCCTGCATATGAGATTTTACATTATATTATTTATGCCGATGCAGGGCGGCGGAATGGAGATTATTATGTTTGACATACTTGGAATAATAGCCTTTTTGGTTATGGCAGTTTCTTTCGTTGCGCTGATACTCAGCCTATTCAAACGCCGCATGAATCAAAAACTTTGGATAATAATACTGGTGCTTTCCGCCGTCTTGCTTATAAGTTCATACTATCTTGATATGGCGTTCGGAAAGGAAAATCCCGTTAAGATAGACTATTCAAACGTAAAGCTCGACCCAACGCCGACACCGACTCCGTCGCCGACGCCGACGCCTGCGCCGACGCCTATGGTAATTGAGAAAAAGACAAAAGCACCGGCTCCGACCGCAAGACCTGCCGAAACTCAAGCACCGCAGGAGTCTGCGCCGCCCGAACCGACAGCAGTCGTTCCGCAAGAACCCATCGCTCCGCCGGCTGTACCGGAGCAACCGCCGAAAGAAAATGTTCCGTCAGAGAATACGCCTGCCGAAAACCCGGAGGCACCGCAATGATTAAACCCAATCTCGGTGAATCCAAGGCAGCGTCATATTTAAAGAAACACGGCATTAAAATTCTGTGCAGAAACTATTCCTGCAAGCTCGGCGAAATCGACATTGTGGCATACGACAAGGGCGTAACGGCGTTCGTGGAAGTGAAACAGCGCAAAACCGACGTTTTTGGACGTCCCATGGATTTTGTCACAAAACAAAAGCAGGAACGCATTAAACGTGCGGCGAAATCGTATGTGCAGAAGTATAAGCCTGACGGAATATATCGTTTTGACGTAATCGAAGTTCTCGGTGATGAAATTAACTATATAAAAAATGCATTTTGCTGACAATTCAAATATAAATAGGGGCTGTAAAAACATTCTTTACAACCCCTATTTATATTTATTGAACATTTGTTATAATATCTTCACTAAATATTGCGGTATCGCAGAAAATCGAAAATGTTAATCCGTTGTTCTGCCATATTGCGCTGCAAGTTTTTTCTCCGGCTCTGAACGTAACATTCAAATCGCCGACCTTAACTTCTTTTATATCTTTATATACATTGTAATCGCCGCTTATATCATCGCTTCCCTTGGCTACTCTGTATGTAAACTCGCCGTTTTTGCCTTTATATATTATCTGAAGCATTTCGCCGTTCATAACCGAGATACTGTCAATTTCATATCCTTCGGGTATCTTCGTCGGGCATACCGCATCAAAGGAAAGAGCCTTTTTCGCTTCATCTATCGTTTTATATTCCACGAACGGATTCGGTATCTGCGTTTTATTTTCCGCTTTAAACGTTATTACGTTATCTTTCTCCGTATAAGCGTCCGCTCCGCACAATATTTTGAACATTTCCGCAGGAACATATGTTCTGTCGTTTTTCAGTACAGGTGCCGAACCGAGCGCCGTCGGTGCGGACATTCCTATAGCTGTAGAAGAAGCCATATAATAGCTGTCCGTTCCTATATATACCACTGTGTTAACTTCTCCGTTATCCAGCTTTACTCCCTGTCTTTCGCCGTCCCATTCAACTTTAAAGCCGAGGGTTTCGGCAACGCTTCTGATCGGAAGCATTACATTTTTTCCCGATACAAACGGTGTATCTTTTCCAAAATCAATTTTGTTTTCACCAACCACAACCGAATATTCATTTGCTGCGGACGTAAGCACCGGTGTTTCCGCAAGACATGCCACCGAACCTGAACATATTGCCAATCCCAACACTGTAACCGTACCTATAAATTTTTTCATGATAATTACTCCTTTTTTTAAATTGTGTTTTTTGAGGTTCTCATATATAATACCAATCAAAAAGGGAAATGGTTGCAAAAATTTATTAAATTTTTAAAATAATTTTCCAAGCCTCAATAAGCCTGTCATATGTCCATGCCGCATTCGCCGGCGAAGTTGACGGCAGGCATACGGCTTCTCTGCCCGTTATAGGCTTTGTATATTTGTTATAATACTTCTCCGCCGTTTTCCCGTTTACAAATATTTTTCGTATGTCCGCCGAATCTAAAATTTTCGTCAAATCATTCGGCGTTACGTCTTTAATCGAGCTGTCCGAGCTTCCCGTAATCTCGCATGAGGCTATAACGTCCCAAAGTGCAATCCCGTGCGAATGCAGAAAAATTTGTTTTTCCTCAATACTTTTCGGAGTATCGCAGCCGTACAGTGCAGACACCACTTTCCAGAAACGATTTTGCGGATGTCCGTAAAAAAACAGCTGCTCACGTGATTTCACGGACGGAAAGCTTCCGAGAATAAGTATTTTTGAATTTTCGTCATACAGCGGCGGAAATGGGTGGTGTATCATAATTCTTCCTCCTAATATATCTGAAATACATTCTCATCAATTTTCGTTCCGTTTCGGTACAGCGCACCGTTACTTATATAAAACACATTTTTTCCGCCTATCGCATAATCATCAACATTTTTATACAGCGTTCCCGATGTGTTTTTCAGATTGCCGTCGTCCATAAAATACACCTCGTCCGCTACCGACTTAATATTTTCCGCATTTCTGCCGATTTGCGAAATATGCCCGTCCGAATAAAGATATGCAAATCCGTCTTTCATAAAGACAGCACCACGCCGCACAGCCTTAAATTTATCGGCTGCCGCTATCTTTTTATTCCCGGCATAGAGCTTGTCCGAATCTATATAATATACATTGTCGCTTATTTCAAAATAATCGGCGGTACGCTCATTTATCTTCTTCGTAATTTCGCCGTCTTTCAGCACACGCACATCAGCGTTCCTATATTTCTCGTCAACGGCATAGTAAATATCTGCCGCACTTTTCAGAGAAGAAAGCTTTAGCTTCTTTCGGCTGAGCTTTTTATATACGGCACAATTTTCGCCGTTATCATAAAACGAGCTTATGTCGCATATATTGCTGTCAAGCTTCTTCTTCGTATCAAGCTCCGCTTCATAAAGCGTATACAATCTGAAAGGGATACTGCTTGAAGAAAAACATTCTATTATATCGCTGTGATTGATATGCTCGTCATATTGCCCCGAATTGTCCCTGTCAAGGCAATCGTATCCAAAAATATCCGAAAAACGTTTTTCTTCGTATTTCTCCTTAAAAAAATAAACACGATTTTTAATTACCGCCGTTTCATATATATTATCGGAAACGACAGACGGCTCAGTCTTATATTTTTTATAATACAGCGTATCGTTTTTCAGGTAATATGCATATTTTTCCGTCACAAACAAGGGTTTCACATCAGTTATTCTGTTTTTATCAAAATACCAATTGCCGCCGCTTTTATAAATGCAAAGTCCGTTCACGGCAGACAAATTCCGCACATTTTCGCACACCAAACGGCTGTGTTTTCCTTTCGCTCTGTAAAGCGTGCCGTCCTTTATATAAAACGCATATTCCCCCGAAACGGTATATTTTTTTATATCATCCGCAACGGAATACGCTTTGCCGCCGTAAAACACGCAAAGCGTGCCGTCCGATTTAAGATAATACGAATATTTGCCCGCATTTTTCGCCTTGCCCACCGTTTCTCCGAGATTATATGATTTATCATTTTCATATACATATGTTTCATTGTTTTTCACATAAAAAACTCTGTTCGGAGCGTTTAATGTGCATGAAGAAAAAACGAGCAGTACAAAGCTAATCAGCACCGCATATCTCAGAAATTTCGTCCGTTCCAGCCCCAATATTCCACCTCTTCGTATTTAACGTAAATTTTATCATACGGTACATCAAGTTCTTCGTTTATAATCTTGCATATTGAGCCTGTCAGCGCATCAAAATGAATTTTTGCCGCCTTACCGAAAATTTTAACCTCTACATACGCTATTGGCGTGCTGTTATCTCCACCGAACCACAAACGGCTGTTTCCCTCAAATTCCAGCATTAAATATGTTTCCGTTTTGCCCGGCAGAAGCTCGATGGCTTTGCCGAACTTTTCTTTGATTATTTCTTCTTTTTCTTTTGAAATTTCCACATTTGCTTTTGTGCTTATATATGGCATAATTATCTTTCCTTTCTTTATCCGCAGATTTTTATTATTGCGGTTTTAAATATTTCAATTCCCCTAAGCAGCTCATCAACCGTAATAAATTCGTCTGCACCGTGGATATTGTTGTTCGTGCCTGGCATACTCATTCCGAATGCTACGCCGCCGACCGTATCGTGTACATACGTTCCGCCGCCCATCGTCACGGTATATCCCTTTTGACCCGTTACCTCCTCATACGCTTCGAGCAGAGATTTCACAAAATCGCTTTTCGGGTCTACAAAATGCGGATTGTTCCCCTCAACCTCCACTGTTTCAAACGTATTTTCAAGAACCTTGCTTATTCTTTCGAGCGTTGTTGACGGCGGATAGCGTATATCAATCGTTCCGCACAAAACGCCGTCCGAAAGGCTAAGCTTCGTAAGTGTTGCTGTAAGCTTGCCGAAAACCTCGTCCTCGCTGTCGATTCCGAGAGATTTCCCGTAAAAATCTTCACACGGGAATTTCTCCGCAATCCTTTTTATATCCTCCGAACAAATTTTCAGTTTATCAAGAAGCTTTACAGCGGCGTTTTCGCCCTCCTGCGGAGTTGATGCGTGCGCACTCTTTCCCTCCGCAAAAACAGTCGTTCCGTCGCTCAAAACCGCATTTGCCTTTGCCGGGACTGCATTTGAAGCACTTCCGGAACTAATCTCCGATATTTTCCCGTCCGCAATCTTATTTTTAAACACAGCATGAATTATTCCCATTTCACCGTTTACGACAGGGAAATCCGCATCGGGAGAAAAGAGCATATTCGGCAGCGGTTCGCATTTTTCGTAATATTTCAAATCGTCACTGCCGCATTCCTCATCGCACCCCAATATAAGCCGCACATTTTCTTTCAAGCCGTGCTTTTTCGCCTCATACAGCGCAAAAAGAGCGGCAACGGCAGGTCCTTTATCGTCAAACGTTCCTCTGCCGTAAAGCGTTCCGTCTTTGTTCGTAAGCTCATACGGCGGATATGACCAGCCCTCGCCCTCCGGCACAACATCAAGGTGGCACAGGATTCCGAGTTTCGGCTCTCCCTCGCCGCTTTCGACCGTTCCGACATAATTATCGAAATTTTTGGTTTTAAACCCCATATCATGTGCCTTTTTCAAGAATACGGTCAGCACCTCCGCACTGTTTTCGCCATACGGCATACCCTGCAGGGGAGCCGCCTTTACGCTTCTTATCTTCACAAGCTGTTCCAAAAAATCAAGTATTTCGTCCGTCATTTTCCTATCCTCCGATATATCAAATTTACTTAACTTCAACTTCTTTCTTTCCGTCCGTAAAATAAATTTTCTCGAAGCTGCCCACATGAATTTTAAATTCATTGCTGCCGCCGAGCAAGCGAAGCGACGAATATATCTTTATACTGCATTTATCTCCGCTGCTTGTATATTCATAACCTTTATATGCTTTAAACGGTGAAATATTACCCGTAATATAAGTGTATGAGCCTTTTTTCTCCACATCTGCCGCAGTTATCTTCTCCGGATTGGTGACAGAACTTTGAATACTCAAAAATACAAGTATAAAAACCGCCGCAAGAAATAATGTAAATTTAAATCTCTTCATGTCAATCTCCGTTCAGCATACCGTCTATAAAATGTATCTCCATGCGCCCGCTTTCAACATCAATATTTTTGACAAACTCATGCACCATGGGAACAAGCACCTGTCTGCCGTCCTCCGTTTCAATATCAAGCACATCGTTTCCGCCTGTTATCAGCACATCTTTCAACGTACCTACGTGCTCGCCCGTATCGTGATTTATAACGGAAATACCGCGCAAATCGCCTATATAATACTCATTTTCTTCGAGCGGTTTCAAGTCCGCATCATCCACAGACACGATTTTATGAATATATTTTGCGGCGTCCTCCGGAGAATTTATACCGCCGAGTTTGAGCGACACGCAGTTTTTTATATGCTTCACATATTCGATTTCATAGCTTTCGCCGTTAATATACACGTTTTCCAAATCGTCGAACATATCGTCTATATTGGTATACGGCAATATCTTAAGTTCGCCTTTCAGTCCTCGTGTTGTTACTATTTTACCTATTTCAGTCAATTTTAATCCTCCTCGGCACTATATAATTAAAGCGGAAAGCTCGAAATAGAACTCTCCGCTTATTTTTTGAAATTATTGCAAAATCTCTACTACAACTCTTTTGTTATCCTTGTTTGCAGCAGCTTTTACAACTGTTCTGATAGCTTTTGCAATACGGCCCTGTTTGCCTATAACCTTGCCCATATCGCTCTCGCCAACACGGAGTTCAAGTATTATGGACTGTTCGCCTTCGACCTCACTCACGCTCACAAGCTCCGGAGCGTCTACAAGGGATTTCGCTATAGTTTCTAATAATTCTTTCATCGTTGTTCTCTCTCCCGTAAATCAGCATAAAGCTCTGTAAATGGGATTTTGCAAGCACAAAATCCCATATGCTTAGCTTATTATTTTACTATACCGTTTTTCTTCAGTAAATATTTTACTGTGTCTGTCGGCTGAGCGCCGTCGTTTAACCATTTTTCTGCTCTTTCGGCATTGATTTTAACGGTTGACGGTTCTGTCATCGGGTCATATGTTCCTATTTCCTCAATAAAACGTCCGTCGCGCGGATATCTTGAATCAGCTACGACAATTCTGTAAAACGGAGCTTTCTTAGCGCCCATTCTTCTTAAACGAATTTTTACTGCCATGTTGTTTCACCTCCTTAAAATGATATATATTTATCTTTTGAAATTGCCCATCATCTTCATTTTCTTTTTTAAGCCCTTATTGCCCATGAACTGCTTAATCATCTTCTGCATCATGTCAAACTGCTTCAAAAGTGCGTTTACGTCCTGAACCTTTGTTCCGCTGCCCTCCGCAATCCTTATCTTTCGGCTGGCGTTTATTATCGACGGATTTCTGCGCTCTTCTATCGTCATGGAAAGAATAATAGCTTCCGTTCTTGCAAACTGCCTGTCGTCAACATTGACGTTTTTAAGCATTTCCTTGTTCATTCCGGGAAGCATTCCCACAAGCTGTGACAGAGGCCCCATTTTTTTCATTTGTTTCAGCTGGCTTAAAAAGTCCTCAAGCGTAAATCTGCTTTTCAGCAGCTTCTCTTCAAGTGCTTTTGCCTCCTGCTCGTCTACCGTTTCCTGCACTTTGTCTATCAGCGTCAGCACATCGCCCATGCCGAGTATTCTCGATGCCATACGCTCCGGATAGAATATTTCAAGGTCGGAAAGCTTCTCGCCCATACCTGCGTATTTAATCGGTTTTCCCGTTACCGCACGTACCGACAGCGCCGCACCGCCTCGTGTATCGCCGTCAAGCTTCGTCAGAACAACACCCGTGATTTCAAGCTGTTCGTTAAAGCTCTCCGCGACATTCACGGCGTCTTGACCCGTCATGGAATCGACCACAAGCAATATTTCCGTTGGCAATACCGCTTCTTTAATGTTTTTAAGCTCGTCCATAAGCTCTTCATTAATATGAAGCCGTCCTGCCGTATCTATAATCACAAGGTCGTTGCCTTTTGCTTTTGCGTGTTCCATGGCATTTTTTGCAATCTCAACGGGATTTCCGCCGCCCTGCTCAAACACCGGAATATCAAGCTGCGCACCGACTACCTGCAGCTGCTTTATAGCTGCCGGACGATATACGTCGCAGGCTACCAACAGCGGGCGTTTGCTTTTTTGCTTTCTCAGCTGCGCCGCAATCTTCGCAGATGTCGTAGTTTTTCCGGCACCCTGCAAGCCGACCATCATTATAACCGTCGGCGGTTTTGACGAAAATTCGATTTTCGATTCCGTCGTACCCATCAGCGCAATCAATTCGTCACGCACAATCTTTACGATATGCTGTGCCGGTGTAAGGCTTCCGAGAATCTCTTCTCCGACCGCCTTTTCCGAAACTTTATTTACAAAATCTTTTACAACCTTGAAGTTTACATCTGCTTCCAAAAGTGCAAGACGGATTTCACGCATAGCCGTTTTAACGTCCTGCTCGGTTATTTTGCCTTTGTTTTTGATTTTCTTAAAAGTATCCTGGAGTTTATCCATCAAACTGTCAAATGCCATGCTTTCACCCCTCCTACAAATTTATTTCATCTATCATTTTGATTATCTGTTCCAAATCTCCGTGTTCTCTTATCTTTTCTTTAACGGCTTCAAGCTTTTTCTCAACAAGCTTAAACCTCTTCACAAGCCCGAGACTCTCTTCCGTCTTTGTCAAAATCTGTTCGGACTTTTTAACCGCATCGCGCACACCCTGGCGCGTTATGCCTATATCCTCCGCAATCTCCGCAAGCGACAAATCTTCATTATAATACAAATCCATTATATCAAGCTGCCGAGGCGTCAGCAATGTGCCGTAAAAATCAAGCAATACCGAAAAATTTAAATCTTTGCTCATACTTTACCCTTTCGCCGTTAAAAAGTACATTTTGCATAGCTGTAAAGCAAAACACTTTACATAGTATAACACAAATCAATCCTTTTGTCAAGTCTTTTTTTGAATTTTTTCCGAATTGTTAAAAATATTAAAAATGTCTGTACAGTTTTTATCATTTTAAAAAAATATGAGAATTTTGTATAAAAGGCGTAACAAATTAAAAATTTTGTCATATTATAAACTGCGGAGCAAAAAAATATTTTGATAATAGGAGGAATTATATTGGCAACATTTAAAAATATGGCAACGCTTTTTTACAACGACAACAGCGTAAATTCCAATATTGTTTCCGGTGAACTGCGTGATGTTCTGTCTGTAACAAAATCCGCAATAACAGACACCTACACGGCGGGAGATAAGATTACCTATGCAGTAAATCTTGTAAACACCGGAAGCACCGCATTCAGCGGACTTACCGTGCGTGATAATCTCGGCGAATACACTTTCGGTGAACTGAGTCTGAATCCGCTGACGTATGTAACCGGTTCTGCGGCATACTTTGAGGACGGCGTAAAGCAGGCAACTCCGGCAGTGACGCCGGGACCGCCGCTGACATTCACGGGCATAAGCGTTCCGGCAAACGGAAACACTACGCTTATATATCAGGCATATGCAAACTCGTATGCGCCGCTTGATATTGAAAACAATATTGTAAATACGGTAACGGTTTCCGGAGGAGGGCTTTCTTCCGAGCTTACGGCATCGGAAACAGTAAGCACGAGAGCGGAAGCGGTATTGACGATAACGAAAGCCGTAAACCCAACGGTTGTTACCGGAAACGGTCAGCTGACATACACGTTTACGATTCAGAACATCGGCAATACAGCGGCTCTTGCGGCTGACAACGTATTGATTACGGATACGTTCAACCCCATACTGAATCCGATAACCGTAACGTATAACGGCGAACTCTGGACAGCGGGTACAGAATACACGTATAATTCGGCAACAGGCGAATTTGCTACAACTGCAGGACGTATAACCGTTCCTGCCGCTTCGTACACGCAGAATGCAGACGGAACATGGATCGTAACACCGGGAGTAAGCACTCTCACTGTCACGGGAACTGTATAAACAACCGTATTGAGCAAAAACCAAAGCAATATTTTTCTATGACCCAAAGAAGCTGCGGTAAAACGGAATTATTTTGCCGCAGCTTCCTTCCCATTATATATATTTTCCATAGTTCACTCTTGATTTTTATGTATATTTTACCCGAAAAAAATTTTTTCATGTAGAAAATATAAAAAAACCCTTGCGTTTATCCGAAAATTATGGTATCATATATATAGAAGTACACCATTGAATTAAAATACAGATTTTTTAAATACGCAAAACGAAAGGGAAGATGAAACAATGAAAAAATTTATTCAGTTAATGCTGATAGTTTCGGCGCTCACGGTGCCAATGACGTCATTTGCGTTCAGCGATATGGAGGAATCAAGACTTTCCTGGGCGAAAGAAGCCGTTGAAGAAATGAATTCGGCAGGAATCATCAAAGGATATGAGGACGGCACATTCAAGCCGGACAAGGCTGTGACAAAAGAAGAAGCCATGGTTCTTGTGGCAAGAATATGCGGTTTCACGGAAAGTTCGTCAAAGGAATACATAGATATAGCAAACGCAGTATGCAAGGATATGCTCAAAGATTACAGCACGCAGTATGAAAGCGAAGTATCGTATATGATATACAGAGGACTCATTTCGAGTTCGGATTTGCCGGCATATTTTTCCGGCAAAAATGCATCAACCGCATTGAAACGCTACGAAGCTGCGGTAATTCTTTCCAAACTGGTTGATTACAACTGCACAATATCCGAAAAATCGAGATACGACCTGACGTTTATAGACGCAGGCAGCATTCCCGAAAGCGCAAAAGCATACGTTGAATACGCAGTTAATAACAAGCTGATGAACGGCATGGGCGAAAATATGTTCCAGCCGGACGGCGAGGTTACACGTGCGCAGATGGCAACACTGCTTTACAGAGCAATGAACAAACTGGAATTTAAATACGAAACGGGAATATTCTCCGAATACAACGAGGGTTCTTCAAGCATAAAGATTGTAGATTCAAACAATACCGTACTTAAATATACGGCGAACAAAAACACGCCCGTAATGTATAACGGTGCGGAAGCCGACCTCGGCGATATTGCTCCGGGCGACGAAATAAGACTTACCGTTACCGGAAACACGGTTGCTTTTGCGGAAGCCGTATCGTCCGACTCCAAAGACAGCGTAGAAGGAATCTTTGTAAAAACTTCGAAACTGACGGATTCCACCGTAATCGTTATCCAAGACCCGATAACGGAAAAAGAAACGCAGTACACGGTGTCTGACGCAGTTGTTGTAAAAAGAAACAACACAACATCGACGCTTACGGAACTCACCAAAGGCGACAACCTCAAAATCACGCTCAAAAACGGCAAAGCTTCCGTTGTTGTGGCAGAGAATAAAACAAGCGAGGTTTCGGGTACAATCGAAAGCATAGAGCTTGAACCGGAATTTAAGCTTAATATTAAAGTAAAAAATGAAACAAAGACATACGGCGTTTACGATTACGTAAGTGTAAGACGTAACGGCAGCGCAGGGGATTTGTCCTCGTTAATGGCAGGCGACAGCGTAACGCTGACACTGGACTACGGCATTGTTTCCAAAATAACTGCTACAAGCAAGCAGACGAAAAAATCCGGCAAGGTATCGGAAATAGTTATTTCTTCATCGCCGAGAATAACGGTAAAATCAGATGATGAAACACATGAATACTATGTCAGAAACTCCGTAAAGATATACAAAAACACAACGGAAGCCGAAATATACGATATTCGCATAGGCGACAGCGTAACCGTTACCGTTGAGGGTGAAACGGTTACCGAAATCAACCTCACATCGGCAGCCGAAAGCGCAACAATAACCGGTGAGATTACGTATCAGAACACATCATACGGATATATTCAGCTTTCCGGTGTTCCCGAACTTGTATTCACATCAAAAGCCAAGGTGCAGGATAAATCCGGCGCAGCTATGAATACAAAGAGCCTGACTCCGGGCAAAAACGTTACTGTATTCGGTACGTCGGGTGTCGGCAGCATAGAAGCAACGCTTATCATAGTAAACAACTAAAATATTACAAATGGGCTGTCATAAAATGACAGCCCATTTGTAATATTTATTTAACTTATTCTTGCTTACCGAGGAATCGCATAATGTTATTATAATATAAATTTTCACGAACATCCCGGCGTATGTGCAATTCATTGAGCAGCTTTTTTTCTGTACAAAGACATTCATATGCACCGTCCGAATTGTACGCTTCCGCATTGGCATCCGTCCCGAAAAAGATATTATTCTCAATATCATAGCCGATTGTAAAAAGCTTTACAAACAAATCCCGACGATATATAGGCGGCGTTCCCGGCGTAATATCCAGAAATATTTCCGATCCTTCACTTTGTTCCGACGCACTCAAAAACTTTCCGTAAACCGCTATACATTCATCAATCCACGGCCACGAACAATGTCCCATAGAAAATTTAAGTCCTTTAATACCTATCAGTGCCTCCCAATTTGCCGGTCTGTTATATTTCGATGAGTTTTTTCCGTCCCAGAGAATACCGCTGTGGAAAAAAACAGGCTTTCCCGCAGATGCGATATGTTCCAATACTTTAACGGCCTCGTCCTCATAAATATAAAAATCCGAGCAGATTATTTTAAATCCGTCTATACCGCTTTTCGCAGCAATATCTATCTTTTGAAATATATTTTCTTCATACGGGTGAATCCACAAAATCGGGAACAAAATATCCTTATATCGGCTTGTAAAGCTTAATACCTCCGAAAGGCGCATATCAAAATCCTTTCCTATCGCATCGTTGTACTCCGGCGGCGGAGGTGAGAAAACGCAAGCACCGCTTACACCTGCGGCATTCATGCATTTTTTTACATCTTTATTCTGATTTTCAAATCCGAGATGTGTATGCGCATCAATAATATTCATAATAAATCTCTCCTATCCCATTGACTTTATTATGAATTTATTATATAATATTTTCAAACAAATGTAAATGCACTTATCAGAATAAAAAATGGACTTTTTGATTGCCGAAAGAAGAGTGATGATATATGAAAGCGCAGGCGTATTACAATACCGCAGCCGAAATTGAATCCAATATATGCAACAACGCAGACGAACTCTGCGTAAACTGTGCCGGGGTAGTAAATAAAAATTACGACATTATAAATAAATCCAAAAGAAATGATTATTACCTATTATATATGGCAGAGGGAAGAATGACATTGGAAATTACCGGCAAAAAAATGAGTATGTCAGCCGGACAGCTTATAATAATAAAGCCCGATATTCTGTACAGCTATTATGCCGACACCGGAGAAAACGTTCAATATTTATGGATTCATTTTTCCGGCAAAAATGCGGAAGAAACCGTCCTGAACTTTGATTTGTCGTTTAATACCGTGATGAATATCGGAATACATCAAAGACTTTTCGACAGCTGGAAACGTATGTTTTTCGAGTTCTTGAAAAAAGACAAATATTTTAACATATCATCCTGCTGTATATTGAAAGAAATATTCATAACGTTTTCAAGATACCTGAATGACCGTGAAAGCAAACAGCATTTTTGGAAATCACGTTTTTATATACACGAACATTTCGATTCAGATATATCAATCCGTGAGCTTGCCGAACTGGAAAACCTCGGCGAAACACGATTCAGGTCGGAATTTAAACAAAGTATCGGAATGACGCCGAAAGAATATATAATAAAGCTGCGCATCGAAACGGCATGCAGACTGCTTACGGACAGCAATGCAAGTGTTTCCGGAGCGGCAACGCTTGTCGGCTATCAGGACGCATACTATTTCAGCAGAATTTTTAAAAAGAAAACGGGCGTATCTCCGAAACAGTATAAGAACACAAAACATTAATATCAAAATTAATTCCGTAAATAATGTCTACTGAACAAATGGTTTTGCGAAACCATTTGTGTGAAACTTTCGGTTTCACACCTAAAAACAGCATAAGAATGCCGTTTTTAGGTTCACGACATTGATTTAATTACTGTTTCAAGTC
>CAKVOK010000001.1 GCA_934792465.1 uncultured Clostridia bacterium | reverse complement strand
TTACAAGAACGATTGCCGAATATATTACCCCGGTTTTTATATAATAATTATTTGTTGCCGATAATATAGCGTCCGCTTTTTTGAAATCACTTTCCGCCACAGGCTTATAAAGTGCCTGTGTTGTTGCAAGACCGACTCCTGCCTCCAGCAAACACATATATGTAAAAATTTGTTTTATCGTTGAAAGTACACCGTTTACCTCAGAACCGAAATTTTCGAGATACAGCCTCGGCAAAAGAAAACTGAGAGCAATGAGAACAACCTGATAAACAAGTCCGGATATTACGTTACGTTTAATTTTCTGTCCGTTTTGCTCCACTTCTCACATCTCCTTTTTTGCAATAAAAAAGACCGCAATGACTGAAAATTCAATCGTTGCGGCCGGTCAATCATAGCAAATATGCCTTAGACACCAAGCTTTGTGTCCCTGCCTTTCAACAGGTTTACCTACATATAAATTTACTTTATATATATTTTATCATATATTCTCCTATTTGTCAATACATTTAGACAAAATTATACACAATTGCACAAATAATCTTGCACTGCGTTTTCCTTATATATAATTTTTGCCGGGTTTCCTATAACTATCGAGTGGTTCGGAACATCGAAATTTACGTATGCGAGCGGTGCAATCAGCACGTCTTTACCTATTTTGACATTGCCGACAACCACGGCGTTTGTGCCTATCCAGCAATCTCCCTCGAACTTTGGCACACCTATTCTTCTTCCTCGGTTTTCCATACCTATCGTAACGCCCGTACCTATATTTATATTTTTTCCGAGCCTTGCGTCCGGGTGAATTATAACACGTCCGCAGTGTCCTATATAAAATCCCTCGCCAATCTGCGTGCGTGCCGGAATTTGTATTTGCGTTTTTTCCGACATTCTTTTCAATTTCAACGTATAGTACATTTTCAGCGGAGCAAATCCGCAATTCTGTGCCTTTCGGAACAATGCAATATACTTCAGCTCTGCCGGTCTGAAAATGCGCCGAAACAGCGTTTCGCCTTTTTCGCCGTAATACCTGTATAAATCTTTAGAAAAATCGCACTTCATACAATACCTCCGCTTATGCATTCTTCCGTTCAAGAAACATTTTTCTCGTTGCGAAATTATATGCCGTAACAAATATCATTGCAAATATCTTCACGGCAAGATAATAAAAGGACATCTTTTTGACGCCTATCCACATTATAATTTGATTTATGCACAATCCGCCTATACTCAAGGCAACAAATATTATAAATTCTCTTGTTTTGCTTTGGCCTTTTCCCTTGAATACGAAACGCATACTCAAAATATAATTTGCCGTGACGGAAACAGAAAACGATATTGCCGAGGCAATAAGCTCGTCCACGTCGAATACCTCTTTCAGCAGAATCAGTATGCCCATATCAACCACCGAAGCGACAACCCCGACAAACCCGAATTTTATTAACTGAACAAGAAGCTTCTTCAACTGCCATTCCCCTTTCCGCAAATTCTACAATTAATTGTATCACAGGAAACCGCAAAAATCAACCGTCACAATAAATGAAATTGCCGTGTATTTTAAGATAATTCTCACCAAATTCACGTATAAGTTCATTTTTTACAAAGTTATGCATAAACATATAATACTTTAAATGACATGGAGGCATCGTATGAAAAAATATATAATCATTTTATTTTCTGCGCTGATTTTGCTTGTCGGATGCAGCAGAAGCGTATCTGTCTTGTCCGACAAAAATCCGTCCGATACAAAGCTCGAATGGGGACTTAAAAAGAACGAAAACAAAGCTCCCGACATAAATCCCGGCGAGGAATCCGTATTGAGAAAATATAACGGCATATATATGGGCAACCCTGAAAAAAGCTTCGTATATCTCACTTTTGACGAGGGGTATGAGAACGGCTATACGGCAAAAATACTCGATACCTTAAAAGAGAAAAAAGTGCCTGCCTGCTTTTTTGTTACCGGTCCGTATATAGAAAAAGAACCGAACCTTATAAAGCGTATGGTCAAGGAGGGACACATTGTAGGCAATCACACCGTAAACCACCCGAGTATGCCGTCATGCACGGATGAAGAAATAGAAGATGAAATCACAAGTCTTGAACGCAGCTTCTACGACCTCACCGGAAAATCCATGAAATTTTTCCGTCCGCCCATGGGTGAACACAGCGAACGCACCATGAAAATCACAAAGGATTTGGGATATAAAACCGTATTCTGGAGTCTGGCATATGCCGACTGGGATATAAACCGTCAGCCCGGCAGGGACTACGTACACGAAGCCGTTACGAAATATATTCATAACGGTGCGGTAATTCTCATGCACGCAGTATCCGCAGACAATGCGGCGGAGCTGCCGTCCATAATAGACGATGTACGAAAAATGGGATATGAATTTAATTCTCTCGACAAGCTGAAATAATGTTTATTGAACAATTGCTTCCGCCTGTCGTCTGCCCATTTTTCTCCAGCTGATAAATCCGTATATGTCATTTATCAAAAACACAACGAAGCACACAACAACGGAAAAATATGATGCGTCGTGCATTGCCGCAAGCAGCCACAGAACTATCAAAACCATGTCGTTTGCGGCATATCCCACGGCATAATACGGACTTCTTTTGAGTGTGAGATATGCAGCCAAAAAGCTCGTTGCAACAGATATTGTACTCGGTATAAGGTTGGCAGTATTGAGCGCTTTCAGTATAAAATAAAACGCCAAGGTCACGAGAAATGTGAAAATCCACATAAACGCCCATTCTCTGTTCGTAACCTCTTTAATCTCCACCTCTGCCTTGTTTCCCTTATACGGATGACGAAGCCACGAAACAAGCGCAAACACCTCCATAGGCAGCGTCATACCTATGTAGGTTATCATTTCGCCGTAATATGCGCAGGTATATGAAATCACCCCGTAAATCAGGCTGAAAAATATCATCAGAAACGGTCCTGTCGGATTGCCTTTTGAATTGAATATCAGCGATGTAACCCCTATAAGCGAGGCAATGAGCGTAAGAGCGTCCGATTCGCCGTGCCATAAAAAAGACACAGCAATTATAAGCATAGACCCAAGCCAAAGCGCAAGCTCGCTTTTTGTAAAATATTTCATGTTTACCTCCTAAAAAAATAAGCATTTGCAAACACATCTTCAATGACCTAACGATGTGCAGACAAATGCTTTTTTGCATTTCTACCCGGTGGCAGTTTTTATAAGTTTATTCTTTCAAGACCGTGTTCGGCCGCAGAAAGCAATGGAAATAACCTTTTAAGAAAGGCTTTAGCCTTTCATTATTTAATTGTATATTTCCATTATACCAGATAAAATGTACGTTGTCAAGTAAATATATTAATAATAAATACATTTTTTTGCAGTCTGTGCATTTTTCCGAAGTCCGCCTTTTCAGCCTGTAATATTACCGCTCATAACGGTTTTAAACATCTCGTTCAGCTTCTCTTTTAAGAATACATTATTCTTCAGTTCGGGGTCTTTTTCGAGAACCTCTCTTGCCGCCCCGCCCGCATTTTTCATTACATTCAAATCCGTTTCGAGGTCGGCAATCTTAAATTCCGGCAGTCCGTGCTGACGTGTCCCGAGGAAATCTCCCGGACCTCGCAATGCAAGGTCCTTTCTTGCTATTTCAAACCCGTCATTCGTTTCAGCCATGACTTTCAAGCGTTCGTTATTTTTATTCTGAGAAAACAAAACGCAGTACGACTGATATTCTCCCCTGCCGACTCTGCCGCGTATCTGATGAAGCTGAGAAAGACCGAACCGTTCGGCATTCTCAATTATCATAACGCTTGCGTTCGGGACATTTATTCCGACTTCTATTACAGTCGTTGAAACAAGCACATCAATTTTTCCGTCCGCAAACTTGCTCATTATCTCATTTTTTTCTTTCGGGCGCATTTTTCCGTGCAGCAGCCGTACCCTATACCCCGAAAGCGCACCCCCGCTCAATTCTTTTTCCAGTTCCTCCGCCGCCTTAATATCCGTCTTTTCCGATTCCAGAGCCAGCGGACATATTATATAAACCTGTCTGCCCTCTTTGATATTTTTTATCATAAAATTATTTATACGGGTACGCATAGATTCATCGACAACATATGTACTGATTTTTTGGCGACCCGGCGGAACGGAATCTATCACGGAAATATCGAGGTCGCCGTACATAATAAGTGCAAGCGTCCTCGGAATGGGCGTTGCCGACATTATGAGTATATGCACCTTTTCGCCTTTTTGAGAAAGCGTCAGACGCTGCTTAACGCCGAATCTGTGCTGTTCGTCCGTCACGACAAAGCACAGATTTTTAAACTCAACGTTTTCTTCCAACAGTGCATGAGTTCCTATGATTATTTTCGCCGTGCCGTTTTTTATTTTTTCAAGCTCTTCTGTTTTGCGTTTCCCTGTTACGCTGCCGCTCAAATACGCTATTTCCTCTTCGGGGAAATAGTTTTTTGCCGTATTGAAATGCTGCGCTGCCAAAACCTCTGTAGGTGCCATCAATGCAGACTGAAATCCGTTTTTATACACAGCATACATTGCGGCAAAAGCAACTGCCGTTTTTCCCGAACCCACGTCGCCCTGTACAAGTCTGTTCATGCCTACGTCCTTAGACAAATCGGCATATATCTCATCTATTGTTCTTTTTTGCGCTTCCGTAAATTCAAACGGCAGTTTTTGCGCAAATTCTTCCAAAGCACCGTCCGTGTTCAGCGGTTCGCCCTTGGCCCTTCTCTTTTTCACTTTCAGCATTCCGAGCTGAAAAAGCATAAGCTCCTCAAATATAAGCCGCCTTTTCGCCACCTCGTATTCATGCTCATCATTTGGGAAATGTATCGCCCTAAGTGCAAAATTTATTTCGCAAAGTCCGTATTTTTTTCGTATATCCTCATCTATATACTCGTTTATCGTTCCGACATATTTTTCTACGCAGATTCGCATAAGCGACTGCATAGTTTTCTGCGGAAGATTTTTCGTCAGCGGGTATATCGGCACAACTCTGCCGATATACGTGTCGCCTTCCGCTTTCTCGTATGTTATGCCGGACATCTCAAATTTGCCGTATTTATATTCCGTTTTACCGTAAAATTTATATTTTTGACCTTTCTTAAGCGACGACTTTATAAATTTATTATTAAACCAATTAAGTATCACAGCACCTGTACCGTCACTTGCAATCGCCTTGTATATCACAAGATTTTTTCTGATACGCATTTCCTCAATGCCCGAGATAAGTTCTGCGCAGATTGCCGCATGTTCTCCGCTTCTCAAATCCTTTATCTGCGAAATTTCGCTTCTGTCCTCCATTTGCCGAGGCACAAAATAAAGCATGTCGTTTACTGTCTTTATGCCGAGTTTGAGCAAAAGCTTGCTTCTGCTCTCCCCTATTCCCTTTATTTCCGATACAGGTGTGTTTATCATTTTTATAACCTCTGCCTTCTTCGCATAATTTCAATCATCGGACAGCTTATGCAGCCCTAAATTTATTCCGTGCGCAACAATATCCGCCGATGTTTCTATTATCATATCTATATCCTTGGGTGTTACCATCATATCAGCTCCGCCCGCCTTTTTGGCAAGTGCCTCCGCATTCTGTTCCCCGGCATCCTCAAGTGCCGAATATACTATTGTCCCGGCATCAACAACCGTAGGAACACCGACAGCGATAACAGGTATTTCCAGATTTTCTTTTGTAAGACCGCTTCGCCTGTTGCCCACTCCGCCGCCCGGGTGGATTCCTGTGTCGGAAATCTGCACGGTATTTCCCACACGTGACGGATTGCCTGCCGCCAAAGCGTCTATGGCGATTATCGCCTCCGGCTTCACCTTTTCATTGATTCCTCGTATTATTTCAAGCGTTTCGATACCCGTATTCCCAAGCACGTCCGGCGCAATTGCGCAGACGCTTCTCGCACCCTCGCATATGCTTTCCGGCATATACTCGAAAAGATGCCGAGTGACCTCGATTTTCGATACCGCTTTAGGCCCGAGCGCATCGGGCGTTATCTGCCTGTTCCCGAGCCCTACGGCAAGCACCGAACCCTCTATTTTGTGTTTGTCCAAAATCATGTTGAGGCTTTCTCCTATAAGTTTGCAGATATTTTCACGTTCGTCATCTTCAAAATATTTCATATTTTCCGCTTCAATCGTGATATACGTTCCTCTGCTCTTGCCGAGCCTTTTTTCTCCGTCCTCGTTCAAAATATCCACGGTCGTAATCTCTGCGCCTTTTTTTCGTTTTCTTTTTACTTTTATACCTTTTGAATCCTGCGCTCCGCAGGTTTCGTGCGCTTCAAGCGCAAGGTCTGTTCTTATAATCGGCATATAAATCGTTACCTTTCCGCTCACAAAAATTTTTCGTGCGCCAATCGTGAGCAATCAAAGCGCACCGCAAAATTTTATATGTATCTATTATATACCGACAGTATTATTTTATAACATAATCCGTTTTTTGTCAAGACAAATATAATTTTTTGTTTTTTCGGACATTTTTCTTGCCTTTTTCGTCAAAATATGATATACTTAATATATAAAAAAGCACATACAGCAAAAGGCGGTGATTTTCCATGTATGAATTTACTGTATTGAAAGAAGATTTTTCGATTAAAAGAATTGTTACCGTACATTATTTTGAATACGGGAAAAATTATATGTATGACGGCGAAGCCCACGATTTTTACGAGCTTGTCTACGTTGACAAGGGCGAAGCCGAAATACTTGACGGCGAAACCCGAAAAATCCTCGCTAACGGAGAATGTATATTCCATATGCCCGGTGTGTGGCACAACGTAAAATCAACCGGAAAAACCGCTCCAAACCTGATTATTATTGCATTCGACTGCAAATCTCCTTATATGCGTTTTGCCGAGAACAAGGTCTTTCATTTGTGCGCCGCAGACAAAGAGCGTTTGGCTGTAATAATACGCGAAGCAAGCACGGCTTTCAAATCTCCGCTGAACGACCCGAACACAAAAAAGCTGGTACGTGCCGCCAAAACAGTAGGCTCGGAGCAGCTTATAAAAATATCTCTCGAATCGCTTATCATAAGCCTGTACAGAGGCAACGGAGAGTTTAAACCCGAATCCGCATTCAAAGAACATCTCGAAAGCGATATTGTGTATTCCGTGAAAGAATATCTCAGAGAGCATATACACGAAAAGCTGAGATTTTCCGATATTGTAAGCTTTGCGAAAACAAGTCCTACGTCCATAAAATGTGCTTTCAAAAAAATAGAGGGAATCGGCGTCATGTCATATTTTTCCAACTTAAAAATTGAGCGTGCAAAACTGTACATACGTGAAGACAACTACAACTTCACACAAATCTCCCAGCTTTTGAGCTATGATACTCCGCACCGATTCACAAAGCAATTCAAGGCAAAAACAGGCATGACTCCCACGGAATATGCAAATTCCGTAAAGATTAATATTTAATAGGGTGCCGCAAAACAATTTCGTTTTGCAACACCCTCTTTTAATTTAAAACAATCCGGAAATAACGCCGTTTTCGTCAACGTCTATTCTCTCTGCCGCCGGTGATTTCGGCAGTCCGGGCATCGTCATTATATCTCCCGTGAGTACGACTATAAATCCTGCTCCCGCATTAATCTTCACATTTTTAATATTCACCGTAAAATCTTTCGGTGCGCCGAGTTTTGTCATATCATCGGAGAAGCTGTACTGCGTTTTTGCCATACATATCGGCAAATCGGAATATCCCATTTCCGTAATCTTATCAATCTGCTTTTTTGCCTTTTTATCTACAGAAATACCGTTTCCGCCGTATATTCTTTTAACGATTGCTTCGATTTTTTCTTCAATCGTTCCGTCAAGACCGTAAGCAAATTCAAAATTGTTTTCTTCTTCGCACAGACGTACAACCTCTTTTGCAAGCTCTTCTCCGCCGGCGCCGCCTTTCGCCCACACATCGGAAAGCACTGTGTTTATACCGAGTTTTTTACATTCGTCTATAACAAGATTTACCTCCGCATCCGTATCTGTCGGGAATTTGTTTACCGCAACAACACACGGCAGCTTATAAACGTCTTTAATATTCGATATATGTTTAAGCAGATTCGGCATTCCCAGCTTAAGTGCTTCGAGGTTTTCGCCGCTCAACTCCGTTTTCGCAACTCCGCCGTGCATTTTCAGCGCACGCACCGTCGCAACAATTACAACCGCAGAAGGCTTAAGACCTGCATATCTGCATTTTATATCAAGGAATTTTTCTGCGCCGAGATCTGCGCCGAAGCCTGCCTCCGTTATAGCGTAATCTCCGAGCTTAAGTGCCATTTTTGTTGCGATAACGCTGTTGCAGCCGTGCGCTATATTCGCAAACGGACCGCCGTGCACAAGTGCCGGTGTTCCCTCCAGCGACTGCACAAGATTAGGCTTTAAGGCGTCTTTCAGTAGTGCCGTCATAGCGCCTGCCGCTTTAAGGTCGCCTGCCGTCACAGGCTTTCCGCTGCGTGTATATGCCACAATAAGCTTTGACAGACGTTCTTTCAAATCCGTGATTGACGTTGCAAGGCACAGCACAGCCATAACCTCCGAGGCAACCGTTATATCATATCCGTCCTCACGCGGTACGCCGTTTGCCGTGCCGCCGAGTCCGTCCGTTATATATCTGAGTTGCCTGTCGTTCATATCAACGCATCTTTTCCACGTGATACGGCGTGTATCTATATCAAGTGCGTTTCCCTGATGAATATGATTATCCAGCATTGCCGCAAGCAAGTTGTTCGCTGCGCCTATGGCATGGAAATCTCCCGTAAAATGAAGATTTATATCTTCCATAGGTATAACCTGCGCATAGCCGCCGCCTGCCGCTCCGCCTTTTATCCCGAACACCGGTCCGAGTGACGGTTCACGCAATGCCACAACCGTATTTTTGCCTATTCTTCGCATTCCGTCCGCAAGACCTATCGTTGTTGTTGTCTTTCCCTCTCCTGCCGGAGTAGGCGTGATTGCCGTAACAAGTATAAGCTTGCCGTCCTCATTTTGATTTTCTTTCAATAATGACAAGTCAATTTTTGCTTTGTATCTTCCGTAACATTCAAGGTATTTTTCATCAATTCCGGCTGTTTTTGCAATCTCCGTTATATTCTTCGGGGTTGCGCTCTGTGCAATTTCAATATCAGTCATTGCAATCACCTCCAATTTTATATATTAAAATAATCTACCGCCGATTCAAATAATTTCATATCATAGTTACCCGTAACGTTTTTATAAAGTCCCTCGCCTATTCTCTCGCTGTGCCCCATTTTTCCGAATACTCTGCCGTCCGGAGAAATGATACCTTCTATCGCATTATATGAACCGTTCGGATTAAATGCCGTTTCATATGTCGGATTTCCGTTCAAATCCACATACTGCGTTATCACCTGACCGTTTTCAAACAGCTCTTTCATAAAGCTTTCATCGGCAATGAAACGTCCCTCGCCGTGGGATATAGGCACATTATACACCTCGCCCAACGCTGCTTTCGCAAGCCACGGCGATTTGTTTGAAACAAGCTTTGTGCCTACGATTTTAGACTGGTGTCTGCCTATGGTATTAAACGTAAGAGTAGGGCATGATTCGTCCGTATCAATTATCTTTCCGTAAGGAACAAGTCCGAGCTTTATGAGTGCCTGGAAACCGTTGCATATGCCGCCGCACAGTCCGTCCCTTGCGTCCAGAAGCTTTGTCAGTGCTTCGCTTATCCTGCCGTTTCTGAAAAACGCCGTTATGAATTTTCCTGAACCGTCCGGCTCGTCGCCGCCTGAGAAACCGCCCGGAATAAACACAATCTGCGATTCATCTATTTTCTTTGCGAAAAGCTCAACCGATTCCGCTATTTTAGCTGCGCTTAAATTGTTTATTACGAATATTTCGGGTTCCGCTCCCGCACGCATGACAGCTTTCGCCGTATCATATTCACAGTTCGTTCCCGGAAATACAGGAATAAGCACTTTCGGTTTTGCTATACCGATTTTCGGTTTTGAAACCTCCGCCGCTTTATACAGCTTTGTTTCCGCTTTTTTGGTATCATATCCGATATTGCAGGAATATACGCTTTCAAGCTTATTTTCATATATGTCGCACAGTTCCGGAAGCTGTACCGATATATTCTTATACGAAATTTCTTTTGCCTCAGTTGTTCTTCCGAGCGTCATACCCAAATCATCATCACCGCTGAGTTCAACTATAAATGCTCCGTAATTATATCCGAATATATCATCGTTCGTCAGATTTTCGTCAAACTCAAAGCCTATACCGTTACCCATTGCCATTTTCAGCACAGCCTCCGCAGCACCCCCGTATGTCGGAGTATACACGCTGACTGCCTTATTATTTCTTATAAGGGTTGTCACCGTATCAAAAACATCCAAGAGAGAATCCGTATACGGCAAACTGTTTTCATCATATGCGGGCTTTATCATGACAACCTTATGTCCCGCAGATTTAAATTCATTTGAAATGATATTATCTATGTTATCCGTCGTTACGGCAAACGAAACAAGCGTCGGCGGAACGTCTATATGCTCAAAGCTACCGCTCATCGAATCTTTACCGCCTATCGAAGCGATTCCGAGGTCTTTCTGCGCCATGAATGCACCGAGAAGTGCCGCCATCGGCTTACCCCAGCGTTTCGGGTCTTTCTCCGGCTTTTCAAAATATTCCTGGAACGTAAGATATACATCTTTAAATTCGGCACCTGCCGCAACAAGCTTTGAAACCGATTCCACGACCGCAAGATATGCTCCGTGATACGGACTTTTTTCCGTTATAAACGGATTGTATCCCCAGGACATAAGCGAACAGGTTTTTGTTTCGCCTTTTTCAACCGAAACCTTATGCACCATAGCCTGTATAGGAGTACGCTGATATTTTCCGCCGAACGGCATAAGCACGGTTCCTGCACCTATCGTCGAGTCGAAACGTTCGCTTAAACCTCTTTTGGAGCACACGTTCAAATCACCTGCAAGCTCTTTCATTTTTTCATCAAATGCTCCGCTTGTATCACGGTCATATTTTCTCGGTGCCTCAACCGATATATCAATATGCTTTTCCGCACCGTTTGAATTTAAAAATTCTCTTGATAGCTTAACGATGCTTTTTCCGTTCCAGTTAATTACAAGATACGGTTTTTCCGTTACATACGCAACGATTGTCGCTTCCAGGTTTTCGCTTTCCGCAATTTTTATAAATCTTTCCACATCATGCGGCTTCAATACTACTGCCATACGTTCCTGCGATTCGCTTATTGCAAGTTCCGTTCCGTCCAAACCGTCATATTTTTTCGGAACTTTGTTGAGATCTATTTCCAGTCCGTCGGCAAGCTCGCCTATAGCGACCGAAACACCGCCGGCACCGAAATCGTTGCAGCGTATTATCATTTTCGAAGCTTCTTTGTTTCTGAATAATCTCTGAAGCTTTCTTTCCTCCGGTGCATTACCTTTCTGCACTTCCGCACCGCAGGATTCCAAAGAAGATATATTATGCGATTTTGAAGAACCTGTCGCACCGCCGCAGCCGTCACGTCCTGTTCTTCCGCCGAGAAGCACTACGACATCGCCCGGCTGAGGACGTTCACGCACAACATTTTCTGCCGGTGCCGCCGCTATTACCGCACCAATCTCCATTCTTTTCGCAACATATCCGCTGTGATATATTTCGTCAACCTGACCTGTTGCAAGTCCTATCTGATTACCGTATGAGCTGTAGCCGTTTGCCGCCCCGGTAACAATTTTACTCTGCGGAAGCTTGCCCTCGATAGTTTCCGATACCGGAACAAGCGGATTTCCTGCGCCCGTTACACGCATCGCCGCATACACATAGCTTCTGCCGGAAAGCGGATCTCTGATAGCTCCGCCGATACACGTTGCCGCACCGCCGAAAGGTTCTATCTCCGTCGGGTGGTTATGTGTTTCATTCTTAAAGAGGAGCAGCCATTTCTGTGTTTCTCCGTCAACATCTACGTCTATTTTCACCGTGCAAGCATTGATTTCTTCCGATTCGTCAAGCTTGGCAAGCTTACCGGTTTTCTTCAGATATTTTGCCGCAATCGTTGCAACGTCCATAAGATTTACGGGTTTTGTCCTGCCGAGTTCGTTTCTTGTTTCAATATATTCGTTGTATGCGTTTTGCAGAAGCGTATCTTCAAATGTCACATTGTCAACGGTAGTCAGAAACGTTGTATGGCGGCAGTGATCCGACCAATATGTATCTATCATTTTTATTTCCGTTATTGTCGGGTCGCGCTGTTCGGAAATGAAATATTTTTGACAGAACGCAATATCGTCCAAATCCATTGCAAGTCCGTTTTCTTTGATAAATTTTTCAAGTCCGCTTTTATCCAGTTTATTAAAACCGTCAAGTGTTTTAACCTCTGTGGGAATACTGTACTCGGTTTTCAGCGTTTTGTATTCTTCAAACCCGGTTTCACGTGCTTCCACAGGGTTTATTACATATTTTTTCAGTTCCGCAATATCTTTTTCGGATATATCGCCCGACAAAACATATATTTTCGCCGTTTTTACTATTGGTCTTTCCTGCTGCGAAATGAGCTGAATACATTCCGCTGCGGAAGCTGCACGCACATCGAACTGTCCGGGCAGATATTCCACGGCAAAAGCTTTTTCAAATTCGATTTTCTCCGATGCAATATCCGTCTGCGGCTCTGAAAATACGGTTTTTACCGCATAATCAAACAACGGCCTTTCTATGTTTTCCACATCATATCTGTTGATAATTCTTATATCATCAAGATTTTTTATGCCGAGCAGATTTATTGCTTCGTTTTTCAAGGTTTTCGCTTCAAACGCAAATTCCTTTTTCTTTTCAACATATATTCTGTAAACCATTATAATCTCCATTCCGCCGCCCCCTGCTGCGGCATAAACAGTTGTAGTTCGGGGTTAATAAATTTGTCTTAATTTTCTAACGCTTTAAGTGCCTTTTTGCCTATATCATGTCTGTAATAAGCATTTTCAAAGCTTACCGATTTTACGGTTTCATACGCTTTTTCTATAGCTTCTTTAAGGCTCGGTGCAGTTTCCGTAACGCCGAGAACTCTGCCGCCCGAAGTCAGCAGCTTGCCGTCCGAAAGCTTTGCTCCGGCAACATATATATTCTTATCCGCAGGCATTGTTATTTCCTTGCCCGTTTCATATTTGCCCGGATAGCCGTCCGATGCCATAACAACGCAGCAAGCGCTGCCGCTGCTGAACTCAACTTCTGCCTTATCCAATGTTTTATCGGCGATATGAAGCATAATATCAAGCAAATCGCTTTTCAGAAGCGGAAGTACGACCTGTGTTTCGGGGTCGCCGAAACGGCAGTTATATTCTATTACACGAGGACCGTTTGCGGTAAGCATAAGCCCGAAATAAAGACATCCCGAAAAGCTTCTGCCCTCTTTGTTCATCGCTTCCATTGTCGGCAGGAATATTGTTTTCATACATTCGTCCGCAATTTCTTTCGTATAATACGGATTCGGCGCAACCGTTCCCATGCCTCCCGTATTAAGTCCCTCATCGTTATCAAGCGCACGCTTATGATCCATCGAAGAAACCATAGGTATTATAGTTTTGCCGTCCGTAAAGCTTAACACCGACACTTCCGGTCCTTCCAGAAATTCTTCTATTACAACGGAATTTCCGCTTGCACCGAAAATTTTATCCTGCATTATGGTCTTTACGGCTTCTTTGGCTTCCTCCCTCGTTTTCGCTATTATAACGCCTTTGCCGAGTGCCAGTCCGTCCGCTTTTATGACCGTGGGAATCGGTGCGGTTTCGAGATATTTGAGAGCGTCGTCGGCATTTTCAAATACTTCGTAAGCCGCTGTAGGAATATTATATTTTTTCATGAGATTTTTTGAAAAAACCTTGCTTCCCTCAATTATTGCCGCTTTTTTGTCCGGTCCGAAGCATGGCACACCGATTTTGTTAAGCTCGTCCACCGCTCCCAAAACAAGCGGGTCGTCCGGAGCAACAACCGCAAAATCTATGTTGTTATCCTTTGCAAATGCCGTAATTTTCTCAATATCCTTTGCGCCTATATCGACACATTCCGCATCGTTGGCAATACCGCCGTTTCCCGGCAGCACATATATTTTTTCAACATTTTTATTTTCTTTAAGCTTCTTTATTATGGCGTGTTCACGTCCGCCTCCGCCTACTACCATTATTTTCATAGTGAAATCCTCCCGAATATTAATGATGGAATAATCTCATGTGAGTAAATGCCATTACCATACCGTATTTATTGCAGGCTTCAATTACGTTTTCGTCACGTATCGAACCGCCCGGCTGCGCAACATATGTGACGCCGCTTTTCGCCGCTCTGTCTATATTGTCGCCAAAAGGGAAAAATGCGTCCGAGCCTATTGCAACACCGGATATTGTTTTAAGATATGCTTTTTGTTCTTCTTTCGTAAACGGTTCCGGCTTTCTCGTAAACAATGTCTGCCATATTCCGTCTGCAAGTACATCTTCGCAATCCTCCGATATATAGACGTCTATAGCGTTATCGCGTTCGGCACGTTTTATTTCTTCCTTAAACGGCAGATTCAAAACCTTGTCGTGCTGTCTTAAATGCCATATATCCGCCTTATTTCCGGCAAGACGTGTGCAATGTATTCTCGACTGCTGACCGGCTCCCACGCCTATCGCCTGTCCGTCACGGACGTAGCATACCGAGTTCGACTGCGTATATTTTAATGTAATAAGCGCAATTATCAAATCTCTTTTCGCCGTATCGGGAAGCTCTTTATTTTCCGTAACGATTTCGTTTAACAACGATTCGTTTATTTCAAAATTATTTCTTCCCTGTCTGAAAGTTACGCCGTAAACCTGTTTTTCTTCTATTTCGGCAGGAACATAATTTTCGTCTATTTTTATTATATTATATGTGCCCTTTCTCTTGCCTTTTAGGATTTCCAATGCTTCGGGTTCATATCCCGGTGCGATAACGCCGTCAGAAACCTCTCTTGCGATAATATTCGCCGTTGTTACGTCGCACACATCGGAAAGTGCTATAAAATCGCCGAACGATGACATTCTGTCCGTTCCCCTGGCTCTTGCATATGCCGTTGCGAGCGGAGATTCGTCCAGTCCTTCAATATCGTCAACAAAGCAGGCTTTTTTCAGCTTGTCGTCCATTTTCACGGCAACTGCCGCCGATGTGGGGCTTACGTGCTTAAAAGACGCTGCGCACACCATTCCGACAGCGGCTTTTATTTCTTTTACAAGCTGCCAGCTGTTGAACGCATCAAGAAAATTTATATACCCCGGTTTTCCGTTTAATATTTCAATCGGAAGGTCGCTGCCGTCCGCCATATAAATTTTTGCCGGTTTCTGATTCGGGTTACATCCGTATTTAAGTTCAAATTCTTTCATAATCATTCTCCTTAAACATTAAGCTTTGAAACAACTTCTTCTTTATACAAAGAATTAAGCATCGGTTTGATTTCGTTTTCAAGAAATTCTTCCACCTGCGAAACGCTTCTTCCGATATACTTTTCAGGTTTGAGATGCTCTTTTATTTCGTCTGCATCAAGCGGAAATGCATCGTCCGCCGCTATTCTCTCTATAAGGTCGTTTGCGCCGCCCTCCAGCTTTACCTTTGCCGCAGCCGCATGAGAATGTACACGAAGTCTTTCGTGAAGTTCCTGGCGATTGCCGCCTTTTTTCACGGATTCCATCATTATATTTTCCGTAGCCATAAACGGCAGTTTTTCCATGACACGACGGCGTATTACCTTATCGTATACAACGAGTCCGGCACTTATATTTATATAAATATTAAGTATTGCGTCCACCGCAAGAAACGCTTCCGCAACGGAAATTCTCTTGTTTGCGCTGTCGTCGAGCGTTCTTTCAAACCACTGCGTTCCGGCTGTCATTGCCGGGTTTACCGAATCTATTATAACATATCTTGCAAGTGAAGATATTCTTTCGCTTCTCATAGGATTGCGCTTATACGGCATTGCAGACGAACCGATCTGATTTTTTTCAAACGGTTCTTCCATTTCTTCAAACGATTGCAATAATCTTAAATCGTTCGAGAATTTATATGCGCTCTGTGCAAATCCCGAAAGCACCGCAAGGAAATATGCGTCTGTTTTTCTTGAATACGTCTGACCCGAAACGGCAACGCTGCCTTTGAAGTTCATGCTTTTTGCAATTTTTTCTTCCAAAGCCTTAACCTTTTCTTCATCACCCTCAAAAAGCTCTATAAAGCTTGCCTGAGTTCCGGTTGTTCCCTTTGAACCGAGGAGCAAAAGTTCATCAAGTCTATGCTGCATTTCCTTTATATCCTGCTCCAGTTCATACATCCAAAGAGTTGCTCTTTTCCCGACGGTAGTCAGTTGCGCCGGCTGAAGATGCGTATATGCAAGACATGGCATACCTTTATATTTCATTGCAAATTCGGACAAGTTTTTAAGCACCTGTACCGCTTTTTTTATTACAAGCTCCGAAGCTTCTCTCATAATAATTACGTCCGTGTTGTCGCCGACATAGCAGCTTGTTGCTCCGAGGTGTATGATTGGCTCCGCTTTCGGGCATTGCCGACCGTATGCGTAAACATGACTCATAACATCGTGACGAACCTGTTTTTCTCTTTCCTGCGCAACCTCAAAATTAATATCGTCTTTATACTTTTCAAGCTCCGCAATCTGCTCGTCCGTTATATCGAGTCCGAGTTCTTTTTCCGCCTTTGCAAGAGCAATCCAGAGTTTTCTCCATGTTTTGAATTTATATTCTTCCGAAAAAATATACTGCATTTCATCGCTTGCATATCTTGTCGAAAACGGTGATATATATTTTCTTTTTGACGTGTCCATTCTGCTCCTCCGTTATTTATTTTTATTTATCATTCTGTTTTCCGTTTTGCCTGTTTTTAAATCAATATATCTGACATACAACGAAATTTTATTGTTGACATCCAGACTTTCCCATATATTTGAAGTAAACACATCTATATCATTCTGTATTTCCACTCTTTCCGGTTCTCCGCAAAAAGTCGGTATCGGATTTCCGTCCGTTATATACGTATGTATAAAATGCCCCACTCCGCACAGTGCCGGATAAGCGAAAGTATATCTGCTGCAAGCACTGCCTACAGAATCCGCACTCTTTAAGATACTCATTTTGTACGTGAAATCTCCGTCCGCAAAGGTAAGGATACCGCTTATTCTCGGTGTAAAATTCGGTATATCGGGTTCAAACTCACGTGTATTCAGTGCGTCTTCAAACGTCTTTCCGCTGCTTAAAAAATCATAAATTGTATCTGTCTGGTCGCCGTTTGTAACAATGAGATTATTTTCATATTCCCTAATCGGAGAATAAATTATAAGCGACGGATCCTCCACCTTCGAAGCATCATACGGATATATTATAACTTCGCTGCCTTTTTCCTCAAATATACGGTTTCTGCTGTTCTCGCTTCTTCCCATTATGAAATATGCAACAACTGCCGAATTTTCCGATTTGCCTATTATTATGCCTCTGCCGGCATACGGATTCGGTTTTAAGATGTTCTCTATTTTTTCTGTCTTATATACATTCATGACCATAACTCCTTAATTATATCCGCACATACTTCTTCTGTTGCTTCGGGCAAAATTTTCCATTCCGCTTCCTCCATAACACGCTTTTGAAGTATTTCGGGCGTATCGTTTTCCTTTATATAAACCGCTTTTTGCTTTATTATCTTTCCGCCGTCCGGAATTTCGTTCACAAAATGCACCGTTGCTCCCGTAACCTTTACACCGTAATTCAGTGCTGCTTCATGAACCTTCAATCCGTAGTAGCCTTTTCCGCAGAAAGACGGTATCAGCGACGGGTGAACGTTTATTATACGGTTTCTATATTTCTTTGTAAAATCGCTGCTTAAGATACTTAAAAATCCGGCAAGGACGATTACGTCAATTTTGTTTTCTTCGAGAATCGCAATAATTTTTTCTTCAAATTCTTGCTGCGAAGTGCATGATTTCTTATTTACGCTTACATTTTTTATCCCTGCCGTTTCGGCTCTTTCAAGCGCATAAACACCGTCTTTGTTCGATATAACAAGCGTGATTTCTCCGCTTTTTATTATGCCGCTTTTCTCCGCATCTATAAGTGCCTGCAGGTTTGTGCCGCCGCCCGATACAAAAACCGCTATTTTCGCCCTCAGCATATCTCAACACCCTCGTCCGACTTTACAATTTCACCGATTATATATGCATTCTCTCCGTTTGCTTTTAAGATTTCAAGTGCACGGTCGGCATCGTTTTTATCTGCAATAATGCTCATTCCCACGCCCATATTAAACGTATTGAACATATCTCTTTCCGGAATCCCGCCGCATTTTGCGATAAGGTCGAATATCGGAAGAACTTTAACTGCCGATTTTTCTATCTTTGCACCGAAGCCGTTCGGAATACTTCTCGGCATATTCTCGTAAAAACCGCCGCCCGTTATATGAGATACGGCTTTTACCGTAATTTCATCAAACAACGCAAGCATCGGCTTTACATATATCTTCGTAGGAGTTAAAAGCGTTTCGCCGATTGACTTTCCGCCAAGCTCTGCAACAGGCGATTTTATGTCACTGTTTTCAACATCAAATACTTTTCTTACAAGAGAAAATCCGTTTGAATGAACACCGCTTGACGGCAGGGCGATTATAACGTCGCCGGCTTTCACCGTTGAATTATCGAGTATCTTATCTTTATCCACTATACCGACAGAGAAGCCGGCAAGGTCGTATTCGTCCTCCGGATAAAATCCCGGCATTTCGGCTGTTTCACCGCCTATGAGAGCACTTCCGGACTGCACGCAGCCCTCCGAAACTCCTTTCACTATTTCGGCAATCTTTTCGGGATAGTTTTTTCCCGTTGCTATATAATCCAGGAACAAGAGCGGCTTTGCTCCGCAGCAGATGATGTCGTTCACACACATTGCAACGCAGTCTATGCCTACCGTGTCATGTTTGTCCATCAAAAATGCCATTTTCAGCTTTGTTCCCACACCGTCCGTGCCGCTTACAAGTACAGGTTTCGTTATGCCTGTCATGTCAAGTTCAAAAAGTCCGCCGAAATTCCCTATCCCCGAGAGAACACCTTTTGTTACCGTTTTCGCAATGTGCTGCTTCATCAGTTCAACTGCTTTGTATCCTGCCGTAATATCCACACCTGCATCTTTATAACTTTCGCTGAAGCTTTTCATATTCATTCTCCTCTTTGGCTTATTTTATGTTCAAATCTGCTCTTTCCTCTATCTTCGGGGATCTGTGTCGGATAATCGTTGCTGAAACAAGCATCGCAATATCCGCAGCCTTTTTCCGTCCCGATAAGCATCGAAAGATGTTCGACATTAAGGTATCCCAATGTATCAACACCTATTATATCACGTATTTCATCAATCGTATGATTGCAGGCAATAAGAGAATCTCTCGAATCTATATCCGTTCCGTAGTAACACGGATTCAAAAACGGCGGTGCCGAAACTCTCATATGCACTTCTGTTGCCCCTGCTTCACGCAGAAGCTTAACTATTCTCGCACAGGTTGTTCCCCTTACTATGGAGTCGTCAACCAGCACGACACGTTTCCCCTTAATCGTTTCAGATATTGTATTAAGCTTGATTTTAACTTTATCCTCACGTGATTTCTGTCCCGGAGAAATAAACGTTCTTCCTATATACTTATTTTTTATAAATCCAACACCGTAAGGTATGCCGGACTGTCGGGAATATCCTATTGCTGCGTCTATTCCCGAATCCGGAACTCCCACAACAACGTCCGCATGAACCGGGTGTTCCATAGCCAGACAGGCACCCGCTTTAAGCCTTGCGTCATGAACGCTTACTCCGTCTATGCACGAATCCGGGCGTGCAAAATAAATATATTCAAATATACATCTTGCGTATTTTGCCTTTCCGCAATGGTCTTTTATAAATCTTACTCCGTCTTTATCGAAAATAACGATTTCACCCGGCTCAACGTCGCGTATATATTCCGCACCAACGGCATCGAGTGCGCAGGTTTCGGAAGCCACAACATAGCTGCCGTCCTTGCGTTTCCCGTAGCAAAGAGGTCTGAAACCGTTTTCATCTCTCACCGCAATGAGCTTCGACGGCGACATTATAACAAGCGAGTATGCACCTTTGATTTTGTTCATTGCACGATTTACGGCCTCTTCTATGGACGGTGCATTAATTCTTTCTTTCGTTACGAAATATGAGATAACCTCCGTGTCGCTTGTCGTGTGGAAAATAGAACCTTCCATTTCAAGTTCACGTCTGAGTTCGTATGAATTAACCAGATTTCCGTTATGTGCAAGCGCCATTCTTCCTTTTATATGATTTACAACTATCGGCTGTGCGTTAAGTCTGCCGTCCGTACCCGTTGTACCGTATCTCACATGACCTACTGCGATATTCCCCTCGCCGAGACTTTCCATTACTGCCGGTGTAAAAACATCGTTGACAAGTCCGGTATCTTTGTACGGATGGAACAAACCGTCATCATTCACTACGATTCCGCAGCTTTCCTGCCCTCTGTGCTGCAATGCGAAAAGTCCGTAATACACCGGTGATGCAACATCTGTTTTTTCATTTGCATATATTCCGAATACTCCGCATTCTTCATTTATTTTTCTCATTATTCAAACTCCTTTTTAGCGAAAAACAGCGTTTATTATAAGTGAATCCTACCCGAAGCCGCAGCAAATCGCCGCAGCTCCGAGCCACATTTTTTATTCACCCAATAAACGCTTTAAAATCTCCTGATATGCATCTTCCACTCCGCCCATATCTCTTCTGAAACGGTCTTTATCAAGTTTTTCATGCGTTGTCATATCCCAGAAACGGCACGTATCCGGAGAAATTTCATCCGCAAGAACAAGCTTTCCGTCCGACGTCTTTCCGAATTCCAATTTGAAATCTATAAGCTCTATATTTGCTTCTTTCAAATATTCGGACAATATTTTATTTATTTTAAGAGAATACTCGGATATAAGGTCGAGGTCTTCTTTTGTGCAGAAGCCCATAGCTAATATATGGTATTCATTTACCATAGGATCGTCCAGTTCATCGTTTTTATAGCAAAATTCAAGAACTGTGGATTTCATTTTAACGCCCTCTTCAAGTCCCAGACGTTTTGCGAGGGAGCCCGCCGCAATATTTCTCACAATAACTTCGAGAGGTACTATTTCCACTTTTTTTACAACAGTTTCTCTGTCGTTAAGCTCTTTTACAAAATGCGTAGGTATTCCGTTTTTTTCCAGCAGCTGCATAAGAAAATTCGTAACACGGTTGTTGATTGCGCCTTTTCCCAGTATCGTACCTTTTTTCTTCCCATTAAGCGCCGTAGCATCATCTTTGTACGATACTATGCAGCACTCCGGGTCTGTTGTTGCAAAAACTTTTTTTGCCTTGCCCTCATACATTTGCGTTGTCTTTTCCATAATTAACATCCTTTCTGCCGAAACGGCATGGTAATTTATATTCAAACATCAGAATTTTTCGGAAATTTCTTTATCTTTTTTAAGTACGCTTTCTTCTGCCTGTTTTCTTGTGTTTTCAAGCTTTTCCGCAAGCACCGAATCCTGCACCGCAAGTATTTCGGCGGCAAGATATGCCGCATTTTTTGCTCCGTTCACAGCTACGGAAGCAACCGGTATGCCGCTCGGCATCTGCACCGTGGAAAGCAGTGCGTCCATTCCGTCAAAGCTTGATTTCACAGGTATTCCGATTACCGGAAGCGTTGTGTTTGCGGCAAATGCTCCGGCAAGGTGTGCCGCCATGCCCGCTGCCGCAATAATCACACCGAATCCGTTTTTTCTTGCATTAAGTGCAAAATCTCTTGCCTGAACCGGCGTTCTGTGTGCCGAATAAATATGCACTTCAAAAGGAATCTCAAACTCCTTTAAAACGTCAATCGCTTTTTCAACTACGGGCAAGTCGCTGTCGCTGCCCATTATAACCGCAACTTTTTTCATAATGAACTCCATTTCCGCCTCCCTGCACGGCATAAATATAAATACTTCTTATCCGCAGGGTAATTAATGATAAGAATACTGCAAAATATAAGGGCAGCCCTGCCCTCATAAAAAGCAGAACTGCCCAGACGGTCGACATTTAAAATATTCATTTTTGCTCCTCTGCGGTACTCCGCTTATCCGTCAGTCACAAAAATGTTTTTTCTGTTTTTACCGCAATTTTCTGCGGTATTTCTTACACTGTATATTGTATCATATTAAATTTTATTTGTCAATCAGATATTTTCACAAATAAGCTGTTGTCATATATCAAAAAAGAGTGCAAATGCCACAATCACAAATCCTAAGTTATCAGCCGTTCCGCTTCTTCCTCCGGAATTGCAACTGTTTTTCCGTTAAGATATTCGAGAACACCGCCGTCCGTTGTAAAATCGAATTTCAGCTTGTATGCGCAAAGTGCCTGATATTTTCTGCCCATTATACGGTTGAACTCACGTTCGCCGTATTTGCCGTCACCGGCAAGCGGATGACCCATATAGGCGAAATGCGCACGTATCTGATGCGTTCTTCCCGTAAGCAGTTCCACCTCTACGAGGCTTGAAACACTGCCTTTTTTCAGCACTTTATATTTCGTGAGCGCAGTTTTCGCCCCGTCTCTCGGCGTGCCGTATACCTTGACTTCTTTTTTCTCTTCATCTTTCACGATGTATGCTTTTTTCACGGCTTCCTCCGGTTCGGGAATGCCTTTTACCACGCAGTAATAAAATTTTTTTATTTCCCTGTCTTTAATCTTTTGGTTCATCACTCTTAAAGCCGCAGCGTTTTTTGCCGCAATGACAAGTCCGCACGTATTTCTGTCTATACGATTGCAGAGTGACGGCACAAAATTGTCCGAAAGCTTATATTCACCCTTATCGTAAAGATATTTTTTTATATAAGAAATCAGCGTGTTTACAATTTCTCCGCCGTCGTCCGTATGAACAACAAGCCCGGCAGGCTTATTTACAATTATAATATTCGAATCTTCATAAATAATATCCGGTGTGGCACGCACACTTAAAAATGCCGTGTCCTCATTCTGTTTTTCAAAAAATTCATCATTAATATACAGCTCGACTTTATCTCCGGAAATAAGCCTATATGAAGCTTCCTGCTTTTTGCCGTTTACCTTAATCCTCTTTTTGCGTATGTATTTATACACCATAGATCCCGGCAAACTCTTGCAGACACCGAGCACAAACTTATCCAGGCGAACACCGTTGTTATTTTTATCTATTATATAGCTCTTCACTTTGCAATATCGCCTACGCCGTCAAGAATATATTTCGGTCTGTACGGGAAAGACTCTACCATGCTGCGATCCGTCACTCCGCTAAGCACCAATACCGTATCTATAAGCGATTCCACACCGGAAACTATATCTGTATCCATTCTGTCGCCTATAAATGCAGTTTCGTCACTGTGGCAGGACAGAACATTTTTCGCATGGCGAACCATGAGAGGATTCGGCTTGCCCACAAAATACGCTTTTTTGCCCGTTGCTATCTCTATAGGAGAAATAAGCGCTCCCGTCGCCGGCATTACACCGGTTTCCGTAGGTCCTGTTATATCGGGATTTGTTCCTATAAGTCTTGCGCCTTTGTTAACAAGCGCTATAGCTTTTTCTATTTTTTCAAAATTATATGTTCTCGTTTCGCTGACAACAACATAATCCGGATTAACATCATTCATAACGATTCCCTCGTTGTAAAGTGCATTTACGATACCCGGTTCGCCTATTACATATGCCGTACAGCCCGGATTTTGGTTTGCAAGAAATTCCGCTGTTGCAAGCGCACTTGTATAAAAGTGTCTGGGCGATACGTTAAGTCCCATTCTCTTAAGCTTCTGACTGAGTTCAACCTGGGTTCTTTCCGGGCTGTTCGTAAGAAATATAAATTCCTTTCCGTTATCTCTCAGCCACTGCACAAATTCCTGAACGCCGTCAAGCAATCTGTTTCCGTGGTATATGACACCGTCCATATCGCATATAAATCCTCTTTTGTTTTTCAATTCCGTTAAATCCATAATTATTCTCCGTTCCGCCGCCTCTGCGGCTAAATTTATCATTTTAATTCTTTTCATTACCACACAATTATAGTATAGCATAAATTTTTTTATTTTACAATATTAAAATTAAAATTTTATGCATATTTTCCCATAATACGAGCGGAACAGCACAAAGCTTCATCATCTTCTACAAGTCCGAACGCATTGCGGCAATCAGTGCCATGCGTCCCGTAGCCGCACCGCAGCCTCTGTGCGAAAAAAATTCATCACAATGGCATACCGTGCAAAGCCTTGCAATACTTATGTTTTTAACACCGCAGTTTTTCAAAATCGATTCGTTTACCGCCCACAAATCTATAAAAGCTTTGTCTTTTTTGTATTCAACAAATTCGCCGAATCCGTTTTGATTAAAGATTTCAGCCGTTTCAAGTCCTGTTTCAAAGCAGCACGAACCTATCGACGGACCTATTGCGGCATAAATATCCCCGCAGCCGAACGTATCTTTCATAATATTTACGCCCTTTTCGGCAATGCCGTTCACAGTTCCTCTCCAGCCGCCGTGCAGGCAAGCCAAGACTTTCTTTTTCGGGTCGAACAGAAGTATCGGAACGCAGTCGGCATAAAATATAACAAGCGGAATACCCGGTTCAGCCGTTATAAGTCCGTCCGTATCTCTTATATCGCTTTCGGCGGTAAGTCCTTTTCCGCAATCGTTTTTCACAACTATGCGTATATTTGTTGTATGAGTCTGTTTTGCCAAAACGCATTTCGTATAGTCGAGATTGACGGCGGCACAGGCACGCTTATAATTTTCGAGAATGTTTTCTCTCTTATCGTCCCTGCCCGTACCGAGATTAAGCGATGCCAAATCTCCGGAGCTTACGCCGCCGAGCCTTGTTGTAAAAATATAATCAAGACCGCCGAGCGAATCGATAAGTTCATCCGTATAATACGAAAGACTGCCTTTTGTATGTTTTATAAATGCCATATAAAAACCCCGCAAATCACTTTAAATCTATAATGGTCACGCCTGTGTCACCCTCGCCGAAGCCGCCGAGTCTGAAAGATTTTACGGCCTTGTTTTTCCTCAATGCGTCATGCACGGCGGCACGCATTGCACCCGTTCCCTTGCCGTGTATAACGCTCACTCTCGGCAGCGACGCCAAAACTGCGTCGTCAATGAATTTATCGAGTTCCATAATGCCGTCGTACGTCATATATCCCCTCAAATCCAGTTCGGTATTTACGGTCATTGATTTACTGCCGACACTTCTTTTCGAAATCAGTTTTTCGCCGGCTTTTTCCGGTTTGTCTTTTATCACTTTAACGTCACTGACATTGGTTTTGATTTTCATAATTCCGGCCTGTACAAAGAAATCGCCGTTTTCCGCCGGCAGAGTCAATACCGTACCGGTATTATCCATTGAAACTATGTTCACAGTCATTCCGAGCTTAATATCCTTTGAGCGCGTACCTGTTTTCACACGTTTTTCTTTTAATTCCGAATTGCCAGCTTTTTTGTTGATTGAAAGCTTAAGTTCTTCCATTTTGCGCAGGTTATCTTTCGTAACGGCTTGCGCCGAAAGCTTCCTTACCTCACGCAGAAGTTCCGAAGTTTCGTCATTCGCCTTGTCTATTATCTCACGTGCCTCACGCTTTGCCGAATTTATTATATTTTCCTTTTTCAGTTTGATTTCGTTTTGCGTTTTCTTCAATTCCTCTTTAAGCGCTTTCACTTCTGCGGAAGCCTTTGCGGCATAAGCGTATTCCTCACGTGCCTGTTCACGGTCTTTGTGCAGCTGCGAAATAACGTCCTCAAACCGGACGCTTTCGCTCGTCATACGTTTTTTTGCATTTTCGATTATAACGTCGTAAAGTCCGATTTTCTTTGAAATTGCAAACGCATTACTCTTTCCGGGCACGCCTATCAGCAGTTTATATGTCGGACGAAGTGATTCCACGTCAAACTCGCACGAAGCGTTTTCGACACGTTCCGTAGAAAGTGCGTACAGCTTAAGTTCGCTGTAATGCGTCGTGGCAAGTGCGGAAGCACCGAGAGAATGTGCAAACTCAAGTATTTCTATCGCAAGAGCCGCTCCTTCCTCCGGGTCTGTTCCCGCTCCGAGTTCATCGAACAAAACAAGCGAATTTTTTTCAAGTTCGTTTAATATATTAACAATATTAACCATATGTGACGAGAATGTGCTTAAGCTTTGCTCAATGCTCTGTTCATCGCCTATATCCGCAAATACATCGGTATACACAGGCATTGTGCTGCCAAGCTCACATGGCAGAGCAAGCCCTGTTTGGAACATGAGCGCAAAAAGTCCGACGGTTTTCAGCGTTACGGTTTTACCGCCCGTATTCGGACCCGTTACGACAAGCGTATCAAAATCCTTGCCGAGATACACCGTTATCGGCACAACCGTTTTTTTATCTATCAGCGGATGTCTGGCTTTGCGCAGTTCCAGATGTCCCTCTGTGCTTAAAGTCGGGCGGATGCATTTGTTCGCATTGCCGTATATTGCTTTCGCAAAAAGTACATCAATGTCCGTAACAGTCTGCATATCTGCCGAAATCACGTCTGCATTTTCGGCAATCCGTGCCGAAAAATCAAGAATAATTTTCTCTATCTCACGTTCTTCCGCAATGGATAAATCACGGATTTGGTTATTCGTCTGCACAACCGCCATAGGCTCGATAAAGACCGTAGCCCCCGTAGCGGACGAATCATGCAGAATACCCGGAATATTTGAACGGTATTCGTTTTTGACCGGCAGCACATATCTGTTGTCGCGCATTGTGACAATGGCTTCCTGCAAATATTTTGAATATGCTGCGGAACGCACCATATCATCCAATATATCTTTTATTTTATTGTTCAAAGAAGCTTTTTTTCGCCTTATTGCGGCAAGCTCGCTGCTTGCATCGTCCGCAACGCTGTCTTCGCTCAAAATACTTTCGCTTATATCCGTTTCAAGGCTTTTTACAGGTGTAAGACCTTTCGCCATATTGCTCAAAATCTCAAACTTATCCGTTTTCGCCATATATGCTTCGAGCATTCTTGCGCATCTTAAAACGCTGCCGACCGCCAATATTTCGGCAAGAGTGAGCATACCGCCCATTTTTGCACGTTTCAGCGCAAGCGTGACATCGCTTATCGCCGATATCGGCGGTGAAGAAAACATAACTGCCATGCTTGATGCCTGTTCGGTCGCCTCCTGCATATGCTCAACGACCTGCACTTTCTTAGACGGTTTCAATCCTTTTATTTTTTCTTTTGCGGATTTCGTCACGGCAAAATCCGCAATTTGATTCAAAATTTTATCATATTCAAGTGTCTTTAGTGATTTTTCGTTCATATAGCTTTACCCCTCAGGCAATGCAGAAAAAATATATCAATACAAGTATACCGAGAATGATTCTGTAATATCCGAAAGCCTTAAAATCATGTTTTCTTATGTAGTTCATCAAAAATCTGATTGCGACAACGGAAACAAGGAAAGATACTACCGTTCCCGTAATCAGAACCCACCATTCGAGCGGCGTAAAATCAAAACCGAAGCCAAGTATTTTCAAAAGACTTGCACCGAACATAACCGGAATCGCAAGGAAAAACGAAAATTCCGAAGCTACCGGGCGTGCCGTTCCTATGGTTATCGCACCGAGTATCGTAGAGCCGGAACGAGATGTTCCCGGAATAAGCGCCAGCGACTGGAAGCAGCCTATCACAAACGCACGTCCGAATGAAAGCTGTTTCAAATCCGTAACCTTAGGTTTTTTCGATGTGCTTTCTATAACGATAAACAGTACACCGTAGATAATAAGCGCAAGCGCTATTACAACCGGCGTCGAAAGCACATCGTCAATAACATTTTCAAATAAAAATCCGAATACTGCCGCAGGTATTGAAGCTACAATAACCTTTGCCCATAATATGTACGTATCTATTCGTTCCTGCTTTGATTTTGCAAGCACTGTTTTTCCTTTTTTCTTTTTTACCGTATATGGGAAAAGCTTGTTCCAATACAATACGATTACAGCTATAATAGAGCCGAACTGTATAACGACTTTAAACATATCCAAAAAGTCTTTGGAACACTTAAGGTTTAAAAACTGATTAATCAACAGCAAATGTCCCGTACTCGAAATCGGAAGCCATTCGGTAATACCCTGAACGATTCCGAATATAATAGATTTAATAATTTCCGTAATCATAATTATGACCACATTCTCCTTTCGCAAAGCACAAAGTCTGAAAAAACGATAATTTTATTCAAACTTTATTCGTTGTCTTTTTCGGCGAGCGTCTTGGCTCCGCCGAGCTTTATAATGTCTTTACCGTATTTTTGTCTTATAACATCGATGGATTTCTCGATATTTTCATATTTTTCGTCCGATATATTTTCAAAAAACGAAATTTGTTCATGCGCCTCCTCTTCATTTATAATGTTTATCCCGGTGACCGCAAGCATTCTCACGGGCTTTTTGAAGCTTCGGGACTGTTTTAATATATCAAGTGCCGTTTTGGATATGATTCGTGCCAAATTTGTAGGCGAATCGAGCATCCTCTGGCGTGTTATAACCTTAAATTCGTTATCCTTTACGGTAACCTGCACTCCCCTGCATTTTACCTTTGATTTTCTCATTCGTGAGGCAATGCTGTCGCTTAATGCCTGTATTTCGGGAACGGCACTTTCAAACGTTGTTAAATCATATCTGAAAGTCGTACTGTTGCCGATTGACTTGATTTCCCTGTGCGTATCGATATTTTTAACTTCGGTATCTCCGAGCCCGGCAGCGTTCATATAAAGCTCCGTTCCCGCCTTGCCGAACATATTTGTCAGATTGTCTTTTCCGAGGTTTACAATATCTCCGATTGTATTAACTCCGATACTGTGCAGCTTCGCAAGCGTCGATTTCCCTACATATATCATATTGTCCGCCGGCAGCGGATACAAAATATCCATATAATTTTCACGGCTTATGACGGTTGTGGCGTTCGGTTTTTTATAATCGCTGCCCATTTTGGCGAAAATCTTATTGAACGACACCCCAACGGAAATCGTAACGCCCGTTTCATCATATACAAGTTTTCGCAGCTTGTCCGCAATTTCTTTTCCGCCGCCGAACAAGTTCACGCTTTCCGTCACATCAAGCCACGATTCATCTATGCTGAACGGTTCCACAAGGTCGGTAAACCTTGCGTATATTGCGTTTATGCGTTTTGAAAAATCGCTGTATATATCGTGATGCGGAGGAACTACCGTAAGATTCGGACATTTTTTCTTTGCCTGCCATATCGTTTCCGCCGTTTTTATATTATATGCTTTCGCAAGCTCGTTTTTCGCGAGAATAATGCCGTGTCGGTCTTTCTCGTTTCCTCCGACCGCCATAGGTATATTTTTAAGTTCGGGATTAAGCACACATTCAACGGACGCATAGAATCCGTTGCAATCACAGTGAAGAATAATTCTGTCCATGCAAACGGGAGCAGACCGCAAGGTTTGCCCCTCATTCACCGCCTTATTAAGTTATTTTATTTCATATCCGCCTTTAACCATTACAAGCACGTTTTCCGAAGCCGTAAACCCTCTGCCGTCACCGACCGGAACAATAAGCAAATGGTTCGACGGCATTTTCGTGCCGTTTGCCAAGTCGCCGCCCGCCGTCGTATCTGCAAGTCCGCCTTTTTCCGTGGCTATAATTTTTCCGCTTCCCTGTCGCAGTATCAGCTCGCAGCCGGCACTGCCGATAAGAGATTTTCCCTTTTCAACGGAAACAACCTGAAATTCTGTTTTTGAAGAAACATATTCCTTAACCGTTGTAAAGAAATTATTTTCAAGATATGCCTTTGAAATCAACGGGTTATCCTCATCACCCGGTGTGGCAAGAACCACAATGGCGCACACTGCTATAATCGCCAGACCCGCTGCAAGTCCTGCCAAAAACTGTTTTTTCATATGTCATTCCTCCGCATCAATAATCGCTCAACCCAAAGCTCACTTCAATAGCTCCGTCCACCATGCCCATAAGCTCGTCGTCAAGCTTGCCGATTCTTTCCCTAAGCCGTCTTTTATCTATTGTGCGGATTTGTTCAAGAAGAATAACGCTGTCCTTATTCAGACCGTAGTCTTCTGCGCTGATTTCGATGTGCGTGGGAAGCTTTGCCTTGTTAATCCTCGACGTAATAGCCGCAGCTATTATCGTAGGACTGTATTTGTTTCCCACGTCGTTCTGCACTATAAGAACGGGCCGTACACCTCCTTGTTCAGACCCGATAACGGGACTTAAATCCGCATAATAAATATCGCCTCTTTTAACAATCACTAATGCTCACACTCCGCAAGTTTTTCCTCATACCGATACAGCACCTCGCTGTCGGCATCAAAACATAACTCGGCTATATCGGAATTAATTTCCGACATTTCCATATATCCCCGTTTAAGCCTCTCGAGCATAAAAGCTCTTTCTCTGCCGGACACGTAAGCCATCATGGCATCACGTATCAGCTTGCTCCTTGTAATGTTTTCCTCTTTCGCAAGATTATCAAGATCCTTTAAAAGGGTATCGGGAAGAGTAAGCAATATCTTTTTTTGCTGTGGCAAGCGTCACGCCCCCTTTAACCTTTACCGTTTGGAAACAAAATCCATGGAATTTTGTTATTATACGCACATCCGATTTTCTGAAACCCGATATGGTACTTATAATATACCATTATACAACATTTCTATGTAAAAATCAAATGCAATTTAAACCAATCCGCTTGTTACATCAATAACGCTGCCGCTGCGCAGATAAATCCTCGGCACTCTTTTCCCCACAAGACATACCAATTCGTAACCTATAGTACCTATTGCGCTCGCAGCATCATCGGCGGTTATGCGTTTTCCTTCGCTTTCGCCGATGATTATTACTTCATCTCCGACATTTATATTATTGACCGCAGTTACGTCAATCATACATTGGTCCATACAAATTCTTCCGACAATATCAGCGTATTTTCCGCCGGCAATTACCGGGATTTTCCCTGAAAATGCACGAATGAAGCCGTCCGCATAGCCTATCGGGATTGTGGCGATTTTCATTTTTTTGTCTGCTTCAAAAGTTGCGCCGTAGCTTATTTTATCACCTTTATCAATATATTGTATGCGCGATACCGTTGTTTTTATGCTCATAACCGGTTTTAATTTTAAAACGCTTATATCCACACATTCGGACGGCATAAGCCCGTAATTTATAATTCCCGGTCGCACCATATTAAGGTGCATATCTTTGTGTTTGATTATTGCCGCACTGTTGCACACGTGCTTAAACGGTATATGCAATCCTGCGTTTTCAAGCTTGTTCGCGACATTCATAAACTTATCAAACTGCATATACGTATAATCGTCGCTCGTCATGTCGGCACAGGAAAAATGAGTAAAAATTCCTTCAATTTTCACTCCGCCAAGCTTTGAAATTTTTAAAATTTCCGATACCGTTTCGGGAGCGGACGCATCAAATCCTATGCGGTGCATACCCGTATCGAGTTTAATATGAATTTTTTGTTTTTTGCCGCAGCTCAACGCAATTTCCGACAGAGCCGCCGCATCGTCATAAGAAAAGATTGATGGAATTATATTATATTCCACAAGCGTATGATAATCCGCACGTGAGGTATATCCCAAAAGCTGTATCGGTGCAAAAATGCCGTGTTCACGCAGCTGCACGGCTTCGTCCGCAAACGCTGCGGCAAGCCTCGATGCTCCGTTTTCCAGCATAACCTCCGCACATTTAACGGCGCCGTGTCCGTATGCGTCAGCCTTTATAACAGCGAGAATCTGTACATCTTCACCCACATAATCTTTGATGTTTCTTATATTGTTTTTCAGTGCTTCAAGGTCGATTTCAGCCCATGTTCTCTTTGAAGCGTTGTTCATATCCGGTTCATCCTTTCGTTTAGTTTACCGCAAACAGCTTTGAATCAAGCTCCGGATTTATTTTAAAAGATATATATTCGATTTTCATATATGTTTTGCCTTTGCCGTCGGTTATTTTCAGGGATATGGGTTTCATATCCTGCGTATTTAAAATAAGCTCCGCACGACTCTTGTATTTGTTTTCAAGTCCCGTGTCCACACTCAACGTTATAAGCTTATCATTTTTTGACGAGGACTTTACATTCGCCTTTTCATCTCTGTAATATTTGTCAAAAAAGCTGTTTAAATACATAAAATTGCTTTCATCGCTTATTTTATCAAAAATTTCTTTGTCGGATTTGGCATCATACTGCACGGATGCCTTATCCTTGTTTATCACGGTAACGCTGCCGCCGCATTCGCTTCGGTACTTTTCCGGATATGCGTAATACTGCGTTACTTCATAGGCATTTTCATTTGTATTTGAATATGTAAACACTTTTATCCTTGCAGAATAGCTCTGCATCTCGGAAAATGTTTCATAAACACTCTTCGTCGTATCCGCACGGGGCAGAGAAATTTTTTCGCAGCCTGCAAGCAGAAGAATTAAAACTATACATACAAATTTTTTCATGCCGATGCCTCCAAAAAATAAAAATTTTAAATTTTTGTCTTTTGAATAGCATAAGGAATTGCATTTATTATATCCGTAGGCAGCATTCCTTCAGTGCCTTTTTCTTCGCATACAATATCCCCGGCAAGACCGTGGAGGTATACGCTCAGATACATAGCCTCCGTAAGATTTTTTTTGCGTGCCGCAACAGCTCCCGCAATTCCTGCGAGAACATCACCGCTGCCGCCGGTTGCCATGCCCGGATTTCCCGTTGTGTTTACATAGCACATTCCGTCGGGCGAAGCGACTACCGTCGAAGCACCTTTCAGCACAACCGTCGCACCGGTCCGAACCGCCGCTTTTCTTGCTGCTTCGATACGGTCGCTTTGTACGGACGGTATCGGCATATCGAACAATCTTGAAAATTCGCCGGGATGCGGTGTTATTGCGGCATTTTTATACTTTTTTAATATATCTATATTCCGGCAAACGGAATTTATGCCATCTGCGTCAATTATTACAGGTTTATTTTTATCGGAAAGATAATCAAGTATTTTTTCGACCTCTTCCGAAACGGAAAGCCCCGGACCTATTACTATGCTGTCCGCAGCCGTAATTTCCTTTTCATATTGAATAAATGCGTCAAAAGTAATATAATCGACACATTCCAAAGGAAGCACAACAGCCTCGTTAATGCACGAATAGACAGCACCGCATAAATTTTTCGGCAGCATAAGCGATACAAGACCGCAGCCGCTTCTTAGTGCCGCAAGAGTACACATTTTCGCCGCACCGAGATATTTGGCGCAGCCTGCGATTATAAGCACTTTCCCTCTTGACCCCTTGTTGTCGTCCGGCGCAGATTCGGGAAGCATACCGTTTATTTCATCAATTTCAAATGTATCAAATGCTCCGCTTGAAACGGAAATCGGCAAAACTCTTATTTCTCCGGCAAGTCCCTTGCCCGGATATTGTGTAAGTCCTGCTTTTTTATATCCGAAAGTAAGCGTAAGATTTGCTTTTACGGCTTTGCCCGAAACCGAGCCTGTGTCGGCACATACTCCCGAAGGAATATCAAGCGATATGACGAATGCGCCGCTCTCGTTTATTTTATCGATATACGGCTCGCTCGCCCCGCCCTTTATGCCTATTCCGAAAACAGCGTCTATAACAATATCGGAGTTGATTTCGTTTGTAAATTCAATTCCGTAATTTTTTGCAAGTTCGAGATTCATCCGTGCGGAATCCGTTTTTACCGTATCCGCAACAAGGCATATCTTCACTTTGAAACCCATGCAATGCAAAATACGTGCGAGTGCAAGTCCGTCGCCGCCGTTATTCCCCTTTCCGCATACTGCGGTTATCGTTTTTGTTTTCGGGAAATCTCTGTTTATTTCCGCTGCGGCGGCATATGCCGCTTCCTCCATGAGAATTTCTCCCGAAATACCTCGGTCGAAAGCGTCATTTTCGAGCGCACGCATTTGCGCAGCCGAAACAAGCTTATTCATTTATACCGCTCACTTTCACGCTCTGCGGACGGAATTTTGCAAATATTTTAAGCATTTTTTCCGACGGATTGAATATTATTTTCACATTATCCTCGGTTATAAGCATATATGTATCCGCTGCGTTTTTATCGTTTTTGGATGCGTCTATAACTTCCTTATACGTTGTGTTGTCAACACGAAGCGGTTCGATGCTTCTGATATTTTTCGCCGGAACGGTTATGATTCTTTTTCTTTTGCGGCGCTGCATTATTTTATCAATATCCATTTCGCCGTTCGTTACGATATATTCGTATTCAATGCTGAATCTGCCGATTAAAATATACGCTCCCCAAAGTGCGCCTGCGGCAAGCAGAAAGAGTATCTGCATAAGTCCCGTTATAAGTCCTATATAACACAAAGCAAGAAATACGATTATCGCTCCTATGACAATAAGCGCCGAAAGGGCAATATCCTTACCGCTCTTTTTCCTTTTTACAATGTTCTCTGTAAAGTAATCAAGCATAAAATCACTACTCCCATTCAATAATATAATTATATTATATCATATTTTTTTCATATAAACAATAGTTTTTTGACTTTTTTTATAAAAAAACTCGTTTCGGAATCAAATATGTCCCGAAACGAGAAAAAACCACGAAATTATGTTGTTTTTTATGACAAAAGCAAGAGTGCCAGTGCAATTATTGTTATGTAATCCTTATCTTCTTCCATAAAAAGGATAAGTATAATTGCAGCAATCAGCAAATCGCCGTCGTCAAATGCGTTCATGAATTTGCTCACAGCGACATTAACTGCGCCGTCCGCCGCCGGCGCTTTGCTTTTTTCCACCTTTGCAATCGGCGTATAGACAGGTTCATATTTTTTGAAATATTCTTTATCCATAACGATTCTCCGCAGCCTTTCTGCCCACAAATTGTATTAAAATCATTAATACGCTTATTATCGTGGGCAGATACAGCGTATGAGGAAGATTCAGCCTCAGTGTTTTTCAAAAATCTTGTTTATACCGAGGTTCGACGAAATAGTCGCAAGCTGGACAATTGTAATCGCATTGTCGATGCCGAGCGAATGTCGGTTGCTGATATACGGTTTTAATGCATTTAGCAGCCGCACCCTTTTATCGTTTCCGCCGGTAAGCGTTTTATATATATTCTGAATATTTGCCATTGAGCTTTCCTCGGAATTTTCCGTTTCGGCAGGCGTCACATCTATAGGCTCGGACGGCACGGGCACGGTTTCGCCCAAATCTCCGGCAATACCCTCGGCAAGCTGCATAAGTTTCTTTTTGGAATTTTCATCGGACAAAACCTTTTCAAGCATTTTGCCGATATCTTCAAAATCACTCACAGTTTCAACTCCAATCATTTAATAGCTTCTTTGATTTTTTTAAGCAGCGACGGATTAAGTTTGCCCAAACCGTTTATGAGTCTTGAAATATCGTCCGGACTTTTTGACGAAAGCTGTTTCTTTATATCTGCGCCGCTCAAATTTCCGGCAATATTCTTTATGGCCTTTGAATCCATTGCCGAAAGACGTTTTTCGATTTCCTGTTCCGACATATTCAGTACACGCTTTATATCATCGTTTGTAATATTTTCGATATTTTTCATACTATCACCACCATGAATTATGATTTTCTATATTACATTATATGTACCGCCGCCGTTTTGTTTACTGTTTTTATAATTTAAGGACAACTTCAAATTTTTAAATTTTTTTAGAAAGTTGTAAAATAAAATGACCAAAAAACTGCTCAAAAAAATTTCGGGCAGTTTTTTGGATTCGAATATGCTCTACAATTAAGCAAGACTTGAAAGACGGAGAACAGGAAAATAAAAAATGAAAATTGTTTCATTTTTGTATATAAATTATTTTGCAGAGTTCCTTATTTTTCAGGGATTTGCAAAAAGCAAAGGGGCTTCGGAAAAACAGCTTATTTTTGACTGTCTTTCCAAAGTCCCGAAAAGGTTCATTATATTTACGAAAGCAAAATTTTCAGTCCTTTAAAACGCTTTTATATCCCTTGCCGTACATAAGGCATTTGTTTACCCTTGATATTGTTGCGGAGGAAGCTCCCGAAATTTCCGCAATTTCATTAAAAGTTTTTCCCTCTTTCAGAAGCTTTGCCACCATAAGGCGCTGCGATATTGCGTCCAGCTCCTTTATTGTGCATATATCCTCAAAAAAATCTCTGCATTCATCAAAGCTCTCAAGCGAGAGAACCGTTTTGTAAAAATCATTTCTTTCTGCTGTATTCGGCATTGTACATCACCCTTTTTTAAATCCGCACAAAAATGCTTGCATACGTTCCGTCTTCGGATTATCTATCAGTTCTTCGGCAGGACCTTGTTCTACTATGACGCCGTCTGCCATGAATATTATACGGTCGGAAACGTGCTTTGCAAATTCTATTTCATGTGTTACAATGAGCATTGTCATACGTTTTTCCGCAAGCTCACGAATTACTTTCAATATTTCTCCTGTAAGTTCGGGGTCGAGAGCACTCGTCGGCTCATCAAACAGCATCATCATAGGTTTCATCGCCAAAGCTCTGGCGATAGCTACTCTCTGCTGCTGTCCGCCCGACAGCTGATACGGATAATAATCCTTCTTTTCTTCAAGACCCACGCTCCGCAAAAGCTCTATGGCATTTTTTTCGGCGGCACTTTTGGTTTCCTTGTTCACAAGCACCGGTGAAAGCATTACATTTTCAATAACCGATTTGTGCGGAAACAAATTGAAATTCTGAAACACCATTCCGAGCTTCTTATATGAATCCGAAGCCTCTTTTGATTTTGCATACACACCTTCTTTGACAACGTTTACGCCGTCTATGTCTATGCTGCCGCCGTCTATTGTTTCAAGGCGGTTCAGACATCTTAAAAATGTGCTCTTCCCTGAACCGGACGGTCCTATCACGGAAACAACCTCTCCGGAGTTTATTTCAAAATCAATTCCTTTTAAAACCTCCAGCTTTCCGAAGCTTTTTATTATATTTTCGGCTTTTATAACAGACATAAGCTTACCCCCTGTAATAATCCAGCTTTTTCTCGATAAAGCCGAACAAAAGTGTTAATGCACCGCTGAAAATCAGGAAATAAAGACCTGTGGAAAACAGCGGCCATATAAGTCCTTGTTTCGTAAATCTTTCGGCACTCATTATTATTTCCATAACGCCGACAACGTTGGCAAGCGACGTATCTTTTACAAGAGTTATTATTTCGTTGCTCATCGGCGGAACAATACGCTTTATAACCTGGAACAGCACAACCTTGAAAAACACCTGAACTTTCGTCATTCCAAGCACCTGTCCGGCTTCGTACTGTCCTTTCGGAATACTCTCGATTCCGCCGCGGTATATTTCCGAAAAATATGCCGCATAGTTTATTATAAATGCAACAAACACCGCTGTAATTCTCGAACGCATCGGCATATCAAACAGAAGCCCGGGTCCGAAAAATATTATATAAATCTGGAGCATAAGCGGCGTACCGCGAATTACCCATACAAAGCATTTTGTAAACCATTTAAGCGGTTTGAATTTCGACATGGACCCGAGAGATATGATGAGTCCGAGCGGAATCGCCGCAAGAAGTGTTACAAAAAATATTGTTAAATTTAAATGAAACCCCTTAAAAAGGCTTTGAATTACTGCCTCTGCCTTTGACATAAATTTCTCCGTTCCGCCGTATATACGGCAAAATTATTTTTATAAGTTCTGCACTGTTTTTCAAAAACTCCGCAAGGAGCTGCGGTAAAATGAAAGCATTTTGCCGCAACTCCCTTACTTGTATCAATTATTTTATAAGCGATTCTTCAAGCTTATATTTCGCAGCTATTTCATCAAGCGTACCGTCTGCCGCAAGTTCTTTTATCACATCGTTTACTTTCGCCGTAACGTCGCTGCCTTTTCTGAATGCAATTCCGTATTCCTCAGGCGAGAACTGCTTACCGTCCACAACAACGAGGTCGCTGAAATCCGTACCCTCGCCTATCGAACCGATTGACATTACATAGTCAACAACGGCAACGTCCGATATGCCCGATTCTACTTCCATCAAAGCTTTTGCCTGAGAATCAACCGGTGTGAAGTTTACTCCTGCGAAAAATTCTTCCTCACCTGTTGCAAGCTCTTCGCCTGCCGAACCCTGTTCCGCAACAACCTTTGCGTCTTTAATGGATTCTTTGAACTTATCCGCATTATCCTTTTTAACTATAAGTACCTGTTCATTTTTCATGTAAGGATTTGAAATTGACATATTGGCTTTTCTGTCGTCTGTGATTGTAAGACCGTTCCAGAGGCAGTCAACCGATTTTGATCCAAGCTCCATTTCCTTTGAATCCCATTTGATTTCAACAAATTCCGGTTTAACACCGAGTTTTTCGCATACTGCTTTACCGAAATCGACTTCAAAACCCGTAAGTTCATTGTTATCATCGTAATAATCCATCGGACTGAAAAGCGTCATACCGATTTTCATGGTACCTTTGCTTTTTATGTAGTCATAATCCGATTCCGTTTTTGTTTTCGGAGTAGCTTCCGAATTTGCATTTCCATTTGTTTTGCTGCCGCAGCCCGCAAATGCCATTGTGCTGAGAGCAAGAATAAGTGCTATGATTTTTTTCATTTTTAAAACCCCTTTGTTGTTTATTACTTTATCAGTTTATCACTTTATCGTGCTAAAGTCAATGCTTTTTTTGTATTTTTGTATATATTTATAAATTTCACAAAATATCGCATCAAAAACTATGCAATATGACCATGATGATTTTTTTGTTTAATCTGCCGATAGGAGTTTGAATATTCTTTTTAATACTTAGTATAATCGTAGTATTTTTAAAAATATCTTGCAATTTAAAACTCTTTATGGTATAATAAAAATGTACAATTAAATAACGAAAGGCTTTGCCTTTCTTATAAGGTTATTTTTATTGCTTTCCGCGACCGCTTGCGGTCTTGAAAGAATAAAACATACAAATAAATAGCGGAAAGCTAACGCTTTCCTTTATAGGTTGTTTTCATTGCTTTCTGCGACCGCTTGCGGTCTTGAAAGAATAAAATGTACAATTAAATAACGAAAGACTTTGCCTTTCTTATAAGGTTATTTTTGTGCGAAGCACCAAGGTTCCGGGAACAAGAATAAACACACATACGGTGCATGATTTCAGATATTTGGGAGATAACAATGTTCGGATATATTAATGTCTTAAAAGACGAGCTGAAAATTAAAGATTACAATGTATTTCGGGCATTCTACTGCGGTTTGTGCAAAACACAGGGAGAAATATTCGGAAATCTTTCCCGAATATCGCTAAGCTACGATTTTACATTTCTTGCGATACTCCTTTCTTCCCTAAATGGCGAAAGCTGCGAGTATTTCACAGGAAAATGTATGCTGCACCCGCTTCACAAAAGAAGCTTTGCAAAGCGCCAGAAAGATTTGGAGTATTGCAGCTATATGAGCATGGCTTTATCATATTATAAAATAAAAGACGACATTAACGACCGAACATTTTCAAAAAAGATCGCCGCATATCCCTTATTTGCACCTCACATGAAAAGGATAACCGAAAAATACGGCGACAAGATGAAAGTCATAAAAGATAATCTTGACAGACTCTCGGAATACGAAAAAGCCAATGTACAAAATTTCGACCTTACCTCCGATACTTTCGGAAAAATCATGGAGGAAATTTTCGATTTTAACAAAGAAAATTCCGAGGTGTTAAGAATTTTCGGGTATAATATAGGCAAATGGCTGTACACCGTAGACGCAATCGACGATTTCGACGATGACATAAAAAGAGGAGCATTTAATCCTTTTGCGTCCAAACAGGATATTGCGGCTGCCGCACCGGCGGTATGGTACAATCTTTCGGAAGCGGCAAAGGCATACGAGCTTTTGAACCTTGCACGAAACAAGGATTTGCTCGACAATGTCGTATATTTAAATTTGAACGCAACAACAGAACGAATATTGAATAAATACGAAGAAAAATAAAAGTCTTGCCTTTACGGGCAGACGGAATGGAGATTTTTGCTATGGACGCATATAATATTTTAGGAGTTAAGCATGACGCATCAATGGAGGAAATAAATGCCGCATTTAAAGCACTTGCCGAAAAATACAGCGAGGATAAATATGCCGACGGCCCCTTGAGCGAACTTGCCGCAAAAAAGAGAAAAGAAATCGAAAACGCTTATGACGAGATTATAAAAAGCCGTGCGGCGGCAAAAAACAATTCTCAGGCAAATACGGGTTCGGCAGGAACATATTCATATGTAAATACAAATCCGGAATACAGAGAAATAAGAGAATTGATAAACAACGGAGATATAAATTCCGCAGCTCAGCGTTTGCAGTCATATAAGACGAAAGACTCCGAATGGTTTTATCTGAACGGTCTGGTTTCGCTTCGAAAAGGAATGTACAACGAAGCTTTTTACAGCTTCAAAACAGCCGTAAACAAAGAACCGACAAACGAAGAATACAAAGCTGCATATATGCGTATGCAGCAGCAAGCTTCCGGATACCGAGGTGCAGGAAACCCTTCGGCAGATGCGGCGCAATGCTGCAACTGCTGCAATTCGCTTATTTGTGCGGATTGCTGCTGCGAATGCATGGGCGGAGATTTGATTCCGTGCTGCTGATATGACAAGGAGTGACGAATATTGAAACTCAATTTTAATAAGGACGATACTACCAAAGCGGTATACGCATTTCTTGTGGTTGCCGCCGGTATACTGTTCTATTTTATTACAGAAAACTTTTCATCGATATTGGGTTGGGTCGGCAAGATTTTCGGGCTTCTTATGCCGTTTGTATATGCCTTTTGCATTGCCTATATACTTAACCCTCTGCTCAATCTTTGTGAAAAGCTTTATGATAAACTGTTTAAAAAGCGAACAAATCTGCACATACGGCGAGTAACGGCACTTACGGTTACATATCTGATGACATTTGCATTTCTTGCGCTGTTTATATGGGTAATTTCTCCGCAGATAAAAGACAGTATTATTTCAATAGCATATAAACTGACCGTCTGGACGCCTGCGGCACTGTCCAAACTCGAAGAGTATGCTAAAAATATTTCCATATCCGACGAATGGTTCATGAAATTTGAGAATTTTGCCGCCAACATGGGCAACAAGATTTTGTCATATTCCAAGGATTCTATAGTCGGGATATGGGGCGGTGTCAAAAACGTTACCATGTTTTTGTACAACATCTTGTTCGGGTTTATAATATCAATATATATGCTCGGCGACAAAGAAGTTTTTCTGCGGCAGATAAAAAAACTTCTTTATGTATGCTTTAAACGCAAAACAGCAACCAAAATAATAAATACTTTCACTGTTGCGAACGGTATTTTTAAGGGCTTTTTCATGGGTAAACTGCTTGATTCCCTCATAATGGGTATCTTGTGTGCGATATGCATGAAGATATTCAAAATGCCTTATGTAGCACTTGTAAGCTTCGTTTTCGGTGTTACGAACATTATACCGTATTTCGGCGCAATCCTGGGTTCTGTGATAGGCACCGTATTTATTTTCATTGCCGCCCCGATTACATCGCTTTGGTTTTTGATACTGGCGATTGTGCTGCAGCAGATTGACGGAAACTTCATCAACCCGAAAATATTAAGCAACTCCACGGGAATATCCGCATTCTGGGTTATCTTCTCAATTGTACTCGGCGGCGGTCTGTTCGGCGTTGCGGGTATGATTGTGGGGGTTCCCGCATTTGCTCTGATATTTGCGATACTCAAAGCATTTTTTAACAAGCATTACGACAAGACAACCGAAAAATAATTTACGTAAAATAACAGGAAAGGACATGGCATATGGCATTTATACAGATTAATTTCAGGTCAAAGGTTTTAATGCAGAATACTAATGTAAACGTTATTCTGCCGGATAACAGCGAACCTCCTTTCAAAACGCTTTATCTCCTGCACGGATTGTACGGAGATTACAGCGCATGGATTCGCAACACCTGTATAGAGCAATACGTAAAAAACTATAATCTTGCTGTGGTTATGCCGAGCGCAGACAACAGCTTTTATACCGATATGAAATTCGGCGGACGGTATTACACACATATATCTCACGAAATCATTGAATACACAAGAAAAATATTTCCGCTCAGCACGAATCGCAGCGATACATTCATCGCCGGCGCTTCCATGGGCGGATACGGTGCCGTTAAAATCGCATTGAAAAATCCCGATATATTCTGTGCGGCAACTTCGCTTTCGGGCTGCCTGGATATAGAAAGCATAGCGCAATCCGACGCTCCTATGAACAAGGCTTTACTTTATCTTATAATGGGTAATGTAAAGGATTTGTCGGAAAGCGAAGAAAATGTAATTTACCTTGCAAAGAAGCTTGCGGCTTCAGGGAAAAGCAAACCGGCAATATATCAGGTTGTCGGCTGCGAAGATTTCTTATACCAAAATAATCTCGCTTTCAAGAATTCGGTCGAACCGATTTGGGATTGCTACAAATATGAAGAGAGTCACGGTGCGCATACATGGGATTTCTGGGACAAATATATCCCGAAAATGTTAGATTTTCTCTTTAAAATGTAATTTTTGGAATATGTGCCTTAATTTTTTTAAAATTTTCGCTAAAATTTTGTTAAAAGTTTCAAATAAAACTATTGACGTTATTTGAAAATTATGTTATAATAATAATGTAATAGTTTGCTGCTATTTTAACTTGGGAGGTAATTTAATGAAATCCACAGGAATAGTAAGAAGAGTTGATCAATTAGGCAGAATCGTAGTACCTAAAGAGATACGTAAAAATTTAAACATAGTTGAAGTTGTCGATTCAATGGAGATTTATCTTGAGGACGGAATGATTGTTTTCAAGAAATTTGACGGTAACGTTGCCGCCGCAGGCATTGTAAGGCGTGTAGACCAGCTTGGCAGAGTCGTGCTTCCGATTGAGCTTCGCAGAATGCTCAATATTGTTGAAGAAAGAGATGCACTCGAAATTTTCATCGATGACGGTGCTATTTTATTGAAAAAATATGAGCCGGCGTGTACTTTTTGCGGAAATTTCAAAGATGTCAGAAGTTTCAAAGGAAAGAACATCTGCATGAGCTGCATTGAGGAAATAGCTAAGCTTAAATAAATTTAATTATATAACACAAAAAATCTCTTATCCTTATAATATGATAAGAGATTTTTTAATATTGCTTATAAAAAAGGAGTTCAAATTATGAAATACTTTATAGCTTCGGATATCCATGGCAGCTACAAATACGCCTCGGTAATTTGCGAAAGATTCAAGGCGGAAAAGGCTGATAAACTCTTGATTCTCGGCGATATTCTGTATCACGGACCGAGAAATGATTTGCCGGACGGATATGCACCGAAAAAGGTTATCGAACTGCTTAATTCGATAAAAAACGATATAATTGCGGTCAGAGGAAACTGTGAAGCGGAGGTCGACAGCATGGTGCTTGACTTCCCTTGTATGTCCGACTATGCCGTTGTCATGACCGAAACCGGCAGATGTATCTATATGACTCACGGACATATCTTCAATCCCGAAAACCTGCCGCCGCTTGCGGACGGGAGCATATTCCTATACGGACATACTCATGTAAAGGTACTTGATAAATCGAATAATATTTATATAATGAATCCCGGCAGCGTTTCCATTCCGAAAGACGGAAAAGCAAGCTACGGAATTTATGAAAACGGGGAATTGTATCTTAAAGATTTGGACGGAAACATTATATCCGAAAAAGACGTCATCTGAAACATTGTATTTTCTTACCGAAATATTGGAATAGTGCAGAAAAAAATGCTTGAAATGTTAATATATTTATGGTATAATATAAGGGTATTGAAATGCGTCATTTTGAATAATGCATAAAAATATAATAAAACATGAAGAGGGATAAGAAATATGGACAAAGAAACAGCTTTAGAGCTTACCGCTTACAAAATCCGCCGCCACGTGCTTGAAGCCGTGTACAGTGCGCAATCAGGTCACCCCGGCGGCTCACTTTCAATAGCAGAAATTCTTTCTGTTTTATACTTTCACGAAATGAATATCGACCCAAAAAATCCGAAAGACCCGAATCGTGACAGATTCGTGCTTTCAAAAGGTCATTGTGCGCCCGCTCTCTACGGTGCGCTTGCCGAGAGAGGATATTTCCCGGTTGAAGATATAAAAACTTTCAGAAAAATAGACAGCTATTTGCAGGGTCACCCCGATATGAAGCATATTCCCGGCGTTGATATGTCAACAGGCTCACTCGGTCAGGGAATATGTGCGGCAAACGGAATGGCGCTCGCCGCAAAGCTGGATAATAAAGACTACAGAGTATATACCGTTCTCGGCGACGGCGAACTCGAAGAGGGTCAGGTTTGGGAGGCTGCCATGTTTGCCGCTCATTACAAGCTTGACAATCTGACTGCATTCGTCGACCTCAACCTTTTGCAGATTGACGGCGATGTACGCAAGGTCATGAACCCCACTCCGGTAGACGCAAAATTTGCCGCTTTCGGCTGGAACGTTATAGTGACGGACGCTCATGACGTTAAAAAGCTCATTGAAGCCGTTGACACCGCAAAAACCGTCAAAGGCAAGCCTACTGTTATCATCGCTCAAAGCACAAAGGGAAAAGGCGTATCTTTCATGGAAAACAACGCCGCATGGCACGGTTCCGCTCCGAACACGGAACAATACGAAGCTGCGATACACGAGATTGACGAAAAAATTGCAAGCTTTAAATAATACAAACATATACTTATCCTTTTCACTCTGCGGATAAGTATAACCGAATACAAAATTTGCCGTGCAGAGCGGCGGAACGGAGATTATTCATATGGCTGAAATAAAAAAAATCGCTACACGAGAGGCATACGGAAAAGCTCTCGCAAAATTCGGCGCAAAATACGATATAGTTGTTCTTGACGCCGACCTTTCAAAATCAACAAAGACAGATACATTCAAAAAAACATTTCCGGAAAGATTTATCAACTGCGGTATTGCGGAGGCGAGCATGATGTCCACGGCGGCAGGTCTTGCAGCGTGCGGAAAGACCGTATTTGCAAGCTCTTTTGCAATGTTTGCGGCAGGACGAGCTTTTGAACAGGTCAGAAACTCAATCTGCTATCCAAACTTAAATGTAAAAATAGGTGCTACTCATGCCGGCATTTCCGTTGGCGAGGACGGTGCTACTCACCAGGCAGTCGAAGATATTGCTATAATGCGTGCTATTCCCGGCATGTCGGTTATAAGCCCTGCAGATGCCGTTGAAGCTGAAGCGGCTGTCGAAGCGGCTATCCTGCACAACGGTCCGGTATATCTGAGATTCGGACGTCTTGCTGTGCCTGTAATCAATGATGAAACAACATACAAATTCGAATGGGGAAAAGGCGTTGTATTAAAAGACGGTACGGACGTTACAATAATAGCTAACGGTCTTATGGTTCCCGAAGCTTTAAAGGCTCATGAAATTTTGCAGTCCGAGGGAATTTCCGCAAGGATTGTAAATATGCATACAATCAAGCCTATCGACAAAGAACTGATAATAGACAGCATTAAGAAAACCGGTGCTATAGTTACGGCGGAAGAACATAACATCATCGGCGGTCTCGGAAGTGCCGTTGCGGAGGTTGTTTGCAAAAACGCGCCTGCGCCTATCGAAATGGTGGGTATTGAAGATAAATTCGGAAAATCGGGTGTTCCCGCAAAGCTTCTCGAAGAATACGGTCTTACAGCCGAAAACATTGCAAAAAAAGCGCATGACGTATTGAAAAGAAAATAAAAATGACTGATTTCTTATTATTTTTACAGAGTTTTTCCACACCGCTCCTTGACAATATATTTTTGTTCATATCTTCGCTGACGGGCGAAATCGTATATATCGCCGTTGTTTGCGCAATATACTGGTGTGTGAATAAAAACAAAGGAATCATCGCTGCGATAACACTTGTATTCAGTTTTTCACTGAATACCGTCCTTAAAAATATTTTTGCCGTACCCCGTCCGTATACATATTCGGCGGTACGGCAAATAGACACCTCCACCGGCTACGGATATTCGTTTCCGAGCGGACACGCACAGCTTTCGACTACCTTTGCCGGACTCGGTATGATAAATATACGCAAAAAAGCTATCTACATTATCGGAATACTTCTTATAATATTAACCGGCATTTCGAGAATGTATCTCGGGGTACATACTCCGCTTGATATTGCTGTGGGATATATTCTCGGCACGGCGGTTATATTTATAAGCAATATTCTTTTCAACCACGAAGAGCATAAGACTGCGGCTGCGATTATTCTTTTTATAATTAATACAATTATTCTTATTTTTATAAAAGATAAGGATTTGACAAGCATAACTTTTTTATTTGCCGGCTGCATAACAGGTCTGCTGCTTGAAGAACGCTTTATCCGATTCGATGTGTCCGGCAGCTGCAAGGCAAAAATCGGGCGCTATATTATGGGAATGATTGCTCTGTTTGCCGTGAAATATATCTCCGGCTTTCTCGGAAAACGCATTTCCTATGTATTTGTCGGCTTTACAATAACCTTTCTCGTGCCTGCGCTTTCCGCTTTTGTAAAAAACAGATTGAAGAAAGGCGGAGATTGCCGTGCATAACTTGAAAAAATATTCTGTGATAGCATTCGGCAATATGCTTACCGCCATTGGATTGTCGCTTTTTTATCTTCCGAACAAGATTGTAAACGGCGGCGTTTCCGGTATATCAACCATTCTTTATCATACCATGCATATTCCCGTCGGAATAAGCTATGCCGCATTGAACCTGCTTCTGTTTGCCCTATGCCTTGTAATTATGGGAAAAGAGCTTGTAATAAACTCGTTGTTCGGTGCAGCAATGCTGAGTATATTTGTTGAGATTTTCTCACATTTCGGTGCAGTAACGCACAATGAGCTTCTCGCCGTGATTTTCGGCGGACTCTTGTACGGTACGGGTCTGGCACTTGCATTTATGTCCGGTGCAAGCACGGGAGGCACGGATATTCTCGGAAGAATTGTACAATATAAATTCCCGCATATGTCTATAGGAAATTTACTGCTTATCATTGACGGCTGCATAATACTTGTGTCGTTTCTGATATTCAAAAATGCCGAGCTTGCCATGTACGGTATAATGGCACTCGCCATATCTACATATTCCGTAGATTTTCTGATGCGGAAAATGAATCTTTCGAAAATAGCTTTTGTAATATCTCCGGAGGGAGCGCACATTGCCGAAATGCTGATAAATACTTCTCCGAGAGGCGTTACTATACTTGAGGGAACAGGCGCATACACCAAAACCAAGCAATATATGCTCGTATGCGCGATAAAGACAAAAGAAATCACCGCTTTTCAAAAAAGCGTGCTTGAAATCGATGAACACGCATTTATAATTTTTTCCGAATCTCAGCAGATAGTCGGAAACGGATTTTATATTTACAGATAGAAATAATTTATATTTATTCTAAGCACCTCGGTTTTATTAATAGCCGGAGGTGTTTCTGTATTTTGATAATTCCAGGCTCTCACTTGACATTATCATGTTTATGTAGTATAATATATGCAGAAATTTATTACATTTTACGGAGATTATCATGAAAAAGAAAAGAATGCAGACCGACTGCAACGAATGTATGTATTATGAATATGACGAGGAATACGACTGCTACAGCTGTATCATGTGCATTGACCAAGACGATGCGGAACGCTTTCTGCATTATTCCTCATGCCCGTTCTTCAGATTCGGCGACGAATATACAATAGTCCGCAAACAAAATTAGACATTAAAAACATTTGGGAGGTATTACCTTGATAAAGAAAATCATATGTATAGGCGACAGCCTGACCGAGGGCGATTACGGCGTATTCGGCAAAAGCGGCATCGCAAACGTACAGGAAAAAAGCTATCCGTACTACTTGAAAAAGCTGCTTAATACGGAAGTTATAAACTGCGGAAAATGCGGTTTCACGGCTACATCATATCTTGAATATTACAAGGGCGGCAATGTTTGCACTGACGGTGCCGACTTGGTAATAGTTATGCTCGGTACAAACGGCGGACTCGACGACCAAGTTCATGTAGCCGGAAATGATGATTATGACGTCCTTATTCAGCTTATAAAATCCGATGCACCGGAAGCCGTTATAGTCTTATGCACACCGCCGCACGCCACTGTAAATCCGCAAATGTCAAACTGCGGATATGCAAACCGGGTCGAAAAAGCCGTGAAATTTGTGCGCCGCTACGCAGAAGAAAACAGTTTCAAGTGTATCGACCTCGCCCGCTGCGAAGCCTTTACAGACGAAAACGAACCCGTAATGCAGCCGAACGACGGATTGCACTATTCCGAGGTCGGCTACGGAATAATGGCTGCATACATTAAAAATGCATTAAAAGAACTGAATATCATTTAATATAAACGGGGCTCTTCATTTTAAGCAGCCCCGTTTGTAATATCTGTCAAACAATTACGGTATTATTTCAACGAACCGTCCGGTCCCGTCAGCGTTGATTTCTGCACAACTTCTTTTTTGCAGTCCGGCAGCATACCGAAAATATATTCCGAAATCAAATCTGCCTGCATATTTATTGCATCTGCTTTAAAATGATAACAATCCGACCAATATGTATTCCTGTCAAGCTTATCCATCGGAGTAAATAAATCCAAAACCGGTGTATTATTTTCAGCAGACACTCTCTTTACTATCTCATTAAGCCGTTTTGAACGTTCCGTAAGCTCCGCATCCTTAAGCGGTGTACTCAACACTGCCGCAAGCTTTGTGTCGGGCATTTTATCTGCAAGATATTTCATAACCGCCCTATATGCTTTTTCCCAGTTTTTTGTATCCGTACCAAGACTGTGCAATCCGTTGTTAAAGAGAATAAGTTCGCACGGATTCGTGTCGAGAATATAATCAAGTTCCCTTAAATAATCTCTGTGAGTTATGCATTTGGAGCCTGCCCAAAACGATATATTTACCCTTGTGCCCGTCCGTTCACGCACCGCCGCATGATACGCATTGCATATCGAATCGCCTATCAGCAATACTCTCGGCGATTCACGGTCTTCCGCATTGAATTTATAGGTTATGCTCCACATTATGTCCTCGTCAGTTTCCAAAACTCCGTCCTTAATCTGATAATCACTGTATTTTATCATACATATTCCTCCTTAATTTCATCTCTTTTTATTGTAGAAAAACATTGCAATTCCCGCTCCGCATATCAGGACATATCCCAATACGCTCAATGTGTCCGGAATCTGCTTGAATATGAAATACCCGAATATTGCGGCAAAAATCACCTGCGTATAATCGTACACGGATATTTCTCTCGCCGGTGCGCATATATACGCTTTCGTTATGCCGAACTGCCCGATGCACGCACTTATTCCGGCACATACAAGGCATACAAAGCTTTTCATGCTCATCGCCGCCGGATTCAGTATCATAAAAGGCAGACACACCAAGCACGAAAATGCCGAAAAATAAAATATTATCAAAAAGCTGTTTTCTCCGTTTTTGCCAAGCCGGCGCACAAATGTATATGCCGCACCGGCACCGAGTCCGCCTATCGCTCCTATAAGTGCGGGAAACGAGGCATATCCGCTTGCCGACGGCTTGATTATAAACATACTGCCGACAAATGCCGTAAGAACTCCGACAATCTGCACAATCGTAGGTTTCTCATTCAGCAAAAACACAGAAAATATAATTGCAAAAAACGGAGACAGCTTATTTAACATATTGGCGTCCGCAAGCACCAAACGGTCTATTGCATAAAAATTGCAGACAAGCCCTATCGTTCCGAATAACGAACGGCAAAAAAGCGACGGTATACTCCCCTTTTTCGGCATCGGGCTTATCTTATTTTTTACCATTATTACCGTCACGACGATAAATGCCGCCAAATTACGGAAAAACGCCTTTTGAAACGGCGGTAAATCACCCGAAAGATGTACGAAAACACTCATCATCGAAAATCCGAATGCTGCCGTTATTACATACAATATACCTTTTGTTTTTGTATTCATACCCACATATCCCTCTAATCAATATATTGGAAAGTATATCACAAAATCATCATAAATTCAAGTAGTTTCCTGTTTTTTCGTTTTATTGCACAAAAAAGCCGAAAACCTGCTTTCTCAAGTTTCCGACTTTTTATACTGTTCAGATTTTTTTATCTCTGTACTCTTCCGCTTCCGTCGCCGCCGGCAAGATTTTTTACTTCCGCAACACTTACGAGATTGAAATCGCCCTCAATCGTATGCTTCAAACAAGACGCCGCAACCGCAAAGTTTATGGCATCCTCTGTTCCGTAGTCGTTCATAAGCGCATATATAAGTCCGCCGCCGAACGAATCTCCGCCGCCTACACGGTCGATTACATTCATTGTATATTTTTTCGAAAATACACAGTCTTTACCGTCATAAAGCATTGCAGACCAGCCGTTTACGGATGCCGATATGCTTTCTCTGAGCGTAATGGCTACTTTTTCAAATCCGAAACGCTCTGCAAGCTTGTGCGCAACCTCTTTATATCCGTCACGGTTGATTTCTCCGCTTGTTACGTCCGTTTCGCTTGCTTTTATGCCGAATACCTTTTCTGCATCTTCTTCGTTAGCTATGCATACGTCAACATACTGCATAAGCTCGCCCATAACTCTGCCGGCTTTTTCGCTTGTCCAGAGTTTCTTTCTGAAATTCAAATCACAGCTGATTTTAATTCCGAGTTCCTTCGCTTTTTTGCACGCTTCGAGCGTAATAGCCGCAGCCGAATCCGATATTGCCGGGGTTATGCCCGTGAAATGAAACCACTCCGCACCGCCGAAAATCTCAGCCCAGTTAAAATCTGCCGGTTCTGCCGTTGCTATCGAAGAATGTGCCCTGTCGTATACAACATTTGACGGTCTTTGCGATGCGCCCTTTTCGCAGAAATAAATTCCGAGTCTTTCTCCGCCTCTTGCTATTTTTGAAGTATCTACACCATGCTTGCGGAGCGTTGCAAGGCAAGCGTCGCCGAGCGGATTTTCGGGAAGCTTCGTAACAAAACTTGCGTCAATGCCGAAATTTGCGAGCGAAACCGCAACGTTTGCTTCACCGCCGCCGTATACGAGTTCAAAACCCTGTGCCTGTATGTATCTCTGATAACCCGGAGTCTGAAGCCGCATCATGATTTCTCCGAATGTAACTGCTTTTTTTGCCATTTGATTCTACCTCTTTCCCGTTGAATTATATATTTTCTCTTGCAGCTTTAACAGCAGCAACAAATTCTTTTGCTTTTTCCGCAACAGCCTTGTAATCTCCCGTTGCAGCGCCTTTCGTAAGACTTGAGCCTGTTCCCACGGCAACCGCACCGGCTTTCACCCAATCCGCAACGTTCGACACGTCGACGCCGCCCGTAGGCATAAGTTTCGCATAAGGAATAGGTCCTCTTACGTCTTTTATTATCTTAGGTCCGAACAAATCTCCGGGGAATACCTTAACAATATCCGCACCCGATTCCATTGCCGAAACAATTTCTTTGATTGTCATTGCACCCGGCATGCAGGCAACTCTGTATCTGTTGCAAAGCTTTACGGTTTCCGGATTGAAGTACGGGCTTACTACAAACTGCGCACCTGCAAGTATTGCTATTCTTGCCGTTTCCGGGTCCATAACCGTACCTGCGCCGAGAATTATTTCACCGTGAGTATATTTTGCCGCAAGGTCTGCTATAACTTTATCCGCATGAGGTACTGTAAAAGTAAGCTCTATAGCCGGGATCCCGCCCTCAATGCAAGCGTCTGCGATTTTCATTGCCTGTTCGCTGCTGTTTGCACGTACAACGGCAACAACGCCGACATCCGTGATTTTTGTTAAAATCTGCTCTTTATCCATTTTTATCTCTCCTTAAAAAATAAAATAACCACATTTTATAGTATACCACTAATTAATGCAAAAATCAATACATATTTGAAATATTTTCAAATTTTCTTCTACTCTTCCCTGTTGTCTATTGTATAAATTATACAAGCAATTCCGGTTATCATTGAAAACAAAATCGCCCCGTTTAATGCTTCATCAAACGCTGCTCCTCCCACGAAAAAGCCGACAATTCCCGTAATTACCATAAGAATGACCGATACCACCGTTCTGAATTCATTCATCAAGATACCCCCTTTTCAATTTTTTCACGCTGTTTATACTATAATTATATCACTTTCCCCTGAACTTTGCAATACATTTTTAACCTCCGAATTCGCAAAATTTTCATAAATATATAAAAAACAATCTCCGGCCACACTATCAATCGTTTGGATATTATTTTTTTAAATATACAAATTAAGTTATATATTTTTTCGTCAAATTTAATTAATATGAGTGTTTATAATTATACAAACGTTTGCATTATGTCAAAAAAATACATAAAATTCAAAAAAGTGTTGACAAATAATGTGCTGTATGATAAAATTGTATATGTAGATTTGCGATGTTTCGCAGAAAAAAATCCGGACATACGGTGCACCTATATTCCGGAGAATACAAAAAAGGAAGGAAGAAACTTATGCAAAAAAACAAAAAACTCATTAGCATTTTCGCTGCAATCACAATGATTTTTTCAATGCTTGCAATGACGGTAAATGCTGAAACAACAGCCTTAGCGGGCAGCGGCACGGCAAGCGACCCGTATCTTATTTCATCCGTTGACGATCTCACTTTCTTCGGAGATGATGTCAACAGCGGTAATAACTACAGCGGTAAATACGTTAAGCTTACTGCCGATATTAATTTGAACGGTGTTACTTGGACCCCGATAGGAACAGGTACAAGTGCTTTTAAAGGTACATTTGACGGTAATAACAAAACAATTTCAAATTTGAAAATCAGTTGCCCGGAGGGCTACGGGTACGGATTATTCGGAAACGTTATGAGCGGAAGTATAAAAAACCTTATTATGAGCAATGCTAACATATCAGGTGATTCTAATGTTGTAGGTGCAGTAACCGGATATGTATACGGCACCTATACATTTGAAAATGTTCATGTAAGAAATTCTTATATTGGCGGATATAGCAAAATCGGCGGTATTGTCGGAATGGCAGCCGATCCAAGCGGAACAACAAAACTGATTAATTGCAGCACGGAAAACAGCAAATTATACGGTGTTAATGCCGTGTCCGGTTTGGTCGGGCTTCTCCAAAATGAAATTGAACTCACAGACAGCTATGTATTCGGAAATATCTGGATTCCCTCCACATATAAAACTATAAAAGGATATGTAGATGTTGATACAGAAATCGCATGTACAGATAATAATCAATATTGTCTCGGCAACGGAACAAAAATTAAGGGTACATTGGGAATTGTCCCTATCGGTACATATTATTACTGCGTTACATATTCTGAATTATATGATAAATACGGTCATTCCTCACACGATTGTAAATTAAAAGACGGAGAATATTTACTTGCCAATGCTGAACGTTCATATAACATTCCTGTTTTGGAAAACGGCAGCGGTACTGAAACAGACCCGTATATCATTAACAATGCAGAAGATTTAAGAACATTCCGTGACAGTGTAAATTTCGGAAATAACTATGCAGGCAAATTCGTTCGGCTTGCTGCCGACATCGACTTAGGAAACGAAATTTGGGATCCTATAGGCAAGGGCGACAACGGTGCAATTGCATTTAAAGGGACGTTTGACGGAAACGACAAAACAATTTTAAATTACCGTTCAACATATACGCTTATATCGGCAAGCAACAACACAAACTATGAAAAAATATATACATATTTCGGCAGCGCATTGTTCGGACGTATTAATTCGGCTACAATTAAAAACCTTAACGTTACGGGTGCTTCCAACTATGTAAACGGAGAAAACACAACAGCTAATATAACTGCTGCCGTATGCGGCTACAGCCTCGGAAGTTCAACATTCGAAAAGATCAACGTAACAAACTGTACAATATCCGGCAGCGGCAAAGTCAGCGCTATCGTCGGAATGTCGGTCGGAAAGGACTCAAACATCACATTGAGAGATTGTACGGTGAATAATGTAACATTAAAAGGTATGTATAATGTTGCCGGTCTTGTTGCAAATATGCAGGGTAACATAAACTTAAGCAGCTGCAAGGTTTCCGGTATAACATTTGAGAAAACAAAGCCCGACAGCAATTACATAGAGCTTGACACGGTTGTTTCCGGCTGTGACGAAAGCGCAGCTACATGCGCTAAGAACGGCACAAAGGTTAAAGGTCTGTATTTTGCAAATAAAGCCGGCAACATTTTTTACGCATACGCAGCATATGCCGATTTGTACATTAAGTACGGCGACAGCAAGCATGACTGCTCACTTCAGGGAACATCAACAATATTACTTGCAAACAGCGAAATCGTAAACAATCTTCCGTCCGTTGAAATCTCGGACGCAGACGCATACATCGGCGAGAGCGGAAAAGGAAACCTGCGTTTCATAACAAAAGTTTCCGTTCCCGCAGACACAGCCGTTACAACATTCGGAACATGGCTTATTCCGGCTGATATTTTCGATACAGCACCGGATAAAAAGCTGATAATCGAAAACAGCAATCTCAGCGGAGATACATTTGCCGCAGACCTTATGGAAATTCCGTCAACCGAGCTTGACAGAACAATCCTCGGCGTATCTTATATAGACACAGAATACGGTTCGGCTGTATCAGTATCCAAAACAGCTACGGTAAACGGCTATATTGCCGAATAATAAATCGGAGGTAATAAAACATGAAAAGCTATACAAAACCCTCAGCTGAATTTATAACGCTCGATTTTGAAGATATTATCCAAACAAGCGGTGAAACACCGACTTCCGGTTTCACAAAACCGGCAGGCATAAAGGCTGTTTCCGCAGGAACGGCAAACTGGAATTCAGACTGGGACATCACACAATAAACTACTTTATGGGGCGGATTTTCCGCCCCACCCTTATAACGGAGAAAACTATGAAAAAATTAATATATATAACACTTTGTGCAACTATGCTCATATTTCCCCATAATGCTGCGGCAGAAGAAAACATATCCGTGCTTATAAACGGAAAGCAAATCGAGTTTGATGTGCCGCCGCAGACAGTAAACGACAGAACCATGGTTCCCATGCGCAAAATATTTGAAGAACTCGGTGCAAAAGTCGAATGGATAGAGGACACACAAATGATTCTTGCTTCCAAAGATTCAAAATTCATATTAATGCAAATAGGCAAGCCTGCAATAATCATAAAGGATTTCAAAGCCGGAAGCGAAACAAAAGTCCCTCTCGACAGCGAGCCTTTCGTGACAGACGGCAGAACTCTCGTTCCTGTCCGTGCGGTTTCCGAGGCATTTAATATGCAGGTAGACTGGGACGATACGGCAAAAGCGGTTTTGATAAATAACGGAGGTTGATTTTTTTGAGGTTTTTATTAAACAAATTCGCCGAGCTTTTCGCAGGCGAAATGATTCTTTCGCTTGCTGCCGCAATGATAATACAAAGCATAGAAATTTTCAGTGAAAAGCTATGGGGGTTTGCAGCCGCTCTTATATTTACGGTTTTGATATGCATATTTTATTTTCTTCACTGTCGCAAAACACTCTTTGAAGAATTTATCCGTTCCGGGGAATTGTCGGCAAAAAAATATTTTATGCATGCCGGTTTTCCGCTTGCATTTATGACAATTACGGCGTTTATACTTGCTTTTTTCAAAACAGAACCTGTATATACATATATGTTTCTGCCTTTTAAGCTTTTCGCCATATGCGGTGTATACAAGCCCCTTGCTGCGCTTTTGAGCGGTGTACTGCTGTCATTTCCCATGCTTGCGGTATATCTGCTGCGCCCTAAAACAGAGGAGCTTGAAGATGAATGATTATTCGACTTGCCGATATTAATATAAAAATCGAGAACAAATATGCTTATCTCGCCGAATTGTGCAGAGAATATACGGCTGCCGAGCCGAATTTTTCAATCGATGCCACTGTTTCCGAGCAAGAAATATATGCCGAAGATACGGAAAACAAATATTCGGCAGCGTATCTCGAAAGCCTTGCCGTATACAGAAAAATTGCCGAAAGCATTTTGGATTTCGACGGATTTCTGATGCACGGCGCAGTAATAGACGTACACGGCTGCGGAACGGCATTTCTCGCAAAAAGCGGCGTCGGCAAAAGCACACATGTGCGATTATGGCAGCAGCTTTTGGGCAGCGAAATAAGAGTAATCAACGGCGACAAACCTTTGATACGGATAATCGGCGGCTGTGCATATGCGTTCGGCACGCCCTGGGCAGGAAAAGAGGGCCTACAGGTTAACGCAAAAACGAAGCTTCGGAAAATATGCTTTATCGAGCGCAGCACGGAAAACGAGTGTATTCCTCTTGAAAAGGCACATATATTCAAGCGTTTGATTAATCAGATTTACATTCCGAAAAACAAAAGCATCCAGAAGCTTTTTGACCTTATCAATATTTTAGCGGAGCAATCCGAATTTTATCTGATAAAATGCAATACAGATATATCGGCGGCAAAAACCGCATACGAGGTAATCGGAATATGAAAGGAATCGAACAGGCATTAAAGGAAAACGGAATATACATAACGAAAACGCAGGGCGACAGCATGAACCCCATGCTGATTGAAGGACGTGACAGCGTTATAATAGTACCGCCGAAATTTCCGCTAAAAAAATATGACATACCCGTATACAAGCGCAACGGACATTATACAATGCACAGAATCATAAGGATTGCCAAAAACGGGTACGTTATATGCGGTGACAACAGAGTACACCTTGAATGTGACATAAAAGACAGTGATATTATAGGTGTTCTTGCCGGCTTTTACCGCAACGGAAAGCTCATAAGCTGTACCGACGAAGCATATATAAAATACAGCAAAAAAATATGTCGGGATTATATCCGGCGAAGATTTATTCATATAATAAAAGGGTTGAAAAGCGGCATTATTTTTCCAAAGCAAAAAAAGCGGTGACGGCAAACTGAAATAAATTTGCCGCCACCGCCTTTTTTTGTCACGCAATCATAGTAATTATGCACTATTGAATGCTGTTTTGCCAAACTAAATTAAACCAAATAAATTAATAATGTATAGCGTATATTTTCTTCATAATAAATTACAAGTTTTTAGTGTTACATTGAAAAAATGCAATTTCACATATTTAATTTTTTTCGCAAGCGTCAATAAAATGCTTTATTGCCGCCGCTGTCTTTTCCACACCAAGCGTTGAACTGTTTATACACAAGTCGTATCTTGTCACGGTTCCCCACTTTTCGAGCGTATAATGATAGTAATAAGCGGCTCTGCGCTTATCTACCTTATCAATTTTCTTTTTTGCCTCCTCTGCACTAAGCGAGTGTGTTTTTGAAATACGCTCAATTCGCTTATCTATATCTGCATGAATAAATATATTTATAACATTATCCATATCATTCAAAACATAGTCCGCACATCTTCCTATAAGTACGCACGGTCCTTCCGCCGCAATTTTTTTTATTGCGTCAAACTGCGCAAGAAACAGTTTGTCACCGAGAGGCAGACCCGTCAAACCGATTCCGCCGATTCCGTTTCCCGTAGCAATCGAATACAGCAGGCTGTTTATAGGCATTTCCTCGGAATATTCCAAAATATCCTCGCTGAATCCGCTGTCCTTTGCTGCAATATTTATTATACTTTTATCATAAAACGGAATATTAAGGTCTGTGGCAAGTTTTTTGCCTATTTCACCGCCGCCGCTTCCGAACTGTCTGCTTATTGTTATTATTTTACTCATATTTCACTCCATTCCGCCGCCGTATATGCGGCACAAATATTATTTAACGTAATTGCCGTATTTCAGCAATTTTTCCACAACCTCGCCTATCGAACATGCCATTTGATAAAATCCCATATCGTTCGGGTGGCAATTATCCACGGTACAAAAGCTTCTTTTGTCACCGCTGAAAAATGTGCTTCCGTCAATGAATGCCACATTTTCATCTCCTGTGAGCAATGCGTTTCTGTACGTTGTATAAATGACGTCACGGCGCAAGCTGTCGCCGACGCCTTTGAAATCCGGTTTTGTAACGAATATCACAGGCAAATCCTTATTCTTTTTACGTATTGTCTTAAAGAATTTCTCATGCGTATTTTTAAGATGTTCCACATTCGGTGTATTATGGTCGTAATCCATAACAAATATGCTCATATTGAGGTCGGCTATATAATCCGCCATCTCCTGTTCGCCTTTTGCGTTCCCCGAAAATCCCAGATTTATATAATCAACACCTGTTCTTCTGCATATCTCCGCCTGATAGCTGTTTCCCGGCCTTGAAGCACATCCGCCTTGAGTAATCGACGAGCCGTAATACACTATCGGCAGAATTTTTTTATACGGGTAATATTCTTCTACTCTTGCCCCTGCGGTTACGCCTACATATACATCCGACACGCTGCTGTACAGAGGAAAATTAATCGTTATTTCTCTCATTCCTTCAAATCCGAAATCCAGCACGCAGTTATACGCTCCGTCAACATTGTAATCCGGCATAAATGCTCCGAAATAATCGTCTTTTATGTACAAATCAAAACCTGCGCTTCCGAGCGTTGTAAAATGCGGCATTTTGCCTGCCGATACAATCTTGGCTGCAAGTACAATATACCTGGAATCCGTTTTAAAACAGACTCTTCCGCCTGCCGTGTTATCATAAAGCGAATGAACGCCCTCGGAAACCGTTTTTGCCACTCTTTCCGGCATCCTTACAAATTTATTGTTTTCACAGAACACTCCGAAAAGCTTAATCGGGGTTTCTTTTACGTCGTAATAATCTATATCAAGTCCTTCAGATACTCTTTTTATACTGAAATTCGGGTCTATTTTCGTAATATCCATATATATTTCCCCTTTTACTTAACCTTTACTGTCTTTTCCGGCAACTGAACAAGCATAATCGCCGCAAATACAAGAATGCAGCCGAAAATCTCGTTCGGTTTCAGATTTTCATGCAGCAGCGCCCAACCTGCGAGGACGGAAAACACCGATTCCATACTCATAATAAGCGATGCAGACGTCGGGTCTGTATATTTCTGCCCTATAATCTGTAATGTATATGCGACACCGCACGACATTATACCGGAATACAAAATTTCTGTACGGCACTGCCAAACAGCGCCGAAATCCGGATTGTCAAATATAAACATAAGTATAATATTCAAAAGTCCCGCAACGAAAAACTGCAAAAATGCAAGCTTTACGCCCTCAACCTCACCGGCATATTTATCTACCGTAAGGATATGCAGTGCGAATATGAATGAGCAGCACAAAACTATCAAATCACCTTTATTTATATTCAGCGTGCCGTTCACGCACAGGAAATACATTCCCACTGTTGCAAGTGTTACGCAGCCCCATACAAGCGGACGTATTTTCTTCTTCAAAAATATACCGAAAATCGGCACTATAATAAGATAAAGTGCTGTTATAAACCCTGCCTTGCCGGCACTTGTATAGACCATTCCGCATGTCTGAACCGTGCCCGCCGCTCCGAGAAGCACTCCGCACAAAACGCCTGCTTTTAAAAGCGTTTTCTTATTCCTTGTTTTAGGCTCGCCGAGAGGCTTTTTCCTATCCGTAATAATAAGCACCGGAATAAGCACCAATGCACCGAGCATAGTTCTTATCCCGTTGAATGTAAACGGCTTTATGTAAGACATTCCCGAACGCTGCGACACAAACGATATGCCCCAGACCACCGCCGTAATAAGCAATATTAAGTTTCCCTTGAGTTTAGTATTTGCCATAATTCCACCTTGATTTTTCCCGATTAATAAGCTTATCTTTAGTATATCACTGCCGCACAGATATGTCAAGTGTAATTTTACACAAAAAAATTCTCGGTTTATTGCGAAAAAACACCTAATAAATTCCCGATACACAGGAAGTATTTTCTTTTTGTATTGACAACGCCGCTTATTTATAGTATAATATATATAATGAATATTTATATGCTGAAAAGAGGTGCTTAGAATGACATATGTGTTATGGATTGCCGCTTTTATGGGAGTTGCTGTCATATACTTCGGAGAACGAGTCGCAAAGCTTATAGGCAAAACCGATATTACTCCGAACCAATCTATGCTTATACGCGGTATCGGCGTTATATTAGCCGCTGCGGCTATGGTCATTTTATATAAAACAGGCAGATTGATATAGACTGAAAGGACAGAAACAGATGAAAAAGGAACTGAACAAGGTATACAATCCGGGGGATTTTGAAGAAAAGCTCTACAAGCAGTGGGAGGAAAACGGATATTTCAAATGCGAACCCGACGAAAACAAAGAACCGTTTACTATAGTAATTCCTCCTCCGAACGTTACGGGTCAGCTGCATATGGGGCATGCACTCGACGAAACTCTCCAGGATATTTTAATACGTTACAAGAGAATGTGCGGATATGCCGCACTCTGGATTCCGGGAACAGATCATGCCGGAATTGCAACACAGATTAAGGTTGAAGAAAGCCTGAGAGTGAACGAGGGTCTCACACGTTACGATTTGGGCAGAGATAAATTTCTCGAACGTGTATGGGACTGGAAAAACACTTACGGAAACAGAATCATCACTCAGATTAAAAAACTCGGATGCAGCTGCGACTGGTCACGTCAGCGTTTCACAATGGACGAAGGCTGCTCAAAGGCTGTTCGAGAAGTGTTCGTAAATCTCTACAACAAGGGACTTATATACAAAGGTCACAGAATCATAAACTGGTGTCCGAAATGTACTACGGCACTTTCCGATGCCGAGGTTGAATACAAAGAACAGGACGGTGCTTTCTGGCACATCAAATACCCGATTGAAAACAGCGACGATTATGTTGTGATTGCGACAACACGTCCGGAAACTCTCATGGGCGATACTGCGCTTGCCGTTCACCCAGATGATGAGCGATACAAAAATCTCGTAGGCAAAAACGTAATTCTTCCGCTGATGAACAGAAAAATCCCTGTTATCGCCGACGAATACGTTGAGCCGGAATTCGGAACGGGCGTTGTTAAAATAACTCCGGCGCATGACCCGAACGACTTTGAAGTCGGCATGCGTCACAATCTCGAACAGATTAAGATTATGAACGACGACGCAACAATCAATAAAAACGGCGGCAAATACTGCGGAATGGACAGATACGAAGCAAGAAAAGCCGTTGTTGATGATTTAAAAGAACAGGGTTATCTGCTCAAAGTTGAAGATTACAAGCACAACGTGGGCACGTGCTACAGATGCGGCACAACCGTTGAGCCTATGACATCCGACCAGTGGTTTGTTAAGATGAAACCTCTAGCAAAAGAAGCTATACGTGTTGTAAAAGACGGCGACGTCAAATTTATTCCGGACAGATTTTCAAAAACTTATCTCAACTGGATGGAAAACGTTCTCGACTGGTGTATTTCACGTCAGCTTTGGTGGGGTCACAGAATACCGGCGTTCTACTGCGATGAATGCGGCGAAATGACGGTTTCCAAAGAAGATATAACGAAATGCCCGAAATGCGGCGGCAAGGTTCATCAGGAAGAAGACGTTCTCGATACGTGGTTCAGCAGTGCTCTTTGGCCGTTCTCAACGCTCGGCTGGCCCGAAAAAACTCGTGACCTCGAATATTTCTATCCGACAAGCGTTCTTGTTACGGGATATGATATAATATTCTTCTGGGTTGCACGTATGATATTCTCCGGTATGGAGCATATGTGCAAAGAGCCTTTCAAATACGTATTCATACACGGTCTTGTCAGAGATTCGCAGGGCAGAAAAATGTCTAAATCTCTCGGCAACGGAATAGACCCTCTCGAAGTCGTAAAAGAATACGGTGCGGACGCATTGAGATTCACTCTCGCAACCGGGAACTCACCCGGCAACGATATGCGTTATTACGACGAACGTGTAAAGGCAAGCCGAAACTTCGCAAACAAACTCTGGAATGCCGCAAGATTCGTACTCATGAACATAGAACGCGAGGACACGGCTCTGCCGGAAGAAAGCAAACTTTCCGCTGCCGACAAGTGGATTCTCACCAATTTGAGCGAGTTGGCAAAAGAAGTTCGTGAAAACCTTGATAAATTCGAACTCGGAATAGCCGTATCAAAATTATATGATTTTATTTGGGACAAATACTGCGACTGGTACATCGAATTATGCAAGCCCCGTCTTTTCGGCGATGAAAAGGAAACTGCGGGCAGAGTTCTTGCATACGTGCTTTCGAGAGTGCTTGAACTGCTTCATCCGTTTATGCCTTTCATCACGGAAGAAATCTGGCAGAGCCTGCCGCATGACGGCGAAACGATAATGCTTGCGAAATACCCCGAGGGCGGCAAGTTCAACTATGCGAAAGAAGCCGCAGAAACAGAAATCATAATGAGCGCAATAAAGGCAATACGAAACGCACGTGCGGAAAAGAACGTACCGCCGTCCAAGAAAGCGAAACTCTACATCAAGGCAGAGCAGGCGGACGTATTTGAAAACGGAAAAATATTCTTTGAAAAGCTGGCTTCCGCTTCGGAAGTTATAATAACCGATACTTTGCCGGAAAACGGAGCGCTTACCGTTATAAGCGACGGTGCGGAGATTGCGATACCTATGGACGAGCTTGTTGATATGAAAGAGGAAAAAGAAAGACTTGAAAAAGAAAAAACCAGACTTCTTTCGGAGATAAAAAGAGGCGAAGGCAAGCTTAACAATGCCGGTTTTGTAAGCAAAGCTCCCGCCAACGTTGTTGAGCAGGAAAAAGCAAAGCTTGAAAACTACAAATCCATGCTTGCTAAGGTTGAAGAAAACTTAATAAAATTTAACTGATTTTATTGAAAAGGTCGGTAATTATATTTCATGATTGCCGTCCTTTCGGTGTTTTTTAGGCATTAACACCTCAAGTAAAATCCTCGGAGGAAAAACATGAACACAAAAGATATATATAAACAGCTCGGAATCTGCGAAAAAGTATACGATTTCGGAGCAAAAATCATAGAAGAACTAAAGCTGCGTTTCGAAAAAATTGACGAAACCGCAGATTTTAACCAGATGAAAGTAATACACGCAATGCACAAAAACAGAGTAAATCCGGCCCACTTCGCAATGACAACCGGATACGGCTACAACGACATAGGCCGTGATACTCTCGAATGTGTATATGCCGATACGTTCCATACAGAAGCTGCGCTTGTACGTCCGCAGATAACGTGCGGAACTCATGCATTGGCGCTGGCACTCGGGGCGAATCTGCTTCCGGGAGATGAGATGCTCTCCCCTGCCGGCGGCCCTTACGATACTCTCGAAGAAGTAATCGGCATACGCAATTCCGCAGGTTCTTTAAAGGAATACGGCGTTTCGTACCGCCAAGTGGATTTGCTGCCCGGAGATAAATTCGACTATGGCAATATAAAAAAAGCGATAAACGAAAAAACAAAGCTTGTTGCGATACAGCGTTCCAAGGGGTATCAGACAAGAGAAACATTTTCCGTGCAAAAAATAGGCGAACTTATTAAATTCGTCAAAGGCATAAAACCGGATGTTATATGCATGGTTGACAATTGCTACGGCGAATTTACGGAAACCATAGAGCCGTCCGACGTCGGTGCTGATATGGTAGTGGGTTCCCTTATAAAAAATCCCGGCGGAGGACTTGCGCCCATAGGCGGATATATATGCGGAAAAGAAGAATACATTGAACGCTGCGCATACCGGCTTTCCGCCCCCGGTCTGGGCAGAGAAGTCGGTGCAAATCTCGGTCTTATGCAGTCGCTGTATCAGGGCTTTTTCATGTCGCCCACGGTAGTGGCTTCCGCTCTCAAGGGAGCAATTTTCGCTGCCAATATATACGAAAGACTGGGATTTAAGGTAGTTCCGAACTCAACGGAATCACGGCACGATATTATACAAGCTATTGAATTCGGCAAGCCGGAATGCGTCATAGAATTCTGCAAGGGAATCCAGGCAGCAGCACCGGTGGACAGCTACGTTACACCCGAACCGTGGCCCATGCCGGGATATGACAGCGACGTCATAATGGCGGCAGGAGCATTTGTGCAGGGTTCGTCCATAGAACTCAGTGCCGATGGTCCGATACGTCCGCCGTATGCGGTGTATTTTCAGGGTGGTCTTACATGGTATCATGCAAAGCTCGGCATACTGTCATCGTTGCAAAAGCTGTATGATGCCGGACTGGCAAAATTAGATTAAAAACAACAAGGAGAGAAAATTATGTGGTTTATACTTGCACTCACAGCACTGCTTTTTTGGAGCGGTTCGGACTTATTCAGCAAAATAGGGTCAAAACCCGACGACAAATACAGCCATCACAAAATGGTTATGGCTGTAGGTCTTGTAATGGGTATTCATGCTATCATCGAGATATCCACAGGCACAAAGGTTACTTTGAATGATATTATAACATATTTGCCGGCGTCGCTTTTGTACATATCTTCAATGATACTCGGTTATGTAGGATTGAGATACATAGAGCTTTCGGTATCTTCTCCGATATGCAATTCTTCCGGAGCGATAGCGTCGCTGCTGTGTTTCTTCTTTCTCAACCAGCGTGTTGAAAAACTGTCTGCTGTTGCAATCGCCGTAATATGCATCGGCGTTGTTGCACTCGGAATTACGGAATACACAGAAAGCGACGAAGCACGCCTTATGCGCAGCACGAACATTAAATATACCAAAAGCATTCTTGCGATAATGTTGCCTGTACTCTATTGTATATTGGACGCATTCGGCACATTTGCCGACGCCGTTATACTCGAAACCCTCAATGAGGACACAGCAAACGTCGCATACGAGCTTACATTCCTGCTTTCCGGAATAATTTCGGCAATATATGTACTCGTAATAAAGAAAGAAAAGCTTACTTTCAAGCGTGAAACTCCTAAGCTTGTAGGTGCTGTTTGCGAAACTGCCGGTCAGTTCGCATATGTTTATGCAATATCTGCAAACGCAGTCAGCGCCGCACCGGTTATCAGCGCATACTGCGCCGCTTCGGTACTCTGGAGCAGAATATTCCTCAAAGAAAAGCTTTCGTTTAAGCATTACATAGCAATCGCCGTAACGGTAGTCGGTATCGTAATGCTCGGAATATCCGAGGGCGCTTAAAAAAACATTAAAATTTGCCGGTGCATAATCGGCGGAACGGAGCTCCTTATGACATTACAGCAGATATTATATGCAATTACAATATCCGATTTGGGTTCGATGAACAAAGCTGCGGAAGCACTGTATATATCTCAGCCGACGCTCACAAGTGCCATAAAAGAGCTTGAAGCGCAGACGGGCATAAACATATTCCGCAGAACCGGAAAGGGCGCAGTTCCCACGGCGGAGGGCGAGGAATTTCTGATATACGCACGTCAGCTTTACCAACAATATGAGCTTCTGAACAAAAAATACAGCGACCCCGCAAATATAAAGCGCAAATTCGGAGTATCCTCCCAGCATTATTCCTTTGCTGTCAAAGCGTTTGTCGAAACCGTCAAACAATTCGACATTCAAAAATATGAATTTGCAATGCGTGAGGGAAAAACAATCGATGTAATAAACGATGTCGGCTCTTTCAAAAGTGAAATCGGCATATTATACATGAACGATTTTAACAGAAAAGTCATAAACAAATATCTGCGTGACAACGAGCTTGAATTTCACAGGCTCATAGATTGCCGTGCTTATGTATATATATGGAAAAATCATCCGCTTGCAAAAAATAAATCCATAAGCTTTTCCGAGCTTGAAAAGTATCCCTGTCTTTCGTTTGAACAAGGCGAAAAAGGTTCGTTTTACTTTGCCGAGGAAATACTGAGTACAAACGAATATCCGCAGATGATAAAGGCAACAGACCGCTCCACAATGCTCAACCTCATGGTGGGTCTTAACGGATATACGCTTTGTTCCGGCATTATATGTGAAGAATTAAACGGCAGCGATTATATCGCAGTGCCGTTTGAATCGGACGAAAACAATCCCAATTCGGCAATGCAAATCGGATATATATTGAAAAAACGTATTCCTATCAGTCCGATAGGCAAAGTATATATTAACGAGGTAACGAAGTACCTCGAAAAGTTATAGAAAAAATTTATAACTTTTCATAATAAATATGTATTGGACAAAACCGAATTTTTGTGGTACAATATTAACATACAAAACAGGTAGGTTGAAAAAATAAATAAAGATAGGAGATAATTAAAATGGCAGACAAAAAATACAGATTTGAAACTTTACAGGTACAGGCAGGTCAGGAAAATCCCGACCCGGCAACAGACGCAAGAGCAGTTCCGATATATGCATCGACCTCTTTTGTGTTCCACAACTCGCAGCATGCAGCCGACCGTTTCGGACTTCGCGACGCCGGTAATATATACGGCAGATTGACGAACCCTACGCAGGGTGTATTTGAAGAAAGAATCAACGCACTTGAAGGCGGTGCGGCAGCACTCGCAACCTCATCGGGTGCGGCGGCAATAAACTATGTTATAAGCGCACTTGCAAAATCCGGCGAGCATATCGTAGCTTCAAAAACCATATACGGCGGCACATACAATCTGCTTGCGCACACACTTCCGCTCACATCGGGAGTTACGGCAACATTTGTAGACCCCGAAGAAGAGGGAGCATTCGAAAAAGCGATAAAACCTGAAACAAAAGCACTTTACATAGAAACGCTCGGAAACCCCAATTCAAACATCATAGACATTGAAGAACTTGCGAAAATCGCTCACAAACACGGCATACCGCTTGTTGTTGACTCTACATTTGCAACTCCGTATCTCGTAAGACCTATTGAATACGGTGCGGATATTGTGGTTCACAGCGCAACGAAATTCATAGGCGGTCACGGAGCGGCAATAGGCGGTGTTATAGTAGACGGAGGCACATTCGACTGGAAAGCTTCGGGAAAATATCCTTGGATTTCCGAACCAAATCCGTCATATCACGGCATAAGCTTTGCCGATGCGGCAGGCCCGGCAGCATTTGCGACATATATAAGAGCAATACTCTTGAGAGATACCGGTTCGACACTTTCGCCGTTCCATGCTTTTATGTTCCTGCAGGGTCTTGAAACGCTCTCTTTAAGAGTTGAAAGACACGTATCAAACGCACTGAAAATCGTTGATTATTTAAATAATCATCCGCAGGTTGAAGCTGTTCATCACCCGTCGCTCGAAACCGAGCCGAGTCACAATCTCTATAAGAAGTATTTCCCGAACGGCGGAGGTTCGATTTTCACGTTTGAAATCAAGGGTGACGACAAGACAGCGCAGAAATTCATTGATAATCTGAGAATTTTCTCGCTGCTGGCAAATGTTGCTGACGTAAAATCTCTCGTAATACACCCGGCTTCGACAACTCATTCGCAGCTGACGGAAGCAGAGCTGCTTGAACAGGATATTAAGCCGAACACGATAAGACTTTCGATAGGTATCGAAAATATCGACGACCTTATCGAAGCACTCGACGATGCTTTTGCAGCGGTAAAATAAATAATAATTATTCATAAAAAGAGGGTGTTGCAAAACGAAATTGTTTTTCAACACCCTCTTTTGGGGCTTTAGAAAAATAGTGCTTTATGCGGCCTGTACATTTTTATAAAGCCCATCATATCAATTATACCTTAGGTTGAAGATGCTTGCTGCATTATCTCCGTCTATAGTAACAACATTGTCAGTTTCGCTTACCGATATAACAACAAGCGGTCCCCGCATTATCGCATCGGCTCGTGTTGCTTCAACATCCTTTAATATTGTCGCAAAACGTTCTCTCTCACCTGCGGACAGGCTGTTATCCATATTTTCCGCACTGTACCAAGCAGCAGGATTCAAGGGATTTTCCAACCCGTTTTTATCAAGAAAATAATTTTTTCTTTCGCCGTATATTTTTTCTCCGTTAGACAGCAACTCTTTCTCGTCCTCTTCATTATACGTAAAATAAGCCGTTACAAATCCGCTGAACGGAAACGAGTTTTCGGACACGGAAAACTGCAAAACCATATCTCCTTTAACTCCCAAAAACTCGGCATTTGCCAATTTAACGGCAAATCTGTTTTCGTCGTCCGCAGCAACGCTTGCCTGTGAAAAAATTTCTCTTTCCTTCATATTTTCCCACTTTTCGCCCCACGTCAGTGAATCAATCATAAATTGTTTACCAACGATATTTCCTGCATTTTTATATACTCTCACCAGTGTTGCGACAGCCTGTTCCGTGGTATATAAATCCTGCGGTGCAAAATTGTTGTCGTCCGTGCCTTCCATAATTCCCATATTACAGATTGTTTGAATACCGCTCATCGCCCAATCGGAAATTTGTTCGCTGTCATCAAATGCAAAGTAGCGTTCTGTTGCGGCTGAATCCGGATATATTTTTTGTATTAACCGACAAAGGATTGTTGCCGCTTCCTCACGGGTCAAAAAGTCATTCGGTGCAAACTCCGTTTCGGATTTTCCGTTGATAATGCCCATTGAATTTAAGACGCTTATATGCGAATTTGTCGTATCTTCAAAAGGCATTTTATTATTTTCCTCCACAGATATTTCGGCAATATTTTCAATATAATTAAATATGAACTCACAAAATTCCTCACGGGTGATTGCTCCTGGGAAATTATAATTTCCCCCGCTTTTAATTACATTTATTTCTTTTGCGATTTCTATGCTGTCTGCCGCCCATCTGCTTGACGGAACAGATGTTGCCGATGTTTCTGCGGCAGGAGCGGCACACCCGCACACAGCCTCGTATTCGATATTTTCTTTTGTTTCGTCCAAAGGTTTGTTCAGTTCATACTTTTCTATAAGCTTTCCGACCGTTCCGTCTTGCGATAACTCTTTTAATGCATTATCAATACTTATATAAAGCGTTTCATAGTCCGTCAATTCACTTGACTTATCTTTTGCTTGTGAAACTCCGCTACGAAAGATTATCGCATAATCTTCGCCGGATTTGCGGTTTATTTGACCGTTTTCAAATGTTACGGAATTGGTTTTTAAATATTCTCTCGAATAATCAATCATGCTATCTCTTTCTTCCGTAACTGTAATTGCAGAAATTGCGCAGTCAACTTTTCCGCTTAAAACAGCATGAAAGAGCGCATCAAACGCCATATCCTCAAATTCAATTTTTTTGCCGATTTTTTTGCCGATTAGGTTCATCAGTTCGATGTCAAAGCCTTTCAATTCGCCGTTTTCATAGTATTCAAACGGCATATACTCCGCATTTATACCCACCGTTATTATGTTCTCCGTTTCTGCGGCAAGTGCAAAAGTAGCCGAAGAACAAAGTATTGCAATTGTTAAGATATTCAATAATAATTTTTTCATCATACGCTCCCCTTTTTTCCGAATTTATGTTCATCGTGACAATCCACGAACCCTTTAGCATTTACGCCGTTTTTCTGGTTTTCATTACCGTAAGCCCTATAATCAAGCCTATAATCGCCGGTACAATCCAGCCAAGACCATATCCCGAAAGCGGCAGCCATTTATTCACAAAATTAAGTACACCATCGATATGCAGTGCCTTTACGGCATATTCCGGCAATGCGCCGAAGAAATCGAATATTGCCGCAAAAAGTGTAAATCCGGTCACAAATCCGTAAACATATTTGCTGTGTCCGAACATATTTCCGAATATTCCGAGCAGTATCAGCGTTATCGCAAGCGGGTACAGAAACATAAGTACAGGTATCGCATACGCTATTATGGAATTAAGACCTATATTTGCCACAAGGAACGATACTATGCTGAAAATTACAGCCCATGTTCTGTATGAAAATGCTTTAGGGAAAAGCTTGCAGAATGTTTCCGAACAGCTTGTAACAAGTCCCACGGCAGTTTTCAGGCAGGCAAAAGTAACGGTTATTGCCAGAATAAGTGCGCCGGCATTGCCGAAATAATGCTTTGCGACAATTGCGAAAACCTCTCCGCCGTTTTGGCACACTTCATAAGCGTTTCTGCTCTGTGCGCCCACAACAGTTACCGCAATATATATCACGGCCATGATAATACAGCTGAAAATTCCCGCATGAACGGTATTTTTCGCAACTGCACCGGGTTCTTTTATTCCAAGTCCTCTTATAACGTCGATAACTATTATTCCGAACGCCAGGCTTGCAAGTGCGTCCATAGTGTTGTAACCTTCAAGGAATCCCGTCATAAAGGCTCTCGAAGTATAGCCTTTCATAGGTTCAAGATTTGAAATTCCTCCCATAGGATTTATAAGTGCGGCAACAACAAGAGTGCCTAGGAATATCAAAAACAGCGGATTGAGTATTTTTCCGACCCAAGTAAGGATTTTTCCCGGATATAACGAAAAGCCGAGTACGGCAACGAAAAATATTGCCGAAAACAGCGTAAGCATAAAAGGCATATTTGCAGCCGAACCGAGCATAGGTTCAACGCCTACCGTAAAAGGAACTGTCGCACACCTGGGAATGGCAAAGAAAGGCCCTATCGTAAGATACAATGCGCACGTAAAGAATACGCTGTAGCCTTTGCTTACTTTCCCCGAAAGCTCGATAAGTCCGTCGCTGCGGCTTATACCTATAGCTGTTACACCCAAAAGCGGTAATCCCACTCCCGTAATAAGGAAGCCTATTACAGCCCTCCACATATTTTCTCCGGCAAGCTGACCCATATATATCGGAAATATCAGGTTTCCCGCACCGAAGAACAGACCGAACAACATACTTGCAATGTATATTAGTTCCCGTTTGCTCAATTTTTCTTTCATAGTAATCTCCCCCAACATAATATACAGATAAATTTTTACAATACATGAAAAATTTATACCGTCTATATTAGTATACCATAAATTCAACCGTTTCGTCAAGTGTATAAGCAAATTTATTCTTATATATTTTCACAAGACTGATTTTTGTGTGTTAAGTGTCAATTCACGAAGAGGCTGCATATACTGATATTGACCTGTATATTTTATTTCCTGCGGTAAGCATATATAAAGGAATGATATAAATGAATGAAATAATAATCATTTTCGCATCGGCAACAACCGCTTCCAGAGTGAAAAAACACCTTACAAAACAAAAATACTATGCAAAAGTGATACAAACTCCCAAAAATCTCTCCGACGGCGGCTGCAGCTATTGCGTGCATACGACGATTGATGCGCTTGACGAATCAAAAGCGTATGCCAAGCAGCTTGATGTGAAAATCAAAGCGGTTTACAAAATGTCCGAATCCGGATTTGTAAAGCTTCAGAGGTAAGCCATGATATATTTAGACAATGCCGCAACCTCATACCCCAAACCGAAAACCGTGATAAAAGCCATGCAGGACTATATGCTTCACGTCGGCGCAAACTACGGACGGGGCGGATACAAAGCGGCAACCGACAGCATAGATATGCTCTTTTCCGTGCGCGAAAAAATAGCCGAACTGATAAACTGCCCATATCCCGAACAGATTGTTTTCACAAAAAACGCAACCGAAGCCTTGAACATTGCCATAATCGGCAGCGTACAGCCCGGAAGCTTCGTTATAACCTCACCGTATGAACACAACTCTGTGGTTCGTCCGCTCATGCACAGAAAATGCGTAATACACGAACTGCCGCTTAACAGTTCCGGAAGCTGCGATGTTACGAAGCTGACTCCGGAGCTTTTAAAACGGGCTTCACTCGTAGTTATAAACCACAGTTCCAACGTCAGCGGTGCTGTGAGCGATATTGAATATGCGGCAAAGGTTTGCAGAGAATCCGGCACCCCGATGCTTGCGGACGCTTCTCAAAGTGCAGGTATTCTGCCGATTGACGCTGCAAAGCTTTCGTGTATGATTGCTTTCGCCGGGCATAAAGGTCTTTTGGGTCCTCAGGGCACAGGCTGTCTTTATATCCCGAAGGATTATTCGGTCCGCCCTCTTATCACGGGCGGCACGGGCAGCAATTCGCATATGCTGACACAACCCGAAATAATGCCCGACAAATACGAAAGCGGAACACTCAATATGCCGGCACTGTGCGGTCTGCTGGCAGCCTGTGAATTTGTTGAAAAGCATTTTGACGAAATTTATACTTATGAGCATTTTCTCTGTTCAAGGCTTATCGGCGGTCTTTTAAATATAAAAGGTATAAATGTGCTTTGTCCGCAGGATATACTCAGGACCTCCGCCGTAAGCTTTTACAGCGAAAATACCGATACCAACGAATTCGGCAGTATGCTCGACGGCAATTTCAACATAGCCGTCCGCTGCGGTCTGCACTGCGCCCCTGCCGCCCACAAGGCATATGGCACCTTTGAAAGCGGCACTGTTCGCGTCAGCGCCGGATTTTTCAACAAAACCTCGGATATTGACAAATTCCTGTATGCCGTAAACCGTATTCAGAATACCTGAATATTATCGGGAGCTGTTTCGTAATATCTCAAAACAGCTCCCGAATATTTTATCCCGCTTCACGGCGCATTTTTTCAAGAACCTTCTTTTCTATTCTCGAAACCTGAACCTGAGATATTCCGAGCATCTCGGCAATCTGTGTCTGTGTTTTGTTGTGGTAATATCTCATTATGACTATTGTTTTTTCCCGCTCGTCAAGCTTTTCGGCAGCTGATTTTATAAACATACCGTCAACTACCTTTTCTTCAAAATCCGCTTTATCGCAAAGCGTATCCATTATACTCATATTTTCGCCTATCTGCTGATATATCGACACCGGCGGCTCACTCGCCGCATATGCGCTCGCCGCTTCTTCAACGCTTATTCCGAGCCTTTCGGCAACCTGCGAAATACTTGCGGTTTCTCCCGTTTCCTTCGAAACGGCGTCCGAAGCATAGCGCACCTTTACGCCAAGCTCCTTTATGCTTCGGCTCACCTTAACCGCACCGTTGTCGCGTATATACCGGCGGATTTCTCCCATTATCATAGGTACGGCATATGTGGAAAAGCATACTTCCTTTGATGTATCGAAATTTTTAATCGCTTTAATAAGTCCGATACAGCCGGTCTGAAACAAATCGGCAGTTTCCTCTCCCCTGCCCGAAAACCGCTTTACAATACTCCACACAAGCCGCTCGTTACTTTCCGTCAGAACCGACATTGCATTTTTATCGCCGGACTGCGCTTTCAGGATAAGGCGGATTAAATCCTTATCCACACCTTACGCCCTCCTCGCCTGCCGCAACGTTTTTATACAATATAACCGTAGTACCCTTGCCGGGCTCGGATATGACGTCTACCTTGTCCATAAATGTTTCCATGACGGTAAATCCCATACCGCTGCGTTCGCCGTCCGGATTCGTTGTAAACATAGGTGTCCTCGCCTTTTTCACATCTTCAATTCCGCAGCCCTTGTCGCTTACTGAAAGTCTGATATTCGCATCGTCTATTTCACATTCTATGTACACCGTTCCGCCTTTTTCCTTATATCCGTGTATAACGCTGTTCGTCACACATTCCGATATTGCAGTCTTTATTTCGTTTATTTCAACTATCGTCGGGTCAAGCCTTGCAATAAATGCCGCAACCGCTACCCTCGCAAAGGATTCGTATTCCGACAGTGCCGGAAATTCAAGTTTCATAATATCTTTCATTGTTAATCTCCAATCCGCCGCCCTGCACGGCATAATATTATTTCGTTTTCCCGTCCGCAGAGCAATTTCTTAACGGGAAAGGCTGTTTTTTGTTTTTATCCGGCTTTTTTAATCTTTATAATATCGCTTATTCCGGAAAGTGTCATTATTTTTTCGATACAGCTTTCCGCTCCGACGACGGTAACGCTGCCGCCGCAAAGCTTCATAAGCTTGTATCTCCCCATTAAAATACCTATCCCGGAACTGTCCATAAGCGTAAGCTTTGAAAAATCGAATATAAGCTCTCTCACTCCGCCGCTTTTTATTTCAAGATCGACACAGTCGCGCAGCGGAGCGCAGCTGTGATGGTCGATTTCCCCGTTTACCTTTACATACAATTTGTTGTTCCTTCGTGAAATACTGAACTCCATTTTCATGCTCCTCTCATTTTTCCTATATTAATTAATTTCTGTAAAAATAAGTAAAAACCCTTTATTTTTCGTTCGACAAATTCCGCAGTCTGTATATCTTCCCGAGCACTGCAATTAAATTTATTTCAAAAAGGTATTGACAAACGGAGAAAAGTATGTTATTATATAGTTAGTGCAAACTAACCTTGCATTATTATTTTGGCTGTGGGTTAGTTTTTGCTAACTGTGTATAGGACGGTAATATTTATGATAGAAAAACTCATCGCATATCATTGTGCGCCGGCACTCGCCGGAATCAAGCCCGCAAATCTCGTTTCCTGTTCAAAGGAAAAGCTTCCGGATATATACGGCGACATCGAAAGGCTTAATAAAATCTTTAACAAAAAAGATATATATCTTGAAATCATATGCGACTGCAAAAAATGCGCATTACTGATGGTATATCGCAAATCCGTATTGGAAAAACATCTGAATTTATCGACAAACCGCCGTTTTCTCGCAAAATACGGCTATGCGGAATCCGATGAAACAGAAAAATATATTTCCGTCTTAAAACGGCATTTCGCAAATACGGGATTTCCGCACGAAATAGGAGTATTTCTCGGTTATCCCCTGCATGACATATACTGCTTCATCAACCGCCCGGACAAGAAATGTCTGCTGGTCGGCGAATGGAAGGTGTATTACAATCCGCAGAAAGCCGCAGAAACTTTTCACAGGTACAGAATATGCAGAAATTCCGTACTGAAAAAAATATCCGGCGGCAAGACGCTGGCACAGATTTTCTGTGCGGCATGATACATAGAAACAATTTCATCGGATATATTCCGTGATTTGTATACAAAAATTTTTTTGGAGGTATTATAAAATGAGCAAAACAGCAATTATTTATTGGAGCGGCACGGGAAATACAGCCGCTATGGCAGACGCAATACTCGAAGGTGCGAAAACCGCAAACCCCGACACGGCATATTTTACGGTTTCGGAGATTTCTCCGGAAAGCGCCGCAGAATACGACACACTTATTCTCGGCTGCCCGGCTATGGGAGCGGAGGTATTGGAAGAAGAAGAGTTTGAGCCGTTTTTCAGCGGGCTTGAATCGAAGATTTCCGGCAAAAACGTAGCTTTATTCGGTTCATACGGCTGGGGCGACGGCGAATGGATGCGCAACTGGGAACAGCGTGTGAAAGACGCAGGCGCAAATCTCGTAGGAGATGCCGGACTGACATTAAACGACGCTCCCGACGATGCAGGACTCGACGAATGCCGCGAGCTTGGTAAGAAAGCATCCTCACTTTAAGTCCTTGACTTTATAAAAATGTACAGACCGCATAAAGCAAGAAAATGCCGATATATCGGTGTAAACAGAAACATCTGATTGCACAATGGATCGAAACAGATGTAGAAATTCGTTCGAGAACGAATTTCTAAAATAAATATTGCTTTATTCTATGAACAAACTTCGCCTCTCGACGTAACCGAGCAATCGGGTAGCAAGGGGCTGTAGCAAAACGATTTTTGAAATCGAGTTGACTGGAGCCCTATTTTTTCTTTTAATCATATTGACAAATATTTATTGTTATGATAAAATAAAGTAAAAATTCGTAGAGAAAGGATGATTGGCAAATGGATATAGCTGTTATAGGTGCAGGGCCGGGAGGGCTTACGGCTGCGATATACGCTGCAAGATACGGCCGCAGCGTCATGGTATTTGAGGGTGCTTTCGCCGGAGGTCAGATGGTGAAAACCGTAAACATCGAAAACTACCCGGGATTTGAGAACGGAACGGACGGATATACGCTTGCGGACAAGATGAAAAAACAAGCCGTAAAAAACGGCGTTGTTTTTAAAAACGAAACCGTAAAAAAAATAGATTTTGAAAATAAAACGGTATACACGGAAAGCGGAACGGAGAAATTCAAAGCCGTAATACTCGCAATGGGTGCAAAACCGAGAAAGCTGAACGTGCCGGGCGAAACTGAGTTTTTGGGCAAAGGCGTTTCGTATTGCGCTACCTGCGACGGTATGTTTTTCAAAGGGAAAACGGCTGTTGTAGCCGGCGGAGGCGATACGGCACTGGAGGATGCGCTGTTTTTGAAAAACATATGCAAAAAGGTATATATAATCCACAGACGTGACAAATTCCGAGCGATAAAATCACTTTGCGACAAGGCGGAACAATCCGAAAATATCGAAATCGTATATTCGGCAAATATAAAGGAAATATGCGGAGATTCTTCCGTGAAATACATTAAAACGGAAAACCGAACCATAGAAACCGATGCAGTTTTCATAGCTGTCGGAAACGAACCGCAGAGCGATATATGCTCCGATATTATAAAAAACAAAAACGGCTGCGTCATTACGGACGAAAATATGCAGACAAAAATCAAAGGCATTTTCTGCTGCGGAGATTTGCGTGAAAAGGCGCTGCGGCAGATTGTGACGGCATGTGCGGACGGCGCTGCCGCAGCATACGGTGCGGCGAAGCTGCTCGACGGGGAATAACGGAGGATAAACAATGGAAAAATGGCTTCATTGGGCGATTGAAATACAAAGTCTTGCACAAGCCGGGCTGGCATATACAGACAACGTATATGATATAGAAAGATATGAAAGGCTTCGTGAAATAGCCGCAGAAATGATAAACGAAAAATCCGATATACCTTTGGACAAGGTAAAAGATTTGTTTTGCTGCGAAACAGGCTATCAAACTCCGAAGCTCGATACGAGAGCGGCAATATTCAAGAACGGGAAAATATTGCTTGTGCACGAAAACAACGGCACATGGTCGCTGCCCGGCGGCTGGTGCGATGTTCTTGAATCCGTAGAATCGAACACGCTGAAAGAAGTTCGGGAGGAAACCGGCTTGGAAGCAAGGGCCGTGCGGCTCATTTCCGTTCAGGACAGAAACAAGCACAACAAGCCGATATATGCCTACGGTGTATGCAAGGTATTCGTCCTGTGCGAAGTTATCGGCGGCAAATTCGAGGAAAATATAGAAACCACGGAAATACGATATTTTTCGGCTGATGAATTACCGGAAAATCTGGCGGAAGAAAAAACAAGCAGAGAACAGATTGAAATGTGCTTTGAAGCGTATGCCGATGACAACTGGCAGACGCAGTTTGACTGAAGATAAGTGTACAAAAATTATGTCGAAATACGCTTCAAAAACGACATATTGCACAAAAAATCGGTCTGGTCTTGACAGAATTAATCTCTTGTGATAAACTATTCACAAAGGTGAAATAAGGCTGCATAAACAGCCGCAATCAAACCCTTTAATTGCATTAAAAATACAATTAAAATCATGAAAAGGAGAAATGATTCAAATGAAAATTTCAGATTGCTTAAAAAATGAAAAGTTTTTATGTTTTGTAGGCGGAGTTCTTGCCGCTACATACGGTGTTAAAGCCGTTAAGAGCGAGAAAACGAGAAAAGTGTGCGTATCGGGACTTGCGAAGTGCATTAAACTCGGAAACGACGCACAGGAAACCTTTAAAAATATGAAAGAAGAAGCCGAAGATATTTGCTGCGACGCAAAGCAGAAAGCAGAAAACAACTAAAGAGAAGGCGGAGATAATGAAATATAAAATTATTTACGATTCTCCGGGTAGACTGCGTTTGCGCTGCGGCGGCGGCGTATTACAAAAGCATCAACAAAGCAGCCTTACGGCATTGTTTACGAGCGTAAGCGGAGTTTGTTCGGCCGAGGTGTCGGCGATAAACGGCGGTATTTTAGTATATTATATCGGGAATGCAAGAGAGATGATTCTCGAAACGGTATCGCAGATTAAGGCAAAAGAACTTGACGAACATCCGCTGACATCCATGCAGATTATCGATGAAGAATTTAAAAAAGATTTCTTTAAGATTATACGCCAAAGAATAATCATGAAGCTGTTTATTCCGTCGTTTATAGGTGTTCCGCTCACTGTGATAAAGGCTTTGCCTTTTGTGAAAAAAGGTCTGAAAAGCCTTATGAACGGCAAGCTGAATGTCGATGTTTTGGATGCGGTGTCAATCTCGGCGTCCATATTAAGCGGTTCGCATTCAACAGCATCTTCCGTAATGATGCTGCTGAATATATCCTCTCTGCTTGAAGGATATACGAGAAAAAAGGCGAAAAACGCATTGTCGGACAGCCTTGCGCTCAATATCGAAAAAGTATGGAAAATCACCGGTACGGAAGAAACGCTTGTACCGCTTGCGGAGGTTAAAATCGGAGATATTATCCGTGTGCGCAGCGGCAGCATGATACCTGTTGACGGAACCGTAAAAAGCGGTTCTGCCGAAGTGAACGAAGCTTCCATGACGGGTGAATCCATACCGCAGATGAAAGCGGACGGCATGACGGTTTATGCCGGCACGGTCGTTGAGGAAGGCAGCATAGACATCGAAGCTTCCAAGCTTTCTGACGACAGCAGAATACACAATATAATCGAGCTTATAGAAAACTCTGAGGATTTGAAATCGAGCGTTCAGACGAAAGCCGAAAGCTTTGCGGACAGGCTCGTGCCGTTCAGTCTGCTGACAAGTGCGGCGGCATATCTGTTCACGGGAAATCTGGCAAAATCACTTTCGGTGCTTATGGTCGATTATTCCTGTGCAATCAAGCTTTCTACGCCTATATCGGTTATATCTGCAATGAAAGAGGCTACAAATTACGATATAATGATAAAGGGCGGAAGATTCCTCGAAAACTATGCGTTTGCAGATACGATTATGTTTGATAAAACAGGCACGCTGACGGTTTCTTGTCCGAACCTTGCTAAAGTAGTGGCATTCGGCGACTACAGCGAGGACGATATTCTAAGAATTGCCGCCTGCCTTGAAGAGCATTTTCCGCACAGCGTTGCAAAAGCCATTGTTCATGCAGCGGAAGTAAAATGCCTTGAACACAGGGAGGAGCACGCAGAAGTGGAATATATCGTGGCTCACGGCATAGCTTCGCAGCTGAACGGACAAAGGGCATTGATAGGAAGTGCGCATTTCATTTTCGATGATGAAAAAATCGGCATAGAAGATGAACAGCGTGAAATCGTAAACAAGCTCGGCGAGAAATATTCCATGGTATACCTTGCCATAGGCGGCAAACTCTGCGGAATACTCTGCATTGAGGATCCGATAAGGGAAGATGCTGCAAAGGCTATAAAAGCGCTTAAAGAAAAAGGATTTTCAAATATACTCATGGTTACGGGCGACGGCGAAACCACGGCGGCAAACGTGTGCCGCGAGCTTGGCATAGACAAGTATTATGCAAAGGTTTTGCCGGAGGACAAGCTGAATATAGTAAACGAACAGAAAAGCGAGAATCACAAAGTCGTTATGGTCGGCGACGGCATAAACGATTCCCCGGCTCTTGCGGCGGCGGACGTTTCCGTTGCCATGAAAGACGCTTCGGACATCGCAAGAGAGGTTGCGGATATAACATTGCTCGTATCAGACCTCGAACGTCTTGCGCTGCTGAGAGATTTGAGCGAAAAGCTGTTCAGACGTATTCATGCAAACTACAGGTTTATCGCACTTTTCAACAGCGGACTCATACTTCTCGGAATTGGCGGAATCATCTCGCCGGTTGCCGGCGCACTGCTGCATAACATTTCGACGATGGGCGTATGCCTGAACAGCATGAAACCGCTCCTTGCAAAAGAAAAGGAATATGCGGAATTAAATTAAATATTATAAGTTGAGAGAGTGTTGCAAAACGATTTCATTTTGCAACGCTCTCTCTTTTTATATAATTCGCTGATTCACTCTTTGTTTGCCGTGATAACGATATTACTTCCGAATACATCGGGTATGACAACATCACCTATATGAACCGGCAGCTTTGCAACGCCTTTGTTTATAAGCTTCATACATTCGTAAACATCCGATTTCGGTATCGGCACGGAGGTTTTCACGGGAACTACGCTGCCGTCCGAACAGCGCATTGTCGATGTGACGGTGCGCATCGGATTTGTACATTCGGCAACGGCATATTCCGCACCCCTTTTGCAGCTATTGCCCGACACGGACAATACTTCGCCGCCGTCGCCGAGCTCCGCTTTCAGCGAACAGCCTTTCGGGCATATAATACAGGTCAATTCTCTTGTTTTCATATCATATAATCTCCAATCCGAAGCTTAATTCTTTCGCCGATTTTATCAGATCTGCCTTAAGAGTTATGCATTGCATTTCCCCGGGCGCAATCTTCGGCTTTTTCGTTTTGAATATTACTTCATCACCGCTGCAAACCTTTATTGTTGCATTTTCATACACATTTGAAACTCTGAAAAATACCTTTGTGTCTTTTTCCTCCGTTATCCTCTGCGGTACGGTGTAGCGTATTTTCCCATCCGTGTAAATCGGGATATTAACGTTGTTGTGCATTTCTCCCTTTATATACATTGCCGCACTTTTTCCCGCAATCTCCGCTTCCTCCGAAACATAGTCCACGAGGTCGTGGACGTGCAGAACGTTTCCGCAGGCAAAAATTCCCGAAAGCGAGGTTTCTCTCGTCTGTGTAACTTCCGCACCGTTTGTAACTCGGCTCATGCTTATCCCGGCGGACTTCGTCAGTTCATTTTCGGGGATAAGTCCAACGGAAAGGAGAAGCGTATCACATTCTATAAACTGCATTGTATCGCTTATCGGCTTATTATGCTCGTCCACCTTGGCTATCGTCACGCCCTCCACACGTTCTTTTCCATGAATTTTTACAACCGTATGGCGCAGCAGCAACGGAATATCAAAATCGTGCAGACATTGTTCTATATTTCTCGCAAGGCCGCCGGAATAAGGCATAAGCTCGCATACCGCCTTTACCTCCGCACCCTCCAGCGACATTCGTCTTGCCATGATAAGTCCTATATCTCCCGAACCCAGTATTACGACCTTTTTCCCAGGCATATATCCTTTCATATTCAAAAGCTTTTGTGCCGTTCCGGCACTGTATACGCCTGCCGGACGTGTCCCTGCTATATTAAGTGCACCTCTCGGACGTTCACGGCATCCCATGGCAAGAATTATCGCCTTTGCATTTATCGTAAATATACCGTCCTCGGAATTTACCGCCGTTATCGTCTTATCCTCCGCAATATCAAGCACCATGGTATTAAGCTTAAACGGAATATTAAGTTCCCTTACACGTTTTTCGTATCGCCACGCATATTCCGGTCCGGTAAGCTCTTCGCCGAATCTGTGCAGCCCGAATCCGTTGTGTATGCACTGCTGAAGTATGCCGCCGAGATGCTCGTCACGTTCGAGAATAAGTATGTCTTTTATACCGTTTTCATATGCCGAAACTGCGGCACTCATTCCGGCAGGACCGCCGCCTATTATTACAAGTTCTGTCATATGCTTTGTTCCTCCTTTGTTTTTCCGACAACCGCTCTCGAATTTCCTCCGTTTTTCGTTATTCTTTCATACGTTATGCCGAGTTCTTCAGAAAGAATCTGCATAACATAAGGCATACAAAATCCACCCTGGCATCTGCCCATTTGCGCTCTCGTTCTGCGCTTTACACCGTCAAGGTCACGTGCCGGAGGATTGGTTCTCACCGCTTCTCTGATTTCACCCTCGGAAACACCCTCACAACGGCATATTATTCTGCCGTATGCACCGTTTTCTGATATGATTTTATTCTTTTCAGAAACGCTCGCCTCTCTGAAATAATGCGCCGGTTTTCGTATCGGACTGAATTTTTCGTTTTTTACAAGCTTCAAGCCCTGTTCTTTCAGCATATCCGTTATATATTCGGCGATTGCCGGCGAAGCGCTGAGTCCCGGGGATTCGATTCCGGCGGCATTGATGAAATGTCTGCTCGTTGAATTTATTATGAAATCGCCTGTGTTGCCAACCGCTCTCAAGCCGCAAAACGACGTTATGGTATCACGCAGATTTATTCCCTTTGTCGTTTCCGTACAATTTTTGAGTACGGTGGAAAGTCCCGCTGCCGTTGTTGCCGTGTCGTTCTTGTCTTTAATATCCTCCGCAGTAGGTCCGAGAAGAAGATTTCCGTCCACGGTAGGCGTTACGAGAATACCTTTTCCCATGGCGGACGGTGTTCTGAATATCGTATGAGAAACTATGCTTCCGTTCGTTTTGTCGAGCAACACGTATTCGCCCCGCCTGGGGTGAATATGTATATCGTTCTCCCCTGCCATATCCGCAACGGCATCCGAATTTACTCCGGCTGCGTTCACAACGTACCGTGCAGTGATTTTATCACCGTTTGATGAAATAATTTCGTACCCCTCACCGCAGCTTTTGATTTCCGAAACCTCAAAATTCACTTTCAGCTCCGCTCCGTTGTCCATGGCATTGCCGACAGCGGCTATTGTAAGCTCATACGGGCATATAATCGCACCGCTCGGAGCATTCAGCGCACAGACGGCATTCGGCGAAATATTCGGTTCTATCCTGTGCAATTCCTCACCGCTTAATATAGAAAGATTCTTTACGCCGTTTTTTACTCCTCTTTCATACAAACTCTCTATTGTCTTTTTGTCATCATCATTGAAGCCTACGACAAGCGACCCGTTTCTTTTATATTTTACGCCAAGCTCTTTCGCAGTCTGCTCCATCATTTCTGAGCCCCTGACATTCAGCTTTGCTTTAAGCGTTCCCGGTTCTGCGTCAAATCCTGCGTGTACAATGGCGGAATTTGCTTTGCTCGCCCCCATTGCAACATCATTTTCTTTTTCGAGAACACAAAGTTTCAGCCTGTATGCGGAAAGAGTTCTTGCAAGCATACCGCCGACAACTCCGCCGCCTATTATTGCTACATCATACATCAATTTTCCTCCTCCGATGCGATAGAATTGTATAATTCTCTTATGTTATCAAATATATAATCCGGCGCAATGCCGTATTTTTCTATATCTGCTTTCGTTCCCTCACCGCTTAATACGAATATCGTGCCTATCCCGGCGTTTACGCCGCAGGCAATGTCCGTATAAAGTCTGTCGCCCATGATAGCCGTTTCGGATTTGCCAAAACCCGTCATCTGCATAGCGAGTTCTGCCATGGCAGGTTCGGGCTTGCCGATGAATTTCGGTCTTTTCCCCGTAGCACGTGCGAGCATTTCGCTTACCGAACCGCAGTCCGGCGCATATCCGTACCATGTGGGACAAACCCAGTCCGGATTTGTCGCTACGTATGCAATATCTTTTTTTAACAATATGCAGGCGTCCTCCAGCTTCTTATAAGTCAGCTCCGTATCGTATCCCATACAAAGGCAGTCAATATCCTCCGAAAGCCCGTCTGTAATATTCAGTCCCGATTGTTTCAGCTGTTCTTTGAAAGATTCCGTTCCGAAAGCGTATATCCTGCGGAAACCGCATTTTTTCAGATAACCGATTGTTGCGTCTGTTGACGTGAGAAAATCGTTTCTTTCGGCAGCTATCCCCATGCCGTTAAGCTTATCAATGTATTTATCTACGCTTTTTGACGAATTGTTCGTCAGAAAAATATATCTTCCACCTATGCCCTTTATATATTTGAGAAAATCCTTTGTGCCGTCGAAAAGACAGTTGTCAAGATATATCGTACCGTCCATATCAAGAAGATATAATTTAAATTGATTTAATTTTTTCATATTGCTCACCTCATACTTTCGTGTGATAAAAAAGAGAGTAATACAGCCACAATACGGTGTATCGGTCTTTTAAATCTTTGGCAAACCATTTTGCATTTTCGAGCTTTTGTTTTCCGTACATTTTTTCAAATTCCGAAATATCAAGTCCTACACTGCCAAGATAACTTACAATCTCTTCGGCAGACGGGCAGTCCTGCAATATCTCTCTTATTTCATGCCATTTTTCCTTGTATACGGCAATTTTGTTTTCATTATATACACCGGCTTTGTCCTGAAGCCCGATAACCCCGTCTGCAGCGATGCCGTATACGGAACGTATCTTTTTTTCCCAATCCGCACGGTCGAATTTTTCTGTCTGCTCCGGTATATCCACAGCTAATATTTCCTCACGCATACGGCACGTATATACAGTCGAAAAGGCAACGTCCGTTCCGTGCATGAAATACGGCCGGTTATTTATAATTCCCGTAATTTCAAAGAAATGCGACAAATGATGCTCGCTGCCGGATGCCGGCCTTGAATTTCCGGCATATGCCATGGCTATACCTACTCCTATAAGCGCCTCCGTAAGCCTCTTTACGGCATCCGGATTCCGCTGCCGCAGAAGCTGCCCGTCATCTTTTATGCTGTCCGTCATCTGCATCGTCAAATCATAGATATATTGACAGAAATATTCGTTATTGACTGCCGCCGCCAAACGCCAGTCGTTCAGACACGAAAGTTTGCCGATAATGTCGCCGTAGCCGGACTGTATCATCTCCATGGGAGCGTCTTTCAGAATATCCGTGTCGGCGATTATCACCTGCGGAACGTGTGCGTTATACGTTACCTTCATATTACCCATAATCATCGCAGCGCCGCTTGAAGCGTAGCCGTCCATTGATGGTGCCGTAGCCGCTATATAATACGGCAATCCCCTGCGAAAGCTTACGTATTTGCACAAATCCTGGATTACTCCCGACCCTACTCCGAAAATCAAATCGGTTTCTTCGGAAACGGCATTGTTAAGCCGTTCGGCCGCAGCTTCGTTCGGTATAAGCAGGGAATCCTCGAATACAATCTCGCATTGAAGCTTTTCCTTTAAAAGTGCTGAAATTTTTTTGCCGCATACCTCGTATGTATTTTTGTCCGCTACCAGAACGATTTTCTTATATTCCGCCGCCAGGCTGTATACCGAGTTTATCGCTCCGGCCTCGATAACTGCCTGTTTTATGCCGCAGGTATGCGTTCTGCCGCATACACATTTATGCCCCTTTAACAAATCCGATATGTTCATCATGTACCTCCTTCTGAATAATTTTAAATATTTTTGATTAATTTATCTTGACAATTTTATTAATTTTATTATATAATATAAGCACAATACATTTCAAGCAATAATCTAAATAAGGCAAATAATCATAAATATTTTGCACATTGTTCAAAAATGTGCAAAATTATCGGAGGGATAAAAATGCTGAAAAGCGAAAGACAGGAACTGATTCTCGAAATTTTGCAGGAAAACAAATATACAACAACCGCAGAGCTTGCAAAAAAAACTTTTTCGAGCTATTCGAGCGTAAGACGTGACCTTGAAGTACTTGAAAATGCCGGGCTTGTAAACAGAAGCTACGGCAGAGCGGAGCTTTCCAACCACAATTCCACGCTGGTGGCATATCCTATAAGGATAAACAAAAATTCCGGGCAGAAAAGCATAATCGCCAAAAAAGCCGCCGCCCTTATCCGCGAGGGGGACACAATATTCATAGACCCATCTTCAAGCTGTTCTTTCTTTGCAAAAGAATTGCTTCATCTTAAAGGTATTACCATAATTACAAACAATATCGAGGTATTAAGTCTTATGACGCAAAGCGGCATAAACGTAATGTGCAGCGGCGGTATTCAGACAGCACCGAACAGATATGCGCTTGTAGGACCTATTGCAGAGAGAACCTTCGGAAACGTTCATGCGGACTGGTGCGTCTTTTCGGCACGTTCGCTTACACCGGACGGCAAAATTTATGATGTACATTACAACGAAACGGAGCTTCGGAAAATTATGCTCGGAAATGCGGACAAAAAAATGTTTCTCTGCGACAGCTCAAAGCTGAATACAATATCTTCATACTATCAATGCAGCCTTTCGGACATTGATTGTATGGTATGCGACAGCAAGGAAGCACAAAATTATCAGCAAAAATACCATGATTTGAAGATTTTGTAATGATTTTTGAAAAAAATTCAAAAAAAGTATTGCATTTATTTGAAATGTGTGGTATAATATTATTAGTGTAATGAAATGGTGAGTGGGTTGAAAAATCCGCTCATTTTTGTTGAAAGGGGCAGTTTATGAATAAAACAGAAAAAACGGTATATGAGCTTGCAGAGCCTATAGCTGCCGAATACGGCTGCTATATTTACAATGTCGAATTTGTAAAAGAGGGTCTTAGCAGGTATTTGCGTGTATTCGCCGACAAGGACGAGGGCATAACAGTCGATGAGTGCGAGCTGATAAGCAGAAGTCTGAGCGATATTTTGGACGAAGCAGACCCCATAAAAGAAAATTATTTTCTTGAAATTTCTTCTCCCGGAATCGAAAGAAAGCTTTCGCTGCCGTGGCATTTTGAAAAATATCTCGGATTCCCGATAGACGTAAGCCTTTACAAGCCTGTGGGCGGTGCGAAAAAATACACCGGCGAGCTTGCGGAATACAACGGCGGAGATATTACCATAGTTGTCAAATCCGGAAATATAACATTCGGCAAAAACGACATTGCGGACGTTCATCTGCATTACGATTTTTAACCCAAAGCGTATTCGCCCGCTGCGGCGATGCTCATAAAATCTCTTATCATTCCAATCCCTGCGGATAAGAGAAATATATAATTTTTAATATGCCGGTGCAGGGCGGCGGAACGGAGAGATTTACTATCATGAAAAACGAATTGTTCGAAAGCCTTGATTTGCTCGAAAAAGAAAAAGGCATACAAAAAGAATATGTAATCGAAGCTCTTGAGGGTGCGCTCTGCCACGCATACAAGAAAAACTACAAAGAATACAAAGAAAATGCGGAAGTAAGACTCGACAGAAACACAGGAGCAGTTACCGTAATTTCAAGACGTATCGTCGTTGAAAATATAGGCGACCTCGCCGAAAGCAACGAAATACTTATCGACGAAGCAAGAAAAATCAAAAAAGACGCACAGGTCGGAGATTATGTGGACGTTGAGATTATCCCAAAAGATTTTACAAGAATAGCCGCACAGACGGCAAAACAGATAATTCTGCAAAAAATAAGAGAGGCAGAGCGTGAGCAGATGCTCAAAGAATTTAACATAAAAGCCGGAGATATAACGCTCGGTATAGTCGACAGAGTGGAAAAAGTAGAGCCGAGGCTCCGTCCGGGCGAAGAGCAGAAAGCTCCGTCGAAACCTCGTTACAACGTTATTTTCAAAATCGAAAACGGCAAAGCGGAAGCCGTGCTGCCTTCAAAAGGTCAGGTATATCTCGAACCTTATGTACACGGCAAAAAAATGATGCTTTACATCGTTGATATAAGCAACACGCCGAGAGGACCTTACATACAGGTTTCACGTTCTCATCACGATTTTGTTGCAAAGCTCTTCACACGTGAAGTTCCGGAAATCCAGGACGGAATTGTAGAGATTATGTCCGTTGCGAGAGAAGCCGGCATAAGAAGCAAAATTGCGGTGCTTTCACACGACGAAAACGTTGACCCTGTAGGTTCATGCGTAGGAAACAAAGGCGGCAGAGTAAACGCCGTTGTTGCCGAACTCGGCGGTGAAAAAGTCGATATAATAAAATACAGTGAAAACCCGGCGGAATACATTGCTGCGGCACTTGCTCCGGCAAACGTTGTAAGTGTTACCGTAGGCAGTGAAACAGACCCGGACGCCAAAGAAGCAAGCGTTATAGTAGACGAATCCCAGCTCTCTCTCGCAATAGGTAAAGAAGGACTTAACGCTAAGCTTGCGGCACGTCTGACAGCTTGGAAAATAGATATAAGAAGCTCTGCGGCAGCCGCTGCGGACACGGAAACGGACGAAGAACCCGCTTCGGATGAAGAAAGCGTTTCCGATGAAGAGTAACGAAAAACATATTCCTTTGAGAAAATGTATTTCATGCTCAAAAATGCATGAAAAATCAGAGCTTTTGCGAATTGTACTGTCAAAAGACGGAGATGTTCGGCTCGACATAAACGGGAATCTTCCCGGCAGAGGCTGTTACGTATGCAAATCGGAAGAATGTATTTTGCTTGCCGAAAAGCAGCACAGAGCGGCGCGTGCCTTCAAGAAAAACGTTTCCCGCGAAATATACAATTCTCTTAAGGAGTATATAAATGAATGATAAGATGAAAAGGCTTTTGGGGCTGGCACGCAATGCGGGCAAATGTGCACTCGGTGCGGGTGCTGCCGAAAAGGCCATAAAACATAATAAAAGCTGTCTTGTGATTATAGCCGAAAATTCGGGCGAAAGTACAAAATCGAAATTCGTTAATCTATGCGAAAGACAGAATGCCGGATATATATTTTGCAGTGATAAATTTGAACTCGGCGAAGCCGTCGGGCTGAAAGAAAAATCCGTTATAGCCATAACCGACAGCGGATTTGCAAAAGGTATGTTTGACTGTATTAAGGATATGGAGGTATTGGTATATGACAAAAATCAAAATCAGTGAGCTTGCCAAAAGCTTTGAACTCGCTCCAAAAGAACTTTTGGCAATCGTAAAGGAATGCGGAATAGAAAAAAAGGTGAGTTCAAGCAGTTTGGACGATGATCAGCTGAACATCGTATTTGACGCAATAACAAAGAAATACGATGACGGAACACCTATTGTTAAAAAAGAAAAAATCAAAAAGGAAGATAAGAAGCCGAAAGCAGAAAAAGCCGAAGAGCAGAAACCGGAAGATGAAAAAGAAAAAATCGAAGTTCCTCGCGAAAAACGTCATGTAGACACGCGTGCAAACGCCGTTGACCTGCAAAAATTCGAGGAAGAATCCAGGCTTCAGGAAATACTGCCGGAGGTTGACGACAAGACTACCAAAAAGCAGAAAATAAAAAAACAGAACAATAAAAAACCAAAGGAGAAAAAAGAAAATCTCGATAAGCTGAAAAAACAGCCGGCAAAAGAGAAAAAAGAAAAACTCCACGTACTTATTCCGGACGAAATCACCGTCGGCGAGCTTGCAGAAAGGCTGAAAAAAGCCGCCGCCGAAATAATCAAAAATCTGATGATGCTCGGCACAATGGCAGGAATCAACGATACCATAGATTTTGATACCGCTTCGCTGATTGCCGAAGAACTCGGCGCAGAAGTCGAAAAAGAAATCATAGTTACGGACGAAGATATTCTTTTCAACGATGTTCCCGACGCTCCGGAGAATCTTCTTCCCCGTCCGCCTGTAGTTGTCGTTATGGGTCACGTTGACCACGGTAAAACATCACTTTTGGACAGAATAAGAAGCAGCCACGTAACGGCTACCGAAGCAGGCGGAATTACCCAGCACATCGGTGCATACAGCGTTACCGTAAATGACAGAATAATAACGTTCCTCGACACACCGGGACACGAAGCGTTCACGGCTATGCGTGCCAGAGGCGCACAGGTGACGGATATTGCAATACTCGTAGTTGCCGCAGATGACGGTGTTATGCCGCAGACTGTCGAGGCTATAAACCACGCTAAAGCGGCAGGTGTTACGACAATCGTTGCCATAAACAAAATCGACCGCCAGGGTGCAAGTCCGGAACGTGTAATGCAGGAGCTTGCACAGTATGACCTTGTTCCGGAGGATTGGGGCGGAGATACAATCTGCGTTCCCGTATCTGCTCATACCGGCGAGGGCATAGACACTCTCCTCGAAATGGTTATACTCGTTGCAGATATTAAAGAGCTCAAAGCGAACCCGAACAGAAAAGCAAAGGGTACTGTAATAGAATCAAGACTCGACCGTGCAAAAGGAAGCGTGGCAACCGTGCTTGTTCAGAACGGTACGCTCCACACAGGCGATTTAATCGTTGCCGGAACAGCAATAGGCAAAATCCGTGCAATGACGGATTACAGAGGCAAAAAAGTAACGGAAGCAACACCTTCCACTCCGGTCGAAATACTCGGTCTTTCCGACGTGCCGGAGGGCGGAGATATATTCTACTGCGTTGACAACGAAAAAATGGCAAAGAACGTTGTGGAAGCAAGAAAATTCAAAATCAAAGAAGAACAGCAGAGCTCCAGAAAGCTCGTATCACTTGACGATTTGTTCAGCCGCATAAATTCCGGCGAGGTTAAAGACCTCAACATCATCGTAAAAGCTGACGTTCAAGGTTCTGTGGAAGCCGTTAAACAGTCGCTTGAGAAGCTTTCCAACGATGAAGTACGTGTAAACATTATCCACGGCGGCGTAGGTGCGGTAAACGAATCCGACGTTATGCTTGCCGATGCTTCAAACGCAATCATAGTAGGATTTAACGTAAGACCTACGAACGGTGCCGTAGAATTTGCACATGACAAAAAAGTAGACGTTCGTCTGTACAGAATAATTTACCAGGCCATCGAAGAAATAGAAGCCGCAATGAAAGGTATGCTTGCTCCCGAATTTAAAGAAGCCGTAACCGGTCATGCGGAAATCCGTCAGCTGTTCAAGGTGTCGGGTGTCGGAACTATCGCCGGCTGCCATGTAACGGACGGCAAAATCGGCAGAAACAGCCAGGTAAGAATTGTTCGCGACGGTATAGTCGTTCATGAAGGACTTTTGAGTTCTCTCAAACGTTTCAAGGACGACGTAAAAGAAGTTGCCGAGGGTTATGAATGCGGTCTGAGTATCGAAAAATTCAACGACCTGAAAGAGGGCGACATTATAGAAGCATTTGTAATGGAAGAAGTAGAAAGAAGTTAAGATATGGAGCTGAGACAAAATCATCATTTTGTTACGGTTCCGGAAAGGCAAAATTATTATGGGATTTGACAGAACGGAAAGAGTTTCCGAAGAAATAAAACGTGAACTCGTGCCTATAATACGCAGTCTTAAAGACCCCAGAATACCGGAATTTACGTCCGTAGTATCTGTGAATGTGACGAAAGATTTCAAATATGCAAAGGTATTCGTCAGCGTTATGGGCGAAAACAAGGACGACGCCATAAAAGGACTGAACAGCGCCAAGGGGTTCATACGCAGAGAAATAGGCAAACAGCTCACAATACGCTATATACCCGAATTTACATTTGTACTCGACACTTCTATAGAATACGGTGCGCATATAGCGCAAGTGCTTGCGGATATAGATAAGAAAAAATAATGCGTATTGGCTTTATAAAAATGTACAGACCGCATAAAGCAAAAAAATACTAACATCAAAGGTTAAAGGAAAACAACGGATTACAAAAAAATAACAGAAACAGATGTTGAAATTCGTTTTAGGACGAATTTTCAAGATAAATATTGCTTTATGCTGTGAACAAACTTCGCCGATTGCCTGACATCTTCGGCTACCAAAAGCAAGGACGCTGTCTTGCTTTTGCTCAGTTTGTCCATTCTGCACTATTTTTCTAAAGCCCCACCGGGAGTTGCGGTAAAATGAAATCATTTTTCTGCAACTCCTGTATATTTTATAAAAGGGGGAATTTATCCATGCTGAACAAAATTGCCGAAATATTAAAAAAACAGAAAAATGCAGTGATAATTACACATACGAATCCTGACGGCGACGCATACGGCAGCAGCTTCGGACTTAAATATGCACTCGAAAGCATCGGTGTAAATACTGATGTCGTTTTGGAAGAACCGATAAGCCATGATTTTGAATTTATGGGGTTTTCACCTGTGATTTATAATGAAAACATTCAATCCGACTGCGTTATATGTCTTGATTTCGGCGAACTCTCACGTTGCGGAAAATGTGCTCCGCTTTTTGAAGCCGCAAAAGAAAAAATAGTTATCGACCACCACATAACAGATATGCCGCTTTGCGAAAATCATTTTACGGATACGGCTGCCGCTGCCGCTTCGGAAATAGTGCAGCGTTTGTTTAAAATAATGAATATTCGGCTCACAAAGAAGATTGCAGAACCCGTATATATAGGCATTATGACGGATTCCGGCTGTTGCCGCTATTCCAATACAACGAAAAACACATTGCTTTCGCTCGCCGAGCTTATAGATTACGTTGATGCGGGATATGTAAATCACATGATTTTTGATGTGAAAACGAAAGAAGCTTTCGAGCTCCAAGTTCGGCTGCTGGCGCAGATGCAGGAGATAAACGGCGGTGATATTCACTATCTCGCAGTAAAAAAAGAGGATACTCAAAATGAGGATTTGCTCAACGGTCTTGTGAACGACGCATTGAATATAGAGGGGACAAAAATCGGTATTTTATTCAAACAGCGTGACGAGTCCACAGTGAAAGTAAGTGTGCGCTCCGTAAGAGATATAAATGCCGCCGCTTTATGCAAAATATTCGGTGGCGGAGGCCATATAAATGCCGCAGGCTGTACCATAAACGATTCGTTTGAAAATGCGGTACGGCACTTTTTGGAGCAGGCTGCAAAATTAGTTTAAAGAACGGAGAATTAATATATGGACGGAATTGTAAATATATACAAGCCGCTCGGCATCACCTCGCACGATGTAATATACAAGGTAAGACGAATACTCGGAATTAAAAAAGTCGGGCATACCGGCACTCTCGACCCCGAAGCCTGCGGCGTGCTTCCCGTATGCGTAGGCAAAGGCACAAAACTTGCCGGATTCATAACGGAAGCAAACAAAGAATACAAAGCCGTTATAAGGCTTGGAATAACAACAGATACGCAGGACGCAACGGGAAACATCTTGACTGAATCCGAACCGAACATATCGTTTGAAGAATTTTCCGAAGCCGTTTCGCAGCTCATAGGAGAGATATATCAGCTGCCGCCTATGTATTCGGCAATAAAGATAAACGGAAAAAAGCTCTGCAACCTTGCAAGAAAAGGCATAGAGGTAGAACGGGAACCGAGAAAAATAACCGTATATAATATAGAAATTTCAGACTTCAACGGCGAAACCGCCGTGCTTGATATAAAATGTTCCAAGGGAACATATATACGAACTGTTTGTCATGACATCGGTCAGATTTTGGGATGCGGCGCTGTTATGCAGTCGTTGGAGAGAACGGCTTCCGGGCAGTTCAAAGTTACGGGCAGCGTCACCCTCGAAGAATTTGCAAGGTCGCCCGAAAAATATATTGTGCCGCCCGAAGAGCTTCTTCAAGGATATAAGGCATATTATGCGGACAGCCGACAAACGGAACGCTTCTTGAACGGCTGCACAGTCCCGGCGGACGAAATCGAGATAGGCGAAACCTATCGGGTTTATTCGGACAAAAACAAGTTTTTGTGCCTTTCGACAGGCGTAAATCCCGATAATCCGTGTCTGAAACTGAAAACCGCATTTTTTTAAACTAATTCCCTGTTCGAGCAAGCTGCCGGGGACAGCAGCCCAATTGAAACAGTCATTAAATTATCATAACGAATGTACCTGCCGTTATAAGCAGTATTCCGATAACGGTCTTAAGGGTAAGCTGTTCGTGCAGAAAAAAGAATGCCATAAGCACTGTCAGTACTATACTGAATTTGTCAACGGGTGCAACTTTTGACGCTGTTCCGAGCTGCAGTGCTCTGTAATAAAACAACCACGAAATTCCCGTTGCCATGCCGGATAAAATCAAAAAAATCCAGCTTCGTCTGCTGATTGAATTAATACCTTTTCCGTTATTCGTCAGAAAGACTATGCCCCATGCAAAAATCCCGGCGACAACGGTTCTGATTGCGGTAGCCAAGTTTGAATTGATATTTTCAATTCCTATTTTAGCGAATATGGAAGTTGCCGCCGCAAATACGGACGACAGCAATGCAAACACAAACCACATTTTTATTCCCTCCCTGCTTATATTATAATACCGCTTTGGCAATATGTCAAGAGCATAAAGGAGACTAAAGCAAATGAAAGCAAAGAAATTTTTATATATATTATTATCCGTGTGTCTGCTTTTCGGCTTGTCATCATGCAGGAAAGAAACAGCCAAGCAGCCGTTTGCAAGCGATGAATTTCCCGTTGATGAAAACACAACCACGGCAGAAAATCGCTTTGAAGTGCATTTTATAGACGTGGGGCAGGGCGATGCGGCTCTTGTGCTGTGTGATGCCGAAGCTATGCTGATTGACGGTGGAAAGCCGCAAGCCAGCAGCATTATTTATACATATCTTAAGAAGCTGAATATCGAAAAATTGAATTATATCGTTTGTTCTCATGCCGACGATGATCATATAGGCGGTCTTTCCGCTCCGCTTGCGAAAATGACGGTAGAAAACATCTTAGCTCCCGAAACTCCTGCCGATACGAGAGCATACAGGAGTATAACGGAAAAAGCGGCTGAACAGAAAATAACAATACGCCACCCGAAATGCGGCGAAAGCATGGATTTTGCAAGCAGCAAAATAAATTTTTACGGTCCCGTCACCGAATCGGCGGACGACAGGAACAACGGTTCTATAGTAATGAAAGTAATATACGGCGAAACCTCGTTTTTGTTCACCGGCGATGCCGAACGCATTGAGGAACAACAGATTTTGGATGCCGGATATGATATATCGGCAACCGTATTGAAGGTGGGGCACCACGGCAGCAAAAACTCGGCAACATATCCGTTTTTGCGTGAGGTGATGCCGAAATATGCCGTAATATCGGTAGGTAAAAATTCGTACGGACACCCGACGGAGGACACATTGAGCCGTCTGCGTGACGCCGATGTTAAGGTATACAGAACGGATATGCAAGGCGATATAATAGCCGTAAGCGACGGAAAAACAGTAAGCTTTAAAACATCAAAAAACGAGAATGTGCAGACGAATCCGACGGCAGAAGCCCGCACCGAACTGTCCGCAGCAGAACCGATAGCGGAAACAACCACACCGCCGCTTGCCGAAACTCACGAATATATATGCAACGGCAATACGAAAAAATTTCATTATGCGAATTGCAGAGCAGTATCAAAAATGAGTGAGGAAAACAAAATTCACCTGAATTGTACACGTGACGAAGCCATCGCAAAAGGCTACGAAGCGTGTAAAATATGTAAGCCGTAATTAACGAGGGTGTTGGGGCTTTAGAAAAATATTGCTTTATGCGATCTGTGCATTTTGCTAATGCCCCATTAATTACGGTCATCAGAATGCGGCGATACCGCCTATTGCACCGGCTATTACAATCCAAAAAATCGGGTGCAGCTTGATTTTGTTTGATGTCGCAAGGAGTACGACAAAAAGAACCAGTTCTTTAATGCCGAGCTTGTTTCCCGCAAAAACGGCAAGACGTATCATTTCCAGCGATACAGAACCAATCATACCCATAACGGCAGGGCGTATTCCGTAAAATGCGGATTGGACGCTTCTGCTGTTTTTGAATTTATCAAGTATTTTTGATATTATAATAATTATAATAATCGACGGACAAATAATTCCGAGTGTGGCAACAAGTCCGCCGAACATACCTGCGGCGGTGTACCCGGCGTATGTTGCCGCATTTATTCCTATAGGCCCCGGCGTGGATTCCGCCACGGCTACCATCGTACCTATAAAATCTCTCGCAAACCAGCCGTATTTATCGGCAATTTCATACAAAAACGGTATCGTTGCCAATCCCCCGCCGATAGCGAAAAGTCCCGTTTTGAAAAACGCATAAAAAAGCTTTATATAAATCATGCTTTTTCACCTCGTTTTATGAGTATTCCGGCAGCAGCGGCGGCAATCACCGTATATATCGGAGAAACCGAAAACACGACCGACAAAACAAACGATACAGCGGCTATGCCGATGCAGATTTTGTCGGTAAGTGCCGTCTTCCCGAGAGAAATCAGCGCATTGACAATAATCACGGCGACAGCGACTTTAACTCCGTTTAAAATATGCTTTACAATTTCATATTCCAGAAAATTTCTGAGGAATGCCGCTATAACAGTTATTACAATCACGGACGGAAATACCACGCCCAAGGTTGCGGCAATTCCACCGGCAATCCCTGCCTGCTTCGTACCTATAAACGTCGCCGTATTCACGGCGATAACACCGGGAGTGCACTGTGCAATCGCATAATAATCCAGCATTTCCTCGGCAGCAGCCCATTTTCTCTTTTCGGTTATTTCGTCCTGAAGCACGGCAAGCATAGCCATTCCGCCGCCGAACGTAAATGCCCCTATCTTGGCAAAGGTAATAAATAATGTCCATAATTTTTTCATAGTAAAAATCCCCGTGTCTACCTAACCGCAGCTGTCATTTTTTCTTCCATTGCGGAAATATCGGTAACCGTATGTACCTTTCCGATAAATTCCGTCCATTTCGTATCAAATTCTTCCGGTGCTTTAAGAAGTATACGTTTTGCCTCCGTTTCAATTTCGTTCTTGCGTGTCAAAAACTCCGTTACCTCCGGAATACCGGTATATATACTGCTTGTTATATCCGCCGTAGGCTTCGTCCGCAACGCCGAAACGTGTGCGCTGCCCGGAGAAAATCTAAGACGGCTTTCCGTACTAAGACTTGCAGAGCTGCTTTGATACATCACAGACGGAGTATATTTCCCGACCTTCGACGGCAGGATATTCAAAAGACTTCCGCCTCCGGAAATACCGTATAGCTCGCTTTCGCTTTGAATTGCATTTTTTTCTCCGAGTATGAAATATCTGTTCAGTCTGTCATTTTTAAAAAGCCGTTTTCCCGAATCGTTTTCTGTATACATTTTTTTCGTTCCCCAGTTGTTCACGGATTCAAATTCATCGCTGTAGCGTACGTTTATCCAGTTCAAAAGCTGGTGAACCTGTGCCGCACTCAGGTTGTTCAAAATACATATTGCACCGCCCCAGATGTCCTTTTCTCTGTACGGCTCGTATTCGCTCGTTATATTTGTCAGAAACGGGCGATATCTGAATGTTCTGCCGTTCTCACGAAGCATTTTATTTATTTCTTCTCCACCGATGCTCGGTGCGATAATCGCATACTGACCGTTAAGAACCTTTGCGATATACTCTTTTTCCGTATCGTTTATGCTTTCGCCGTTTATTATACCGTCGTAAATCATTTTGTTCTGCGTTCTGAGTGCCGACATCACAATTTCATCATCAAGCATAAGATTTATTTTATCGCCGTTCCAAGAAGTAAACAAATCACGATTCTTATATCCGTACATATCCGCTCCGAGCATATTTATGTCGGAAGCGGCATTTTCTCCGCAATATCCGAAAGCGAACACCTTTTTGTTGTTCTGTGCCGCATATTCCCTCTCACCTATGCCGTACATAAAATCTATGTATTCTTCCGTTGCGGATATGGGTATGTCAAGCAGCTCGTCGCCGAGAAACTCTCCCTCCAGTGCCGCTATCTCCTTCCACGATTTTGCTTCCGGATAAAAGTCTTTCAGAATATCGTCACGAATCCACAGACATTTACCTTTCTGCGGGAAAATATCGTTTTCGTATTGCGCATATTTTTTTATATATGCTTTTTCATCGTCCGAACAGCCTTTCAGTGTTTTCGGCTCATCAATCGGCAAATCATACGGAATACCTATAATATCCCCGTCCTTGTTTTTCAGATAATCCCAATATTCTTTCGGAGTTCTTTTCCACAAATTCGGAGCGTATTCCTTGATTTCGGTTTCTGTCAGCTTGTACACTTTCTTGATTTTATCAAGCTTCAGAAATTGCAGCATACCCTCGCCGCCCGAAGCATTTACTATATTCGGCAGCTGACCGTCCATAACAAGCTGTGCAAGACGGTCTGTCCAAAGCTTGCCGTTGTTTCCGTAGATTTTCGATACGGTAACATTGGTTTTTTCGGTGAGCCAATCCGCTACGACATCTTTGTCGGAAATTTGCTTTTCCTCAAAATCCGCCGGATTCCATACGGTGAGTTTCAGCTGCTTTTTCGGCACAATATAGTTTCCTTTTTCATCCGTATCGCTTACGGGCTTGATTATCGTACATGAAGATAACACCAATGTAAAAACACATAATGCAAAGATACTTTTTTTAAACATGTTGCAGCCTCCTTTCAGATGCGTTAAATATATTTTTTGATTTCTTCTGCGGAATCGGCAATAAAATCCGCACCGTGGCGCAGCAGCTCGTCCCTCGACCCAAAACCGTATGTAACGCCTATCGAACGGACGCCGATTTCCTTTGCCCCGTCAATATCAAATTTTCTGTCGCCTATCATAACGGTATCTGATATATCAAGCCCATATTTTTTTATGACGCTTTCAATCAAATCCGCTTTTGAAATTTCGCAGTTATCAAACCGCACTTCGGCAATATCCTTGAAATATTTATCTATATTATATTTGGCGAAAAGCTTCTGCACAAACACCGTGGGTTTGCTGCTTATAACAAAGAGGTTTTTTCCCGCATTGTACAAATCGGAAAATAAGCTTTCGATTCCATCGTAAAGCTTCGCCATATATACTCCTTTGGGAGTATAAATTTCTCTGTAGTACGCTATTGCGGTATTCGCTTTTTCCTCCGAAAACCCGGCGAACTGCATGAATCCGTCAATCAGCGGAGGCCCTATGAATTTGCGCAGAGTTTCGGCAGGAAGCGGCTTTTCGCCCATTTTTTCAAGCGCATACAGAATCGAAGCGCTTACACCCTCCCCTGTATCAAATATTGTTCCGTCAACATCAAACATTATATTTTTCATTGTAAATCCTTTCTTTTTTCAACCTCCGAAATACCATGTCGGAAACCATGTCAGTGCCCGTGCATATGCCGGCGACATCGGGATTCCCGATATGACAGGGAAAAATGCGATAAACGCTATTATTGCAGCAGCCGTGAATGCATATACCGAATATTCGGCAAGCTTTTTGCTTTTTGCATTATCGTACAAATGCTTTATTACGTATACAAGTATCAAAATTATAAACGGTACGCTGTTATAATAATGATATATAAATACAACTCTTGTTACGAAAAACCACGGCAGATACTGTGCAAGCCAGCCGACCGTCAAAAACGTCAAATCGGACGTATTCTCGCCTTTTCTCGCTTTCTTTATAAATATCGCCGCAAACACCGCAGCTGCTGATATCGAAGTCCACCATATTACAGGATTTCCGAATGCGGATATACTTGATATTGTTCCCCGTTCCGCATATGTTTCGGAAAGGAACCATATCGGCTTGTACATAATCGGCCATTGATACCACATAGACGAGAAGAAATGTGTTGCATCAAGATTTTTATGATATTCAAGCATATCCTTTTGTATCTTGAACATAACGGTTATTTTCTCATTTCCGCTTTTCAAAAATGCGTACGGCATATACGAAACCCAGTAAACAAGCGCCGGAATAATTACAAAATACAATACGCAGCAAAGAATAATTTTCACGGTTTTCTTTGTATAATTTTCGTATTGCTCACGCATTTTGTACGCTCTTATCATGTATATCAAAAACAGCACAAAAAGCCCTGCGCCGGAATAGACGCACGTCCACTTCACGGCGATACCTATCCCGAACGTAAGTCCCGTAAGGAACAGGTATTTCAAAACACTGTGCATTTCCGTTAAATCCGTCTGCATGAATTTGTACATAAACAGGAACATCAGCAATGCGAAAAACGATGCAAACGAATCTATCGTCGCAATTCTTGACATCGTAAAATGCATAAAATCCACAGACAGAAGAATTGCTGCAAGTGCCGCAGCACGGCGGCTCTTGAATATTTCCTTTGCGAATATATATATCACGGGGATTATCAGCACTCCGAAAAATGCGCCGGCAAAACGCCAGCCGAACGGAGTCATACCGAAAAGCTTTATTCCGAGCGCTATGAATATCTTGCCGAGCGGCGGATGCGTCCATTCGTAAATATCCGCACCGCAGTTAAATTCATATCCCGTCCTTGCATGATATATTTCATCAAAATACGTTCCGTTCATATAGCTTGATTCATACGCAACGGTTTTCTGCTCATCACACAGCTTCGGTGCTTCGGCGCACGAGAATTTCAGCTTATCATTTCCGCTGAACACACCGATTTCCCCGATATATACGGAATCGCCGTACAGATAATCCAGTTTGATATACCGAGCGGATTCATTAACGTCAAGCACTTCCCATTTAAATACGGATTTCAGGCTGAACGGCACTGCATCTTTAAAAGTTTTGCCGTCCGCAGAAAACGAAATATTGTATTCGGAATCTTTCTCAAACGGCAGTCTGCCGTTGTATGCCGTAATTCTCGTTATATTTTCTGTCTTATCGAGCGAAAGTATAACGCTGCGCTTGTCCGAAAACTCCTCAAACGTCTGCGGAGCATATGTATTTCCGAGCGCCGTAAACTCCGCCGCCGCATAAACCGCCGCAATCACAAGACAGATAATTGCGTCTTTCCTGTCGAACCGAACACGTTCATGCTTTATCCGCACAATCGGTTTCGCATTGCGCACAGGTTTTTCTTTTTTCTCATTTTTTCCGCAGAACGAGTATATCAGCACCGCAAAGCTTGCAAGGCTCAAAAACGAAAGCAGAATAAACATCGGGCTTTTCGATGCAATAAACGAATTTCCCGTTTTCGTAATAAGCGCAAGCACCCAGGATGTCGCCTCATACGCCGCAAAGGTAAATCCGAAAAGCGCATAAACAAGTTTTCTTCTGTTTGTACATATATAGCATAATATGATAAACGCAATTACGGGGAACAAATAGCGTTCGTGCATTTTTGCCCCAAATACGTATGTGCCGGCAAGCAGCACCGAAGCACACGGGAATATTCCGCCGTGTTTAAAATATATAAATCCGCTCAAAACCACAGCGGCGCAGATGAAAATCCACGACCATGTGCTGTAGCTCATGAAAAGGAATTTTTCATGAACACCGGCTGCGTTTCCGCCGAATGCCGAGAAAAGATTCGGCGCATTGAGCGAAGCATATTCATAAGAACCGAGCGTGCTTTTATAAAGCTCGAATACCCAGCTCAAGGGACGACCACCCGAAAACGGCAGAACAAACAGGAAGAATACCGCTGCGCCGCACAATGCGGAAACAGCCGCTTTTCCGACTCCTTTCAGCTTACGCTCTTTGATAAGACCGAAAATATAGAAAAGATATACCGGGAATATTATCAGTGCCTGCGGTTTTATGAGCAATGCAAGCGCATAGAACACTGCAGAAAGCTCGCATTTATCTTTATAAAGGCAAATCAGCGCAAGAATGGCAAACAGAGTGAAAACGCTGTCCACCTGTCCCCACCAGCTCGAATTTAAAATTACCATAGGATTCAGCGCAAAGAGAAGCGCAAACGTTATACTTTTGCTTTCGCTTGTCTTTTCTCTCGCAAATTTATATATAACCGCTGCGCAAAGCATATCGGCAGCTATTGCCGGAAGCTTCAGCAGAATATTATACACCGTTGATGCAGAATCTAAGGAAAACAGGTTCTTTATGAAAGCAATCACATAAAGAACGTATATATAGCCCGGCGGATAGTCCGCAAACCCGGCAGTCTGATAAAACTGCCCCATACCGGCGGTATACACGGTATCGGACCATGAGGAAAAACACCCCAAATCCGATTCATACCCTCTGATAAAGGTTGAAATCAAAATTTTCACAATAAACAGTACAACGGAAAGATAAATAAAATTTATTTTTCTTTCCGCAAATATATCTTTTTTTAAGGCTGCGGCAGAAAAAGCAAGCATTACCGCAGCAAAAATCGTAAGTGATATTAACATAACCTGCTCCTTTCGGCAGTAGTCAGATTGAGTAAATAACCTCGGCAATCGCCAAGCCGTAATCATTTTTCGTAATTCTGTCCGCAACGGATTTTACGCACGGAAGTGCATTTTCAACAGCGATGCCTATATCCGCCGCTTTAATCATTTCGGTATCGTTTTCAAAATCTCCTATACAAATAAGAGTATCCGCTCCGACTTCTTTTTTCAGATATTTCACGCAAACGTCCTTGCCTGCGCTGATATTTATAAGCTCCAGACCTGTCGGCCAGCTCCGGGAAATAAAGTATTTATGCCCGAACCGCTCCGAAACTTTTTTCTTAAATTCCAGACAAGCCTCCGGTGTGTTTGTTACGGCAATCATTTTGTATGGGTCGCAGTTCGGTTTCTCATTTTCGTGAGTCCCGTCCGGCTCATATACGAGTATGCGCTCCAAACCACCGCAGTTTTTCTCTATAAATCCGTAAAGCTCCGCTGCGTCCGCATATCCGATTTTGTTTTCATACAGCGCATTTTGCGAGCTGTCGCAGATAACGGTTCCGTTAAGGCATATAAGGTGCGTATTCGGCACAAATTTATCTTTAAGCTCCAAAATATACGACGGATACCTCCCCGTGGATACGGTGAACAAACCTCCCTCGTTCTGAAAATATTTAATCGCCTTTATATTTTCCTCCGAAATTTCTTTGCCCGAAGCCAAAGTTCCGTCAAAATCGCTGCAAAAAAGTATACCGCTGAATTTACCCATTACGTTCTCCTTAAGTCAAATTTTCCTTTTCAAGCTTTTCACGCAAGAGTTTAAGCGCATTTCCTCTGTGGCTCATGGAATTTTTTTCGTCCGGAGTAAGCTCCGCATATGTCCTGCGGAATTGTTCCACATAAAAAATCGGGTCATATCCGAAACCGCCGTTTCCTGCCGGCTTTTCCGCAATAGTTCCTCTGCATATTCCCGTCGCCGTTATGATTTTTCCGTTCGGGAAACAAACCGCAACGCACGAAGTGAACTGTGCGTTTCGGTCTGTCTTGCCTTTCATGTTTTCAAGTAATTTGTTTATCCTGTCGAGGTCGCTGCCGGAAGCGTATCTTGCCGAATACACTCCGGGCGCACCGCCGAGTGCGTCTACCTCCAGACCGGAATCGTCCGCAAGAACGGGCATATCGGCAAGCTTCGCAAGAGCCTGCGCCTTGATTACCGCATTTTCTTCAAAAGTGGTTCCCGTTTCCTCCGGGTCGGACTCAAAGCCCGTTTCGCTCATGCTTAAAATCTCAAAACCGAGCGGTGCAAGAATTTCTTTAAACTCTCTTATTTTGTTTTTATTATTTGTAGCAGCAATAAGCTTCACTGTTATCAAATCCTTTTGTTGATTATTCTACCGAAATAACGTAATAATATACGGGTTGACCGCCGTATTCGAGAGATACGTCCATATCGGAATATTTTTCTTCGATTTTTTCGCACATATTTTCTGCGTCGGCTTCTTTTACTTCCTCGCCGTAATAAACCGTTATGAGTGCACTGTCCTCATCGCATGAGGATTCAAGTATTTTGAATACCGCACTCTCAACAGCTGCACCGGAATATACTATGCCTGTATCGCAAATACCCATAATATCGTCTTTCTTTATTGTAATGCCGTTTGATTCGCTGTCACGCACCGCATATGTTACGTCACCGGTTTTAACGCACTCGGCAGCTTCCGTCATTGCCAATACGTTATTCTCCGCAGTTTCTTCGGGATTATATGCTATCGCCGCAGCTATCCCCTGCGGTACGGTTGTTGTGGGAATCACATGACATTTTGCTATCTGCTGCGCCTGATTTGACGCCAGAATAATATTTTTGTTATTCGGAAGCACAAACACTTCCTCGGCATTGGCACGTTCAACGGCTTCCGCAATATCTCCGGCACTGGGGTTCATTGTCTGACCGCCTTCGATAATATCGGTAACGCCGAGTTCCCGGAATATTTCGTTGAAGCCGTCGCCCGACGAAACGGCAATAATTGCATATTTACGTTTCGGCTTAGCCTCCTCCGCAGGTTTTTCCGTTTCCTGCTCCATTTCGTGTTTTAGATTCTCATTATGCTGATAGCGCATATTGTCTATTTTAATATTAATAAGGCTTCCGAGTTTTACGGCTTCTTCAAGCACAATTCCCGGATTGTTCGTATGGATATGCACCTTTATAACGTCAAAATCCTCCACAACAAGCATACAGTCGCCTATTTTCGAGATGACTTTGCGCAGGTGTTCCGCATTTTTATGTTCATCCGATTTTTCGATAATAAATTCCGTACAGTAACCGAAAGTTATTTCCTCCGCCTCTGCGGACGGAGTTTGCTCTCTCACTGATACCGGCTTTGAAACAGGCTCTTCTATAACTTCTCCGTACAAAGCCTTGCGCATACCCTCCAGTACGCAAATCCAGCCCATACCGCCGGAATCCACGACGTCCGCTTCTTTGAGCTTCGGTAATATTTCTTTGGTTTTTTCAAGCGAAATCCGTCCGACACGCAAAGCCTCGTCCACAACGTATTTTATATCGGGATTTTCCTTTGCGGCAGCCTCCGCCGCTTCTGCGCTCTCACGTGCGACCGTCAGAATAGTTCCCTCCGTAGGCTTCATTACCGCATTATACGCCGTATGCGCACCGTTTCTCAATGCATATGCAAATGTTTCTCCGTCTATCTCGCCTTTTTCCGCAAGACCCTTTGCAATTCCTCTGAAAAGCTGCGACATAATAACGCCTGAATTTCCTCTTGCCGATTTCAGTGTTGCTGATGCGACCTTTTCAAATATTTTAATCGGCGGCATATCTTCAAAAGAGGCTACGGCTGCTGCTGCACCGTCCATTGTCATAGACATATTTTTTCCCGTATCTCCGTCCGGAACGGGGAAAACGTTCAATCTGTCAATCTCATCTCTGTTTATTCTCAGGTTTCCGGCAGCGGAAACTATCATATTTATAACTGTTTTACTGTCCATTGCAAATCCTCCGTTAGTCCATATCCATAATGGTTTCCACATAAATATTAACTTTGCCGACTTCTACACCGGTTATATTTTCAAGCTGATATTTCACATTGTTTCGTATGCTTTCACTCACGGTATACACATTTATACCGTATGTTGTGGCAATATGCATATTGATTGTAAGCTTGCCGTTTTCAACTTTTGTTTTTATGCCTTTGGAAAGCGTGGTTATGTTGCCGGCGTCAAGAATTTTGCTGTTGTTTCCCGATGTCAGCCCTATTACGCCGTAGCAGCCGGTAGCTATGTGCGCTATCAGCTTTATCAGCGTATCGTTTGATATTCTTATATCTCCTTTTTCGGTTTTTATGTTTATTGCCATATTATTCACCGTTCCTTTCGTATTATGCCTTTTTTAAAGTAAATGTAAATCTTGCGTACTTGCCTTCTTCGCTTTCTGCCGTGATTTGTTTTCCGTGTTGTTTTATTATATTTTTCACTATATAAAGTCCCAGACCCACACCGTTTTTATCCATACTTCTCGACTTGTCGCTTTTATGGAATCTGTCGAAAATAAATTCCAAATCATTCTCCGGTATGCCCACACCGGAATTTTCTATGCTGATAACCGCATTTTCGCCGTGTGCGGACGTTTTCAGCAGAATATAACCTCCTCGGTTTGCAAATTTTACGCTGTTATCAATAAGGTTTGTTATAACACGTGTTATGCCGTCGCAGTTTGCTTCAACGACAAGCTTTTCATGTTCAAACTCTATTCTGACGTCAAGTTCTTTTTCCGTTATACGGCTTTCAAAAGTTATCAGCGTTATTCGTATAAGCTCGTTTATATCGAAACATTCGGTCGTAAATTCCTCTTTGCGAATATCCATTCTTGCGACTTCAAGAAGTCCGTTCGTCAGCCTTGTCAGCCTTTTCATCTCGTTTATTACGAGGTTTATATATTCCTTATGCTTTTCTTTCGGTATCGTTCCGTCCTCAATTCCCTGCAAAAATCCCGTTATTGTTGTCATAGGCGTTCTGAGTTCGTGTGACACGTTTGCGAGAAATTCTTTTCCCACTCTGTCGGAATTTTTGATTGCCGTTGCCATTTCATTGAACGTATCGGAAAGCGGTTTCAAATCTCCTTCCAGCTTTAAATCGGACTTGAATTCGCCGACCGCCAGTTCTTTTAGCGCATCATTTATCTTCCGTATCGGTTTCGTTACCTGCAACGAAATAATATATGCCATTATAAATGCAAATATTATAGCAATTGCCATTCCCCAAATAAAATATTTGTGAATTTCCCATTTGAGCAGTCCGAGCTGCGGCTGCGGCAGCAACGCTATTACGCCTCCGACCACAGTGTCATTGCTTTTAACGGGTTTCCCGCATACTATCACCTGCGCCTTGAACATATCCTCAAATCTGCTTACTTCGCTTATACTCTTGCCCGTAAGTATTTTTGATGTGATTTCACTCGGCAGCTGATGTCCCGAAAGGTAATTTGAGACCGAGCTTGTAGCCACTTTAACGCTGCCTTTTTCATCAAATATAATGATATACGATGTGCTTGCCGTGCCGTAATAATCGACAACGGCTGTCATAGATGCCACAGAAGCACCCATGTTATTCTCAATTACGGACACAACAGCATCTACGGCGGTACGCATACGTATAGACATTTTTGAAGTCATATACGAATTAAGAAATATGTTGAGCATTAATTCAAGCATTAAAAACGAGCATATTATAAGTACCGTGCAATATCTGAATATCTTACTGCGCACCCGATTTCACCTCAAATTTGTAGCCTACGCCCCAAACTGTTTTAAGGCTCCAGCCATCCTCATATTTTTCGATTTTTTCACGGATTCTTTTTATATGAACATCAACCGTTCTCGAATCGCCGTAAAATTCGTAGCCCCATATTTCATCGAGCAGCTGGTCGCGCGTAAAGACCTTGCCGGGATTTGAAGCGAGGTAGTATAAAACCTCAAGCTCTTTCGGCGGCATTTCTATTGTTTCGCCGTTTATTTTAAGTTCGTAGTTTGTTTTGTTTATAACCAGATTGTTATATGTAACCTCATCTTTTTTTGCATCGTCGGATGCGGCGCTTCTTCTAAGAACCGCTTTAACTCTTGCGACAAGCTCTCTCGGCTCAAAAGGCTTTGCCATATAGTCATCGGCACCCATTTCCAGGCCAAGCACCTTATCAAGTGTATCATCCTTTGCCGTCAGCATGATTATAGGCACGCTGCTCTGTTTTCTTATTTCTCTGCACACCTCAAGTCCGTCAATGCCCGGAAGCATAAGGTCAAGCACGATAAGCTGCGGAGAAATATATTTGAATTTTTCTATGGCAACCTTTCCGTCGGTCGCTATTTCCGTTTTGAATCCCTCTTTTTCGAGATACATTCTTACAAGGTCGCATATATTATAATCATCATCAACTATAAGTACAGTATTGTTTTGCATAATGTCCGGCTCCTTTGTCCGCCGTTCCGTATCGATACAAGACACGGCAAGCGATTTATCTAATGACTGTAATATTATACACTGTAAATTATATAATATATTTTGGATTTTGTCAAGTGCCTGACGGCATTTGAGAGAGAAATTTTAATTGTTTTGAGGTATTGACAAAGTATTTTTCATTATTATGCATTATATTGTCGGTTTATATACAATATTGTAATGTAATTGTTACAAAATGCTCTTGATTTTGTAACAATGCTATGGTATACTATAATTATACGGATTATTACGTATAATTTCAATTTCAAAAGGGCGGAAAAAAATGATACTTCCCGAAAATACACTCGGTATTACACATATGTATACAGAAAAAGCCATGTCGGGCGGCGGCAATGCCGTTGACTGCACAATGGGCAACGGACACGATACGCTTTTCCTGGCGGAGCTTGCCGGAGAAAACGGACATGTTACGGCGTTTGACATTCAGAGTGCCGCTGTCGAAAACACGAAAAGGCTAATCGAATCGCACGGACTTTCGGACAGAGTTTCGCTGATTCATGCCGGGCATGAACATATCGACGAATATGTAACCGAACCGATATGTGCCGCAATGTTCAATCTCGGCTATCTTCCGGGCGGCAACCACAGCATCGCAACACGTGCCGACACCACGATATGTGCTATAAACAAATGCCTTGAGCTTTTACAGCCCGGCGGAATCGTATCTATAGGGATATATTACGGCGGCGATTCCGGATTTGATGAAAAAAATGCGGTTTACGAATTTCTTAAAACGGTAGATTTCAAAAAATATCTGCTTATATCTCATGAATATATAAACAGACCGAACTGTCCGCCGATTGCGGTAATTATTGAAAAACTTTAATGTGGGGGATTATATGATGAATCAATTGCAAAACGAAGAAACAAATCCGTATAAAGAGCGCAGGGCAAAGCGCAGAATTGAAAAGCACAAGCCGTACATAATAGGCGGAGCTGTTCTGCTCGTTATACTTTTGTGCATATTTGTGTCCGTTACGGTAAGCGGAAGCGGCATCAGAAAGGGCGTCAGCATAAACGGTCTTAGCGTAAGCGGCATGAGCAAAGCCGAAGCCGAAAAAAAGCTTAACAAGCACTTAAAAGATGTAAATTTCACCGTTACTTTCGATTTTAACGATGCGCAGGCAGAGTTTTCATCTGCCGACCTCATAGCCGAATACAAAACAAAAAAGGCCGTTGAAAACGCATACGAGCTCGGAAGAAACAAAAATATAATATCCAACTTCTTCAAAACCCTGTCGCTGAAAATCAACGGCAAAAACCTCTATGCCGAGCCTGAACTTAACACGGTTATGCTCACCGAATATTTCAACAACATTTCTCAGTCGGTCGAAAACCCGATAATTGAAAATTCGTATGCCGTGAACGATAACAAAATCAAGTTTCAAAACGGAAAAAGAGGAAGTGCTGCGGACGGCAAAAAAGCCGTTCGAGAGCTTAAAAGCATTATAAACTCGGGTAAAAACGGAAAAATCCATGTTACGGAAACCGAAAAAGACCCCGAACCGTTTGATGTAAACAAAATATACGATAATGTTGCTTGTGCCGCCGAAAACGCAGGCACGCGAGAAGAAAACGGTAAAATGTATATTACGGAAGCCAAAAACGGTTTTGACTTCGACAAAGAAGCATTAAAACAGGTTATTGCCGAAAACGAAGGCAGCACCGAACCGTATTATTTTGAGCTTACGGTATTAAAACCGGAAATAACCTCAGTTAATACGGACGCATTTTTCAAAGAAATGCTCTCGACATACACTTCCAGGATTACGGACAGCAACGCCGCACGTCTTAACAACGTACGCCTTGCCGCCGAAAAAATCAATGGAGTTATTCTGAATCCGGACGAAGAATTCCGCTATCTTGCACATATCGAACCGATAACAACAGCAAACGGCTACACCGTTGCAAATGTATACAACAACGGCAAGGTAGAACAGGACGTAGGCGGCGGCGTATGCCAGGTATCGTCAACACTTTATTCGGCAGTGCTTTTTGCTGATTTGGAAGTGACGAGAAGATACAACCACAGTCTTGTTGTGCATTATGTTCCTCTGGGGCAGGATGCTACCGTTTCGAGCGGCGAGCTTGATTTCCGTTTCAGAAACAACACGAACGAACCCGTAAAAATAAAAACCACATTCACATATTCCGGCATTACGGTTTCCATTTTGGGCAAAAATCCGCATCCGGACGTCAAAGTGGATATAGAAAACATTACAAAGGAAACAAACAGATACGAAACAATCGTGACGGAAGACCCGGCGCTTAAGCCGGGGCAGGTCGTAACCGACACGGTAGGCAAAGTGGGATATGTCATAGAAACATACAAGCATTATTACAAAGGCGGAAAATGCATAAAAACCGATTATCTCGGAAAGAGCAGATACAAGACCGTCAACTGCGTACAGCGCAGAGGTCCGGCAGCTGCGGAAGCTTCTTCTTCGGCGATTGCAGACAAACCGGACGCAGTTCATACACCGTCGGCACAGCCGACACAGGCGGTTCCGACACCGAAAGCCGAGGAAACACCTGCCGTACAAGAATAACAACATATCAATAAAACCGCCGCAACACCAAGGTGTTACGGCGGTTTTATTACGCAGACAGAAAATATAAAATACAAAACCAAACTTACAATCAAGCTTATTATAAATCTTCTTTTGTTTAAAACGGGCTGCCTTGCAACAAGACAGCCCGTCTGAATTTATTATTAAACCTAATTATTTCTGAGGACCTGCGGAAACCAAAGCTTTTCCTGCCTCATTACCCTCATATTTAGCGAAGTTCTTAATGAATCTTCCTGCCAAATCAAGTGCTTTTTCTTCCCAATCCGACGGATTTGCATAAGTATCTCTCGGGTCGAGAATGTTCTTATCAACGCCCGGAAGCTCTGTCGGAACTTCAAAGTTGAAGAAAGGTATTTTCTTTGTCGGAGCGTTTGCGATATCTCCGTTTAATATAGCGTCTATGATACCTCTTGTGTCTTTTATGGAAATACGTTTGCCCGTGCCGTTCCAGCCTGTGTTTACGAGATATGCTTTAGCGCCGCTCTTTTTCATTTTCTTAACGAGTTCTTCAGCATATTTTGTCGGGTGCAGTTCGAGGAATGCCTGACCGAAGCAAGCCGAGAATGTCGGTGTGGGTTCTGTGATTCCGCGTTCCGTACCTGCAAGCTTTGCCGTGAAGCCCGAAAGGAAATAATACTGCGTCTGTTCCGGTGTAAGGATAGATACCGGAGGAAGTACGCCGAATGCGTCTGCCGAAAGGAAGATTACATTCTTAGCGTCCGGAGCTGCCGAAACAGGGCGAACGATATTCTTTATGTGATTTATCGGATAAGATACACGTGTATTTTCCGTTACGCTCTTGTCGTCAAAATCAATTTTGCCGTCTTTATCGAGAGTTACGTTTTCAAGAAGTGCATCACGTTTGATAGCGTTGTAGATATCCGGTTCGGAATCTTTGTCAAGGTTGATAACCTTAGCATAGCAGCCGCCCTCAAAGTTGAATACACCGTTGTCGTCCCAGCCGTGTTCGTCATCGCCGATAAGCAGACGTTTCGGGTCTGTCGAAAGCGTTGTTTTTCCCGTACCGGAAAGACCGAAGAATATAGCTGTGTTTTTGCCGTCCATATCCGTGTTTGCGGAGCAGTGCATGGAAGCAATGCCTTTGAGCGGGAGGTAGTAGTTCATCATGGAGAACATACCTTTTTTCATTTCTCCGCCGTACCATGTGTTTACAATAACCTGTTCACGGCTTGTAATGTTGAACATTACCGCTGTTTCGGAATTCAATCCGAGTTCTTTATAATTTTCAACTTTTGCTTTTGAAGCGTTGTATACAACGAAATCAGGTTCAAATGTTTCGAGTTCTTCTGCCGTAGGCTTAATGAACATATTCGTTACGAAATGTGCCTGCCATGCAACTTCAACTATGAAACGTATTGCCATACGTGTATCTTTGTTTGTGCCGCAGAATGCGTCAACAACGAAAAGTCTTTTGTTCGAAAGCTCTTTGATTGCAATATCTTTAACGGCTTTCCAAGCTTCCTCCGTTGCAGGGTGGTTATCGTTCTTATATTCGTCAGATGTCCACCAAACATTCTCTTTTGAATTTTCATCAACAACGATAAATTTATCTTTAGGTGAGCGTCCCGTGTATACGCCCGTCATAACGTTTACTGCGCCGAGTTCGCTTACCTGACCTTTTTCAAAACCCTCAAGATTCGGTTTTGTTTCTTCCTCGAAAAGCACTTCGTAAGAAGGATTGTAAACAATTTCCGTTGTGCCGGAAATGCCGTACTTACTCAAATCAATTTTTTTCATTTTTCTTTACCTCTTTCTTTTTATTTATCCAATTGTAATCTCTCCGCCTTTCCGGCGGAAGATGGACATTCGTTTTAAGCATATCTCATATTAATTATGTAAAACCATGCTCATTTTATTATACAGCAATATTATAACATCTGAACCGCACTTTGTCAACAATTTTAAAAAATATTCTACGTTTTTATAAAAATTTCCGTCAGCGGCTCAATTGTTGAATTGTTTCATTGTGAAATATGCACAGCAACTTTTTATATACACATTCCGAAAAAACCGACAAAAACCTCAAAATATCAGTATTCAATACCCATTCTCGCCTTTACGCCGCGGCTGAACGGATGCTTTATATTCACAATATCTGAAATATAATCGGCTCTTTCCTTCATTTTTTCGGAAGCACTCCGACCCGTCAGAACTATTTCCGCATTCGATTCAAAGAATTTTGAAAGCTCTCTTTCCGAAATCAATCTTTCTATAATACAATCCAAAACCTCGTCCATTACTATAAGATTGTATTTCGATACATCGACATCGGCAAGCATACTCAAAATATCCTCCCGAACCTGCTCTCTTTCCGCCGAATCCATTTCAAACAGAAATTTACTGCTGTTGTAGCAGTGTTTCACCTCGGCAATTTTTTTCAGCACCCTAATTTCTCCGCTTGTGCCGTCTTTCAAAAATTGCATAAACAGAACCTTTCCGCCCCTGCCCGCCATTCTTACCGCAAGCCCTATAGCGGCCGTTGTCTTTCCTTTTCCGTTTCCGATATATAAATGCATCACAATTAAGTCCTCCCCTATACAAATATACATATATATTTTACCACATTTTCAAGAAAAATTGTTATTAAAAATTCTATTCATATTTATTATTTTTTTGTATAAATTTACGAATTTGAAATTCTTCGGAGCAATATTTCGGGAAAATACTTGAAAAACAAAGGCTTTTATGATACAATTAATTTACTATACCTCTAAATAACAAGGAGGATGCAAATGGAAAACATTATCAAAATTAAAAATCTGAATAAAACATACATAACGAAAAACGGCAGCTTAACCGCCCTCGACAACATCAATCTGGATATACAAAAGGGCGAAATATTCGGTATTATAGGTCTTTCCGGAGCAGGCAAAAGCACGCTTGTGCGCTGTATAAACTATCTCGAACAGCCAACGGCGGGCGAAGTCGTGTTCAACGGCATGACACTCGGCAGTCTTTCCGCAAAAAAACTGAGAGAAGCACGGCAGTCCATAGGAATGATTTTTCAAAACTTCAACCTATTGGAGCAGCGAACGGCACTGAAAAACATATGTTTTCCGCTCGAAATTGCCGGAACTCCGAAGCATGATGCCGTAAAGCGTGCACGTGAGCTTTTGAAGCTTGTCGGACTTGCGGATAAAGAAAAATCCTATCCGTCGCAGCTTTCCGGCGGTCAGAAACAGCGTGTTGCAATTGCCAGAGCACTTGCAACAAGGCCGCAGGTTCTTTTGTGCGATGAAGCGACAAGCGCACTCGACCCGAACACAACCGCTTCCATCCTGGAGCTTTTGCAAAGCATAAACGAAACGCTCGGCGTAACAATAATCGTAATCACGCATGAAATGAGCGTTATTGAAAAAATATGCAACCGTGTTGCCGTAATAGACAAAAGCCATATCGTAGAAATGGGCAATGTAAAAGACGTATTTTTAAATCCGTCCTCGGACATAGCAAAACAGCTGATTCTGCCGAAAGGCGAAGCTGTAAAGCGTATTGAAGGCAAGCATACAATACGAATCGTATTCGACGGCGAATCCTCGTTTGAACCCGTCATTTCAAATATGACTCTCGAATGCCGAACACCCGTGAATATTTTGTTTGCGGATACAAAAAATATTGACGGCAAGGCTTTCGGACAGATGGTTTTGCAGTTGCCGAACGATGAAAGCTCACAAAAACGCATTTTATCTTATCTTGATAAAATAAATATTAATTACAAGGAGGAAGATTTTAATGCTTAATTCTGAAATTTTACACCTCCTTTTGCAGGGAACTCTCGAAACAATCTATATGACGCTTGTTTCGGCACTTATAGCGTATATACTCGGGCTTCCGCTCGGCGTTCTCTTAAGCGTTACGGACAAAAACGGAATCAAACCCATGAAGGCCGTGAATGCGGTATTGGGTTTCGTAATAAACTTCTTGCGTTCCGTACCGTTTATAATACTCTTGGTTGCGATAATCCCGTTTACACGCTTTCTTGTAGGTACAAGCCTCGGTTCTACGGCTACGATAGTTCCGCTCGTTGTGTCTGCCGCACCGTTCATAGCAAGAATGGTGGAATCCTCGATAAAAGAGGTTGACGGCGGAGTAATAGAAGCGGCGCAGTCTATGGGCGCTTCACCTTTTGAAATAGTAATGAAAGTGCTTCTTCCGGAAGCAAAGCCATCGCTCATAGTCGGCAGTGCAATCGCCGTTACAACGATTCTCGGCTATTCGGCAATGGCAGGCTTCGTAGGCGGCGGCGGACTCGGAACAATAGGCATTAACTACGGTTATTACCGTTATCAGAACGATATAATGCTTGTCACTGTTGTACTTCTCGTTATCATAGTGCAGCTGCTTCAGGAAATAGGTATGTTTGTTGCAAAAAGAACCGACAAGCGTATAAAGTAATACCCCGAACAATTTGTTATATGCAGATATTTGCGGGCAGCAGTCATTGAAACAGTTTGGAATAATCCCTTATCAGTTTTCCCTGGGATAAGAGATTTAAATAAAAAATTTATGCCGTACAGGGCGGCGGAATGGAGATTACATTATGAAAAAATTAGTTGCATTATTTTCGGCATTGGTTCTGGCATTGAGTTTTTCCGGCTGCGGAAACAGCAACGGCGGTACGCAGGACAATGCGGACACAGGCAAAAAAACCGAAACAAAGGTAATTAAAATAGGTGCTTCGGTTACACCTCACGCAGAGATATTAAAAGTTGCGAAAGAAATACTCAAAGACGAGGGCATCGACCTTCAGATTAAGGAATTTAACGATTACGTTCAGCCTAACACAGCTGTTGAAAACGGCGATTTGGACGCAAACTATTTCCAGCACATTCAATATCTTAACGATTTTAACAAAGAAAACAAAACACATCTTGTAGAGGTTGCGGCAATACACTATGAGCCGTTCGGTCTTTATCCGGGAAAAACAAAAACTCTCGATGAGCTGAAAGACGGTGCTAAAATAGCTATTCCGAATGACGGAACAAACGAAGCACGTGCGCTTCTGCTGCTCCAGGCACAGGGACTTATAAAGCTCAAAGACGGCACAGGCTTCACAGCTACAAAAATTGATATTGCCGAAAACAAAATGAACCTCGACATTCAGGAAATCGACGCAGCACAGCTTGCACGTTCTTTGAACGATGTTGACATGGCAGTTATAAACGGCAACTATGCGATTCAGGCAGGTCTTAACGTTAAAAGCGATGCTGTTGCCATAGAGGCTCAGGATTCCGAAGCCGCAAAGACATACGCAAATATTTTGGTTGTTAAAGAAGGAAACGAAAACAACGAGAATATAAAGGCTCTTGAAAAAGCTCTTAAGAGCGACAAAGTAAAAGCGTTTATCGAAGAGAAATACGCAGGTTCAGTAATACCTCTGTTCTGATAAGAATTAAAAATAAAATAATTAGCGGCTTTGCAATGGCAGAGCCGTATTTCTTTTGAAAGGAGGCAGCCTTATGAACATAAATAATGTCTACTGAACAAATGGTTTTGCGAAACCATTTGTGTGAAACCTTCGGTTTCACACCTAAAAACAG